>JBJTYE010000252.1:0-2701 GCA_046082625.1 Actinomycetota bacterium | reverse complement strand
TTGCCCCAGTTGTCCATGACCCACGGATCGTTGACGCTGATGCAGGCGATGGTCTGGACGCCCTTGGCGCGCAGCGCGGCTTGATTCTTCACGTAGCCGGGGAGATGCACCATCGAACATCCCGGTGTGAACGCGCCGGGAACGGCGAAGAGCACCACTTTGCCCGTGGCCAGAACGTCGTGCGACTGGACCGGGGAGGGCATGCCGTTCTCTCCGAGGACGTGCAAGGTGACATTGGGGATCTTGTCGCCGACGGCGATGGTCATGGTGGCTCCTTTTCGATTGACGGCGCAGGCGCCGCGAACTTCGGAAAGGAATCTAAACCGCCGGCCTCAGGAGTCCTCGGTCGGATGCTCGATTTCGTGGACGATCTCGGGGAGATCCCGTCGGGCGTGACGGGCCGACTGGACGAAGGACAAGGCGAAGAGTCCGGCCACCACGTACCACTGGTAATCCTCGATCCACCCTAGGAACGAGCGGATCTGGTCCTCGAAGGCCCGTCCACCGGCCCACAGCACGGCGAGCTTCGCAGAGATGCCGATCATCACCAAGGGCAGGAATCGGCGGACCGGGATGCGCTGATGTCCGGCCATCATGCACACCAGGTTGGAGCCGGGCATGAGGATCAAGAGCAGCCAACCGGCCTTGGCCACACCCTTTTCGAACCAGCGGTAGACGGGCGGTAGGTCTCCGATCTGCCGCTCCGTCCACCCGATGGCTCGGTGGCCGTACCAGCGGCCGAGGAAGTACAGCACCACGGCGGCGGCCAGGATGCGGAGGAAGCCGATGACGGCATAGGGGATCGGATCGATGAACGGAACCGAGCCGAACAAGTTGCGGTTCCGGGAAGCCAGGGCCAGAACCAGGGCCGGATGTTCGTCGACCCAGGCCGGTCCGATGTTGGATCCGATGGTCCCGGCTGTGAACAGCCCGGCCGACGCCAACAGGATGAAGCGCCGCGCAGCCGGAGAGGCGTGATCGTCCGGGCTCGACATGCCCAATCAATCTAGTGCGAGCGCCGATGTGGGCGCGAGCGCCCCCGGGCTACGATCGATTCGGTCACGTGGGAGCGTGGTGGAATCGTCCTTGGGGGAGGTACGTCGTGTCGAAGGATCGTTCAATCGGGTCCATTCCGGGGCTGATGCAGGAGGTCCCGATGTCCATCTTGCACATCTTCGATCGGGCCGAAAGGTACTTCGGTCGCAAGAGGATCGTGACCGCCACGGGCACCGGGTTGGAGCGAACCACCTATGCGATCTGGGCGGACCGCACGCGGCGCCTCGGAACGGTTCTCGACGACCTCGGCATCTCCCCCCATGGACGCGTGGCGACATTCGCCTGGAACACTGCTCGCCACTTGGAGCTGTACTTCGCTGCGCCCTGTTCCGGTCGAGTCCTGCACACATTGAACATCCGGTTGTTCCCGGAACAGCTCACCTACATCGCCAACCATGCCGAGGACGAAGTCATCTTCGTCGACCGCTCTCTCATCGGTCTCCTCGCCCCGTTGCTGCCGACCTTCACCACCGTTCGCCACCTGGTGATCATGGACGACGGCAAGGGAGACGTACCGTCGGACCTCGCGGGTCTGACGGTGCACGACTACGAGGAGCTCCTCCGGAACGCGGCGCCGTCGACCTTCCGGGAGATGCCCGAGACGACCGCCGCCAGCATGTGCTACACCAGCGGAACGACCGGCAATCCCAAAGGAGTCGTCTACACCCACCGCAGCACGTTCATGCACACCATGGCGGCGATGATGGTCGACGGCATCGGTATCAGCGAACGCGACGTCATCTTGCCAGTGGTGCCGATGTTCCACGCCAACGCTTGGGGATTGGCTCATGCCGCGGTCGCGGCCGGGTCGGACTTGATCATGCCCGGTCCGGATCTCTCCGGAAAGGCGGTAGCCGATCTGATCGTGAACGAGAAGGTCACGGTGGCCGCCGGCGTCCCGACCATCTGGATGGGAGTGCTGCCCGAATTGAAGGGGCGCGACACGTCGAGTCTGCGGGCCATCCCCTGCGGGGGTTCGGCGGTCCCGCGCGCCCTGTCCGAGGCCTATCGCGAGCAGACCGGCCTGCCCATTCTCCAAGCGTGGGGGATGACCGAGACCAGCCCTCTGGCCGCGGTCTGCCACCTCGACGGCGACCAGTTGCTGCTGGACGTCGAGTCGCAGGCGGACCTGCGCACTCAGGTCGGTCGGATCATGTTCGGAGTGGAATGTCGCGTGGTCGAGCCGGGGACGACGGTGAGTGTTCCGTGGGACGGGGAATCGAGTGGGGAACTGCAGTGCCGCGGCAATTGGATCGCCGCCACCTACTACAACGACGAGCGCGCCGGCGAGAGTTTCACGGCTGATGGCTGGCTGCGAACCGGCGACGTGGCTGCCGTGGACGAACGGGGTCGGATCAGACTGCTGGATCGCACCAAGGACCTCATCAAGAGCGGCGGTGAATGGATCAGTTCCGTCGAACTCGAGAACGAGCTCATGGCCCATCCCCAGATTCGGGAGGCCGCGGTGATCGGCGTGGCGCACGAGAAGTGGAGCGAGCGTCCCTTGGCCTGTGTCGTTCCGGAACCCGGGGCGCAGCTCTCCAAGGAAGAGATCCTCGAGTTCGTGGCCGGCAAGGTGGCCAAGTGGCAGGTCCCCGACGACGTGGTCTTCATCGACGAAGTCCCCAAGACCAGCGTCGGCAAG
>JBJTYE010000251.1:0-3123 GCA_046082625.1 Actinomycetota bacterium | reverse complement strand
CACACACTCCCTTGCGCGTGACCGGCGAGGTCGGCTCGTCGACACGCCAAACTGGCTCCATGCACGTCGTGGCCGCGGTCGACAAGTTCAAGGGCACCGCCACCGCCGCGCAGATCGCGCGCAGTATCGGTCACGCCTGTTGGGACCTCGGATTCGACTGCGACGAAATCGCGCTCGCCGACGGCGGCGAAGGCACGCTCGAGGTTCTGGGCGGACCGACGCGCGAGTCGATCGTGACCGGACCGCTCGGTGATCCCGTCACTGCCGCCTGGCGCTACCACCACGACACCGCGGTGATCGAAATGGCCCGCGCCTCCGGGTTGACCTTGGTCGGAGGCCCCGACTCCAACGATCCGATCGCCGCCTCCACCACCGGCGTGGGGGAGCTGATCGATCGCGCTCTCGATTTCGGAGCCAAGCGCATCATCGTCTGCCTGGGTGGATCGGCCACCACCGATGGCGGCCTCGGTGCCGTGCGCGCCATCCACGCTCCGGCCCGACTGCGCGGCGTCGAGTTCCTCATCGCCTGCGATGTGACCACGCCGTTCCTCGAGTCCGCCGAAGTCTTCGCACCGCAGAAAGGCGCCACTCGCACCCAGGTGAAGTTGCTCACCAGTCGCTTGGAGCGCGTGGCCCAGATGTATCGCGAGACCTACGGCGTGGACGTGACCACCATCGAAGGGGCCGGCGCCGCCGGTGGACTCGCCGGCGGATTGGCCGCTCTCGGCGGACGCATCGTTCCCGGCTTCGATCTGGTCGCCGACGAAGTCGATCTCTACGACCGACTGCAGCGCGCCGATCTGATCATCACCGGCGAGGGACGACTGGATGCCACCAGCTACGACGGCAAAGTGGTCGGCAACGTGATCGACCTGGCCGTCTCCACCGGGAAACCGGTGGCCGGGATCTTCGGCACCATCGATCTGGACCCGCACCTCGATGCCGACCTCCGTCGTCCGGAGCCGTGCATCTCACTCACCGACATATTCGGCGCCGACAAGGCTCTCGCCGAGCCGTTGTGGTCGGTCGAGCACGCCGCGCTCGAGGTCTTGCGTTCGCTGACCACCGACTGACGGCGAGCTACGGGCTCAGCCGGCAACGAGTGTGGTGGTCGTCGTCGCCGGTGTCGCCGACGGCAACGCCCCGGGCAACAACTTGCCAGCCAGATCGGTTCCGAGAAGGACCAACACCACGGCCTCGCCGAGCGTGCCACCCTCGACAGGAGGCGGAGACTGCACGGGCAGGATCTGCACACCACCGAGGATGTCGGCCACCAGGGTGGCCTGAGCTTCGAATCCCGGCACGTAGTACACGATGGTGGTCGTCAACTTGCCGAGATTCGGATCCGCGTTCAACGGCTGCGTCACCACGAACTGCTGAGCCTGCAAAGCCGTGGTCATCTGCCCAGCCGAACCCGACACGCCCGAAGCGTTGGCCACCAGGATCTTGAAACCGGTGCGATCGGGTGCAGGAGTGGCCACGGGAATGGTCGTGGACTCGTCCGAACCGGAGCCGTCGTCGGTGGGAACCTCCACGCCGGTACCGAAATCGGCGCCGGTGCGCTCGCGATTGACATCGCGCAAGATGAGGAAGCCGAGCAACACGGCGATGGCCGCCACGATGACGCTCAATGACGTCGAAATGCTGACGCCGCCCGCCGGTGCGCCCCTGGGGCGAGTCCCCGACGGCGGAAGATTCTCTCTGCTCATGCCTGCAAACCTCCGGTTTCCGACACGCTATCCAGGCGCAGGCGCCGGCGGCGTTCACGGGCCCGTTGCAGGCGACGGACCACCAAAGGGTCGTGGTCCAGGGCCTCCGGCCGATCCAGGAGACGATTCAGTTCGGCGTAGTAGTCGTCCGCCGAGCAGTTGAAGCGCTCGCGGAGCAGCAGATCCTTCACCCCGTCCTCGGTCCACCATCCTCGTTCGAAATCGAGGATGGCGCGTTCACGTTCCGAAAGGGGCATCGCTCCAGCCTGCCTGGTGGCCGTGGTCAATACAAGCACCCTCGTTCGTCGACGCTCCGAAAGCGGAACGAGTGCGCGGATACTGTTGACACATGAGTCCGGCGGACCGCGTTCGACGCACTGAAAGTTCTGCGACGCGTCGACCGTTCGTCATCGGTGTCGCCGGAGGGACGTGTTCGGGCAAGACCACGGTGGCCGAACGACTGGTGGAATCGATCGGCGACGAGCACTTGGCCCTCATCCGCCAGGATGCGTACTACATCGATCGCTCGCACCAGCCCTTCGAGGAGCGCGCCGCGGCCAATTACGACCATCCGAATGCCTTCGACTGGGATCTCATGGCCCAACAACTCGGCCGACTCCTGGCGGGCGAGACCGTTCCCGTTCCCGTGTACGACTACGCCGATCACAATCGGTCACCGGACGTGCAATGGGTCGGACCAGCACCGATCATCGTCTTCGAGGGAATTCTGGCTCTCTTCGATCCGACATTGCGCGACCTGTTCGACCTCAAGATCTACGTCGACACCGATGCCGACATTCGTCTCACGCGCCGGCTACAGCGCGATGTTACCCAGCGCGGACGGACCTACGAGAGCATTCTGAAGCAGTACCTCACGACCGTGCGACCGAGTCACGAACAGTTCATCGAGCCGAGCAAGCGTCATGCGGACGTGATCTTCCCCGAAGGCGGTCATAACGACGCGGCGTTGGACGTCCTGGTGTCGCGCATACGTCAGTTGCTCGTGTGAGCCGGGTGTGGGGATTGAACCCACGACCTACCGCTTACAAGGCGGTTGCTCTACCACTGAGCTAACCCGGCGATTTGAATCGAAAGGTTAACGCCGGTGGCGGGTCACTTCGTAGGTCGCCAATGCCGCGGCAGCCGAGACGTTGAGCGAACTCAGACGTCCCTTCATGGGAATGCTCACGATCATGTCGCAGCGTTCGCGGACGAGCCGCGACAGTCCACTGCCCTCGGCCCCGAGCACCAAGCAGACGGCCTCGGCGGCCAGATCACCGATGTCGAACAGCGACTTGTCGGCCGCATCGTCGAGACCGACCACCCAGATCCCCATCTCGCGCATGCGCGCCAAGGCGGTCGGCAGTCCCCCGACCACGGCGATGGGCATGTACTCCACCGCGCCGACCGCGGT
>JBJTYE010000250.1:0-14787 GCA_046082625.1 Actinomycetota bacterium | reverse complement strand
CAGGCCATGGATTGCACACCGTTCTTCAACACGGTGTCGAAGGTGCCGTCCCTGAGGGGTTCGAGGTCCACCGCGGAGTACTGGAACTGACTCGACACGATCGGAAAGGGCAGATGTACAGCCAGGGTTTCGTACTGACGGCTGTCGAAGTTGGTGACTCCGACATGGCGGATCTTTCCCTCGTCGTGCAGGTCGGTCAGGATCCCGGCCACCTCGGCAGGGTGCGCGAACAGGTCCGGACGATGGATTTGGTAGATGTCGACATGGTCGACCCCGAGGCGGCGCAGAGAATCTTCACAGGCACGACGAATCCACTCTGGAGACGAGTCATACGGGGTGGGTGGCCGGATCCCACCTTTGGTGGCGAGAACGATCCTGGCCCGCAGTCCGGGATCTCGTGCGAGCACTTCGCCGAGTGCACTCTCGACCGAGCCGAATCCGGAGCCGTTCCAGTCGAGGCCGTACACATCGGCGGTGTCGAAGAGATTCAGTCCGTGATCCAATGCCGCCGCCACGAGATCGCGGCGATGCCCCAGGTCCGTGCTCGTGAAGCGCCACGTACCGAACGCCAACGGTCCGACGGCTTGCAGATCGCCGATGCGGCGCGGGGTGTCGTCGACGAGAGTCATGGCTGGGTGGATCCTAGGACTCGTCCCTCGCCCGATTCCCGGCGAGGTCAGGTGGCGCACTCCGATTCGGACACCTCCGGCACGAACGGGGCCGTTTCGTCGTAGTCGACGAAGAAATCCGGGCCGTCGTCGGGGAGCGGAACGTGGTCCAGATCCTTCAGGCCTTCGGCCACGGCGACCGCCCCGCCGACGCGATCGAGCCAGAGACGGAAGGATTCGCCGGCTTCGCGCTCAGCGGCGAATCGTCGGACCACTCGGGCGACCCCTTCGGGCGCGGCCTTGGCCGGAAGCCGGAGGGCCTTTTGGCCGAAATGGATCTGCTCGCTGCCCACGTAGCCACCCAGGAGGAGTTGATATCCGGGTAGGGAACGGCCGTGGGCCCGCCGCTCGGCTCCGAAGAGTCCGATGTCGGCCGCATGATGCTGTCCGCAGCTGTTGGTGCAGCCCGAGATGTTGACCCGAACACCACCGACCTCGGCCAACCCTTCCTCTTCGAGACGTTCGCCGATGGCCTTGGCCAACCCTCGGGATTGAGTCACCGCGATGTTGCAAGTGTCGGCACCTGGGCAGGCCACGACGTCCCGTGCGAGTTCTGCTCCCGGTCGCGCCATGCCGATGGCATCGAGAGCGTCGTACAACTCACGAACCCGAGACGGATCGATGGACCTGAACACCACGTTCTGCCGATTGGATAGTCGCACGTCGGCACCGAATTTCCTCTGGATCGCTGCCAGCTCCGTGAACTGGGAGGCCGTGATGTCCCCGAGCGCCGCATAGGCGACGACCGACACCAATCCGTCCTTCGTGCCCTTCACGACCGAAGCCTGCACCCACCGTTCGAAGGGGTCGCTCGAGCGCAAGTGCACCGACACGCCCTGACCCACTGCGGTGACGTCTCCAGCTGAACCCGCCGGTTCGTCGCCGACACCGGCGACTTCGGGGGGAATCCCGCCGGGCCAGGACGAGGAGGCTGGAAGGGTGTGGCGAATCTTGATCACCCGGCGTCGGACCTCGTCGATGCCCAGCTGATCGACGACCCACTTCAATCGAGCCCGCAACTTGTTCTCCCGATTACCGGTCTGATCGAACACCCGAAGAACGGCCTCGATCGTCGGGAGCAGATCTTCACGGGTCGTGAAATCCTCGAGAGCCAGAGCCGGATGAGGAGTGGCTCCCAGGCCTCCGGCGATGTACACCCGAAAGCCGCGTTCGGTCGACCCGTCAGGTCGGGTCCGACTGACGGCGACGATCCCGACGTCGTTGAACATCGCCTGGCCGCAATCGGTGCTGCATCCGGAGAAGTTGACTTTGAACTTGCGGGGCAAGCGCTGACCGAGTGGATTCCGGACGAAGTGTCGGAAGACGGCCTCGGCCCACGGGGTGACGTCGGCGATCTCGTGGGGGCAGGCGCCCGCCAAGTGGCAGGCCATCACGTTCCTCACCGTGTCCCCGCATGCCTCTCGCGACGTCAGACCGACGGCGGCGATACGTCGCAGCAGATCCGGAATACGTCGGAGTTCGACGAAATGGAACTGGATGTTCTGACGCGTGGTGATGTGTCCCCAACCGCGGGAGAACTCCGTGGCGATCTGGCCCATCACTTCGAACTGCTCCGGGGTGATCGAACCCGCAGGCAACTTGATCCGAACCATCTGGTTGGTTCCACCTTGACGCTGTCCGTAGATGCCGTTGTTGAGTCGCATCACTCGGAAGACATCTTCGGGGATCTCTCCGCCCAGGTACTGAGAGATCGCCAACTCGAACCGTTCGATGTCCAGACGCTGTTCTTCGAACAGGTCTCGGGGGGCGGGTATCACGGGAGTGGTCATGTCTGGTACCGCTTTCCTCTCATTCGCCGGTGACGGCGCCAATTTCTCTCAGGGCATCTCGGACGGCCAATCGCAACCGACGGGCCGACTCTTCCGACAGATGGAGAACCAGTCCGGTGCCCGGACGGCCGAGGTCTTCGACGGTGAGCACCACGCGGGGTTCGGCATCATCGTAGTCGTCGCAGATTGCCACGGCCCACGACACCGGACAGGCGTCGTCGGCGCCGGGGGGAAGGTCGGCCACCGACAGCGGCTGGTCGTCGATGGACCGTCTCATCGCTCCCCCACCGAGGTCCGAATCAGGGTCGAGGTCAGATCGAAGGCCGCCACGTCACCGATGACGATGGTGGCCGGAGCGGTCACGCCGATGTCCCCGAGCCCTTCCAGCGTGGTGCGGACGATCTCCTGGTCGACGCGAGTGCCGTTGCGAATGGCGACCACCGGCGTGAGCCCCGGCAGTCCGCCGTTCATGAGCCGACGAGCGATCTCGCGGCGTTCGGCCACCCCCATCAAGATCACGATGGTGGTGCCGACGCGCGCCAAGGCCTCCCAGTCGATGGACGAGGAGCCACCTCGCTCCCGATGCCCGGTCACCACGGTGAAGCCGATCGAAACGCCGCGGTGGGTGACTGGAACTCCGGCCGCAGCGGGGGCGGCCACCGCCGAGGTGAGACCGGGTACCACGTCGAAGGGGATGCCGGCCTGAGCCAGGGCCATGGCTTCTTCTCCACCCCGTCCGAAGACGAACGGATCTCCGCCCTTGAGTCGCACCACGGTTCCGCCCTGGGAGCCGAGATGCACCAACAACGCATTGATCATCTCCTGGGGCACCCGGCGACCCGGGCGCTTGCCGACGTCGATGAGTTCGGCTCCCGGTCGGGCAAGGTTCAAGACCGACGAGTCGACCAGAGCGTCGTACACGATGACGTCGGCGGCGGTGATGAGACGCGCCGCTCGCACGGTCAGTAGTTCGGGATCCCCGGGTCCGGCACCCACTAAATGAACCGTCATCCCTTCGCCTTTCCGTGAACATCCGCCATCACGATTCCGTGCGCGACCAGAACTTCCTCGATGATCGGCGCCCAGTCGATCGATTCGGTGCTGATGCCTTGCTGATGAACGAGCTCTCGTCGCGACGAGAGCTCCTCGGCCACCTCGGCCCATCCTGCACCGATGCAACGGTCCAGTTGATTACGCAGATACGAAGACAAGGCCGGGCTGGCACCGGCAGTCGATGTGGTGATCAGCAGCGATCCTCTGCGGACGACCGCCGGAAGAGTGAACGTGCAACGCTCCGGATCGTCAGCGGAATTGACCCAGATACCACGCTGTTCGGCACCCTCGAAGACGGCTTGATCCACGGACCGAACGCCGGTCGCCGTCACCACCAATCTCTTTCCATCGAGGTCGGAATCCCGAAAGGGCCGACGGACGAGGTCCAATCCGAGCGTGTCGAAGTCCTCGAGGATCTCCGGCGCCACCACCGTCACCGACGCTCCGGCGACCAGCAATTGGGATGTCTTGCGCAGAGCGATCCGGCCTCCGCCGACGACCAGCACGGCTCGACCCGCGAGATTGAGATTCACCGGGAACTGGGCCGGTCTCATCGGACGCCGCCCCTGATCATCACCGCACCCGCGGTCATTCCCGAGCTCTCGTCGATGAGAATCCCCGAACCGCCCCGGCGATGCACGTCGTAGGCATCGAAGACCAGCGGTGCGGTGGTCTGCAGGTCGAGCCGCCCCAGATCGTTCAGTGCCAAGTGATCCGCAGACCCGAGAGCTCCGGTCCCGATGTCGTAGCGGCCGGACACGGCATCGACGATGGCCCGCACCGTCTTGGTTCCGTGTTTCAACAACCATCGTGTTCCCGGTTGCAGTGTCCGCTCCACCATCCAGCACACATCGGCGACCAGACGGTCCGATACCTCTGGTTGTTTCGGAGCTTCGGCCACGACCACGACATCACCTCGACCGACGTCGACGTCATCTGCGATTTCGATGCAGATGGATCGTCCACCGTCGACCTCGTCCACCCAACGACCGCCGAGGCGAATCGACGTCACTCGGGAGCGGAGCCTGCTCGGAAGAACGACCACCTGGTCACCCACCTTCAATGGTCCTCCACTCGACCGACCGGAAATCCCTCGAAAGTCGTGGTGCTCGCGAGCGTACGGTCGGCTCACCCATTGGACCGCCAGACGTGCACCGATATCGGGATTCGAGCCACTGTCGACCCCTTCCAGGAACTCCAGGAGGACACGGCCATCGTGCCACGGCATCTGCTTCGATGCCTCCACGACATTGTCCCCCAGGAGCGCCGAGATTGGGATCGGCTCGATGTCCATCCCGAAGGGAAGATTCGCCGCATGATTCCGAACCGAACTCACGACGGACCGAAACACGTCCTCATCGAATCCCACCAAATCCATCTTGTTGACCGCCAGGACAGCTCTCGGTATTCCCAGCAACGACGCCACCAGAAGATGCCGCTGCGTCTGTTCGGTCATCCCGACTCGCGCATCGACCAGAACGATCGCCAGGTCACTGACCGATGCTCCCGTGACCATGTTGCGGGTGTACTGGGCATGTCCGGGTGTGTCGGCCACTACGAATGTCCGTGCCGGTGTGGCGAAGTAGCGATAGGCGACGTCGATGGTGATTCCCTGTTCGCGTTCGGCTCGGAGCCCATCGGTCAGCAACGCCAGATTCGCCGAGCCGTCCCCGTACCGACGACTGTCCCGCTCGACCGATCGCAATTGGTCTTCGAACACCGATTTGGAGTCGTGGAGGAGACGACCGATCAAGGTCGACTTCCCATCGTCGACGGAGCCGGCGGTGGCGATTCGGAGGACCATCAGAAGTACCCCTCGCGCTTGCGGTCTTCCATGGCGGTGTCCGAAAAGGCGTCATCGGCCCGCGTCGCGCCTCTTTCGGTGATCCGAGCGGACGCCACCTCGGCGATGACGGCGGCGACGTCTCGGGCCTCGGACCGCACGGCCCCGGTGCAACTGGCGTCTCCGACCGTTCGGTACCTCACGGTTTCTTCGGTTGGAATCTCCCCCTGCTCCGGGACGACCGGACCTCCGACTCCCAACAACATCCCGTCTCGCTCGATCACCACTCGACGGTGGGCGAAGTAGATGTCGGGAAGTGGCACATCGTGCTGTTCGATGAAGCGCCAGACATCCAGTTCGGTCCAGTTCGAAAGGGGGAAGGCCCGCAGATGCTCCCCCGGTCTGATCTGCGGGTTGAGGAGATTCCAGGGTTCGGGTCGTTGGGAGCGGGGCTCCCACTGCCCGAAGCGATCGCGGAAGGACAGGATTCGCTCCTTGGCGCGAGCCTTGTCCTCGTCTCGACGTCCGCCACCGAAAGCGGCGGTGAACCCGTGCTCGGCGATGGCATCGAGGAGAGTCACCGATTGCAGTCGGTTGCGACTCGCTCGCGGCGATGGATCCTCCACCACGCGCCCGGAGTCGATCGATGCCTGCACGCTCGCCACGACGAGATCCACCCCGTACCGATGCACCATCTCGTCGCGATAGGCGATGACCTCGGGGAAATTGTGGCCGGTGTCGACGTGCATCACCGGAAATGGAATACGGCCCGGGTCGAAGGCCAGCGATGCCAAATGCAAGAGCACCGCCGAATCCTTTCCGCCCGAGAAGAGAAGAACGGGCGAACGCGTCTCGGCTGCCACTTCTCGGATGATCTCGATGGCTTCGTCCTGAAGATCCTCCACCGACGAGCCCATCGATTCCGACTGTCTCGAGACCACGCTCATGACAGGTGCAGTCCACACTCGGTCTTCGCCGCACCCGACCAACGTCCGGCGCGTCGATCTTCTCCAGCGGCCACCGGTCGAGTGCAAGGCCAACATCCGATCGACGGGTATCCCTGCGCGACCAACGGGTTCTCCGGCAGAGCATGCCGGGCCGCGTAGGCCGACACGTCGTCATCGCTCCAGGCGACGAGCGGATTGATCTTGGTGACCCCTCGCAGGGCGTCGAAGGCCACCGGGGGCGTCGCAGCCCGCGTCGGACCGTCGACACGTCTGACGCCGGTGATCCACGCCTCGGCACCTGCGAGTGCCCGCTGCAGCGGTTCCACCTTGCGACGCCGGCAGCACTCCTCCAGATCCTGACGCCACAGCTCGTCGGGGACCACGTCGTCGCTCGGGCGGACGGTCGACAGTTCGAACCCGATCAGATGCCGCAATCGCTCGGCGTAGGCGATGGTCTCGTCGAAGAGGTACTGCGTGTCCAACAGCACGATCCGGGCCGACGGAGCGTGCCCGGCCACCAGGTGAACCAATACCGGATCCTCGAAGGAGCAGGTGAACACGAGGCCTCCCTGGAAACGGCGTTCGGCCCACTGCAGGATGGCCGGGGCGTCGTGCTCAGCGACGTCAGGGGGCAGGCAGGTCAGCATCGACGAAACGATATCCGAATACCTGACAATTCTTATCGGATTTGGTCGAATTCGGGCTAGAGTGTCCTCGTGACCACCATCGACAGCGTCCGCAGCCTCGGAACTCCCATCACCGGAATCTTCGGTGCGGAATTCACCGGTGTCGACCTCCGCACCGATTTCGGTCCCGGGGAGCTCCTGCGCCTCCTCGAGGAGCACTCGGTCCTGGTCTTTCGGGACCAACACCTGAGCCCCGCCGAGCAGGTGGACGTCGCCCGACAGCTGGGCGAACTGACACCGGCCCACCCGGTGGTGCCCGGACACCCCGACCATCCGGAGATCCTGGTGCTCGACTCCCAGGACGGTGGAAAGAACGCTCGGTGGCACACCGATGTCACCTTCGTGCCGACGCCACCTGCGGCGTCGGTTCTCGTCGCCGATCACGTACCCGACTGGGGTGGAGACACCTGCTGGGTCGACCTTCGGGCCGCCTACGACGCGCTGCATCCGGGCCTTTCCCGGGCCCTCGACGAACTCCAGGCGGTTCATCGCATCTCGCCTCTCGCCTACTGGGGAGAACCGTTCGACACCGGCTTGAACCGCGAGGATGCTCAGAAGTTGTACGACGACGCCCTCCGGGTTCCGCCGGTGGTTCACCCGGTGGTGCGAGTACATCCCTCGACACGACGACGCTCGTTGTTCGTGAATCCGGGTTTCACGTCCCACATGGTCGGGATTTCTCGTATCGAAAGTGATGGCCTCCTCGATCTGTTGTATCGGCACTCCACCTCTCCCGAGTTCACGTTGCGGCACCGCTGGAAGCGTGGCGACGTGCTGTTCTGGGACAACCGAGCCACGATGCACTACGCCATCGACGACTACGGGAACGCCGAACGCAGGATGCGCCGCGTCACCGTCAAAGGTTCGACACCATTCGGGCCGAACGGCTCGTCGAGCAAGATCGTCGACGATCCCAAAGAGGCGGTGCGGTGATGCCCGAAGCCCTGATCTACTTCCTGGCGATCTCGCTCGCCGTGGCGCTGGTGATCCTTTTCGATACTCGCCGCTCGGTGGCGGTGGAAGGTGACGAGATCGTGGTGACCGAGTTCGGCCGAAGGCGTTCACTTCACAAGGACGACATCAAGGCGGCGACGCTCCGGATCGATGCTCTCGGTTCACCCGTCCTGGTCCTGGTGGGATCGAAACCCAGCTCCTCGGTCGTCGTCCCGGTCCCCCGACGAGTGCACGAGGACACGAGTCTGCGTCGGGTCGTGGACCTGATCAGAGGGACTGCCGAACGCGGGGCGGACGTCGACCCCGACGTCCTCTCCCTCTGACCCGGCGAGAGCCCACCAAGCATCGGGCCGACGACGACCGTTTCGCCTCGGCCTGCAGGCCATCGATCTCTCTGCCACAATGAGACCATGAGTTCCGGCTCGTCTCCTTCCGTTCACAGTGCCCATTCGGGTCATCCCCACGTACACGGCCCGGATTGCGGCCACGCAGCCATCGCCCACGGCGATCACGTGGACTACGTCCACGACGGTCACCTTCATCACCAACACGATGGCCACTGGGACGAATGCACCGTCGACCACTGCGTGGTCCACTCACGACACGAACACGTGCACGGTCCGGATTGCGGCCATGTCGCCGTACCCCATGGCGATCACATGGACTATCTGCACGACGGCCATCTCCACGCCGCCCACGAGGGTCACTGGGACGAACACTGACCGTCAGTGACCGTGTCCATCATGACTGTGCCCGTCGTGACTGTGCCCGTCGTGAGCGTGTTCGGTGACGACGAGACGGTCTCCCACCCGGGTCAAACCGATCCCGAAGGTTTCCATCAGGTTTTCCGGAGTGAGCACCGCCACTGGTGGTCCATCGGCGACGACGCGTCGGGAAAGCAGAATCACCCGGTCACACAACGCGGCCTCCCCCACATCGTGGGTGGCCGAGATCACCGCCGCTCCCCGAGCTTTCTCCGAGGCCAAAGCCTCCAAGTAGAGCGCTCGGCCGGGGGCATCGAGATTCGCCGTGGGCTCGTCCAGGAGCAACAGCCTGCTCCGTCGCGCCAGAACCTGAGCCAGGTAGACGCGCTGCCGCTGACCTCCTGAGAGGTCTCGCAATGCAGTCTCGGCGAAGTCCAGCACCCCCATCCGTTCCATGGACTCGGCCACGATGACATCATCGGCTCGTGTCCGTCGGGCCAAGCGCGGACGCTGATCGAAACGGGCCATCCGCACCACATCGATGGTGCGCAACGGGAGCACGAAACCGGAATCGTGGAACTGGCTGAGATAGGCCAGATCGTGATGCGATGCTCCTGCCACTTCGAGAGCGCCCGACACCGGGGTCAGGAGACCGGCGAAGGTCTTCAACAAGGTTGATTTGCCTGACCCATTGGCACCGACGAGTGCCGCTGTTCCCCCTGGTCGGACGAAGGTGTCGATCCCGCTCAACACCGGGACCGAGGAATAGCCGACACACAATCGGCGAGCAGTCAGGATCGGACGGTCCTGAGCCGTCGTCATGCCGGGGATCGCCTCCGGACTCATGACATCGCCTCGTTCGCCATTCGAGGTCGGTGATTCAGCGCTGACGTGATCACGAGAACGACGAAGAACGTTCCGACGGCGCAGAGCACCACCGAGGATCCAGCCGCCCACGAGAAGTGGTACGAGAGCAACAGTCCGAGATAGGTGGACCACACTCCGAACCCCATCGCCCAGATCATCATGGTGGCGATCCGCCTGGACAAGAGTGCGCCGGCAGCCGAGGGAGCGAGCAGCATGCCGAAGACCAGAAGCGACCCCACGGCCTGGAAGGCCACGACCACCGTGGCGGCGATCATCACCAACATCAAGCGGTGATAGCCACTGGCTCGATACCCCATCACCCGAGCCAGATCCTCGTCGAAGCAGAGCACGGCGAAGGGTCGCGCCGACCACACGGCCGCCAGGGTGACGAGGACGGCGGTGATCGCGAGTGCCAGCAGATCCTTGCTGTCGACACCCAGGAATTCCCCGAACAAGATGGCTTCCAGGTCTCCGGTCAGTGAGCGGGAACTCGACACCATCACCACCCCGAGCGCCAACAGTCCGACGAAGAGAAGGCCGATGGCCACGTCACGAGAGAGTCGACTGCGGGCGGTGATGTAGCCGATGCCGACGACGATCACCGTGGCCCCGATACCTGCGCCGATGAGAACAGGAAAGCCGAGGATGGCCGCTCCGGCCACTCCCGGAAGAACACCGTGTGCCAGGGCGTCTCCGATGAAGGCCATCCCGCGGAGCACCACGAAAGTCCCGACGACGGCACAGAGCAAGGAGACCAGCGTGCCGGCGAGCAAGGCCCGCTGCATGAATCCGTTCTCGACGAACGGACTGATCAGGTTCCCCACTCGATCACTTTCCCACGAATTCGATCAGGCCGACAACGCTTCGACGATGGTCGTCATCAGATCCCGCATGAAGGTCTCGTACGATCCATCCTCTGGCAGGACGTGAGTGGAGATCTCCACCACTCTGGCACCCACCTCGTCGGCGATCGCCGTGACCGTCTTGTCGGGAGTTCCCAGTTCGCTGAAGACCACATCGACGCCAGCCGCCTCCACTTGGGCCTTCAATTCGGCGATCTCGCCAGCCGATACCTCGGCCTGGGTGGTCAAACTCGGAACGACCGCGCCCACCAGGGTGAACCCGTAGCGATCGGCGAAATATCCGAGTGATTCGTGGCCGGTCACCAGAGTTCGACGCTCGACGGCCAAGGATTCGGCCGTCTCGCGGAGCTCGTTGTCCAGAGTGATCAACCTCTCAGCCGTCATACCGGCTCGATCACCGACTTCGACTCCGGCATCGAAGAGGAACACTTCCAGCGCCTCGGCCACCTCGGCCATCGCCGCGGCATCGGTCCAGAAGTGCGGATCTTCGTCGGCGTGGTCCTCCTTCTCGGCCTCGCCATGGGCCTCTTCGTCCGAATGCGCCCCTTCGCGAATCGTCACGTAGTCGGTGGCCTCGAACACCGTCACCCCGGAATCGACAGCGTTGCGGAGTGCGTCCTCGAGGCCGGATTCGAAACCGAGACCGTTGGCCACCACCAGGTCCGCTCCAGTGACAAGTTCGAGATCCTGGGCCGAGGGTTCCCAGTCATGGGGGTCCACACCATCGGGGATGAGCACGGTGACGTCGGCGGCGTCGCCGACGATGTCGCGCACCACCGCCCCGAGAACACTGTGCGTCACCACGATCGACGGACCCACTGCGTCGTCGCTCCCGGACCCGCAACCGATAGCCACGGTTCCGGCGGCCGCCACCGCGAGCACCCTGCGAAGAGCCGCCAGAGAAGGAAGTTTCGAAGTCATGCGTTAAATGATAATGATTCTCATTTTTATCCGCAACTTCTGCGCCGATTCCCCGTGTCCGCAGGCAGGTGCCAACATGGGCGTCGGACCATGGATTCCTCGAACATCGCCCCCGTCTTCGATCCCTTCGATCCGTCCTTTCGCGCCGATCCCTACCCCTTCTACGAGGCCTTGCGTCGACTCGATCCGGTGCATCACACCCCTCTCGGAACGGTGATCCTGACCCGCTACGAGGACGTCGCCTGGACGTTGCGGAGCAACGACTTCAGTCGGGACATCGAGGCCCACGCCAACGAACCCACCGATCCGATCCAGCAGGCCAAGCGCGCCCGGCGCCGCAGCCGCGACGGTGCGAAGTCGATTCTGAATCTCGATCCGCCGGATCACACCCGCCTGCGACGCCTGGTCAGCAAAGCCTTCACGCCTTCGGCCATGGAACGACTGCGGCCCCGAATCCAACACCTCGTGGATGCGGCCCTCGATCGAGCCGCCCAGCACGGTGAGCTCGAGTTGATCGACGACATCGCCTTTCCCATCCCTTTCCAAGTGATTTCGGACCTGCTCGACATGCCCGTGGATCGCGCCGAGGAACTACGCGAGTGGAGCCAGGTCATCACCTTGGCACTCGAGCCGACGTCGACCCTCGAGGATCTGGCCCGCACCGACGAGGCCTTTGCCCAATTGATCCCCTACCTGCTGGACGTGATCGAGAATCGTCGGCGCAATCTCGGCGACGACGTGCTCTCCTCGTTGATCCAAGTGGAAGAGGACGGCGACAATCTCAGTATCACCGAACTCATCTCCTTCGTGGTGCTCCTCTACATCGCCGGCCACGAAACGACCGTGAACCTGATCGGCAATTCCGTGAACGCCCTTCTGGCCCACCCCGATCAATTGGATCTCTGGCGTCGCAATCCGCAGGAGGGTGCCAAGTACGTGGACGAGCTCTTGCGGTTCGACGGTCCCGTTCAGCAGACCGTGCGAGTCCCGCTCGTCCCCGTGTCGTATCACACCGATGGCGGGACGGTGGTCGTCGAACCCGGAACGGTGGTGACCACGGTCCTCGGTGCCGCCAATCACGATCCGAGTGTCTTCGAGAATCCCCAGTCCCTACGACTCGATCGCCCCAACGCAGCCCGTCACATGGCCTTCGCCGCCGGGATTCACTACTGCCTCGGCTCCAATTTGGCCAAACTCGAAGCCGAAATCGCCGTCGGTTCGCTGATCACGCGTTTCGCCGACATCCAACCGATCGGCGACATCACCTGGCGGGATCGGCTCACCATCCGCGGTGTCGATCACCTCCGGCTGAGCGTGCGCTGACTCAACTCTTGCGGCTGTGGTACTTCACGGCCAGGTTGCCGTTCTCGTCGCGGATGTCGAACTCGGCCGAGATGTCCTCGATCCACTGGATCGTGCCCGATCGCTCCATCAGATCCGGAGCGGCGATCAATGCCACGATCGACCGACCCACACCGAGAGGCGTCTGCGCCTTCGTCAGGTCCATCCCCCGCTCACCGGACGCCGCCACGATGAATTCCGTCGCCACCGATCCGGGATAGACCGCACAGCAGGCGATCCCTTTCGGACGAAGTTCGATGGCCATGTCGGCACTCAGGCGATCGAGACCGGCCTTGCCCGCTCCATAGGACGCACTGAAGTGATACGAAGATCCCCCGGGTGAGGACACGTTGATGATGGCGCCTCCGGAACCGCTCTCGAATAGCAAGGGCGCGGCGTACCAACTGGCGATGTAATGCGCCCGGAGACCGATGCCGACCTGGTCGTCCCAGATGCTGACCGGGTGTTCCCAGAAGCCGCCACCCCAGGCCGGTGGACTGGGAATCTTGTAGACGTTGTTCACCAGAACATCGAGCCGACCACTGTCGGCGCGTACTCGGTCGAAGAGCGCGGCGATCTCGGCGTCCACGCCGTGGTCGACCTGGACCGGAATACCCCGGCCGCCGGCTTGGTCCACGAGGGCTGCCGTGCTGTCGATGGTGAGTTCGCCCGATCCGGTGGTGCGACCGGTCACGTACACCGTGGCCCCGCGCTCGCCGAGTGCCACGGCGGTCCCGCGTCCGATCCCCCGACTGGCCCCGGTGACGACGGCGATGGTGTTCTTCAGATCACGAGACATGAGCAGCCGTGAATTCGAGATCGAGGCGGACCAGACCGCGCAACATGAAACTCGGGTAGTAGTCGAAGGAATTCGAGGCCGGCAGCGAGATCGTGTCGAGCCGCTTCACCAATTCCTCGAGCGCCACTTTGCCTTCCAATCGAGAGAGGTTTGCACCGAGACAGAAGTGGATGCCCTTGCCGAAGGCCAGGTGATCGCGCAGGCCCTCCCGATCGGGAACGAAGGCATCCGGGTCCTCGTAGAGCCCCTCGTCGCGGTTGGCCGAACAGAAGGCGATGATCACCCGGTCCCCCTTCTTCAACGGCACTCCGCCCAGTTCGGTGTCCCGGGACACCAGACGCCACATGCCCTGGGTCGGTGTCGACAGCCGCAGGGTCTCCTCCACGATGCGCTCCACCCGCGACGGATCGGCCTTGACCTTGCGCCACTCGTCGGGATTCTCGGCCAGGAGCCTGATCATCTCGGTCAGCATCTTGGTGGTGGTCTCGTTGCCGGCGACCAGCAGCTGCTGGACGATGCTCAACATCTCGGGCATGTCGAGAGGACGCTTGTCGGTGATGTCGGAATCCTCGTCGTCGATCCGGGCGTTCAACAGATTGGTCAGGATGTCGTCGCGCGGCTCGGTGCGCCGCTTCTCGATCTGCTCGGCGAAGTAGTGCTGGAACTCGTTGACCCCGCGCTCGGCCTCGAGCCGCGCTTCGAGGGAGATGTTCGTGCCGATCCCGGCGATCGAATCATCCGACCAGCGCTTGAAATCGGCCAAGCGATCGTCGGGAACGTTGAGAGCATGGGCGATGACCTCCACCGGCAATGGCACGCCGAAGTCACCGACGAATTCGATTCGCCCGCGGTCGATCCAGGAATCGATCAGGCGGATGGTGATCGCACGTACCACCGGTTCCAGTTCGGCGATGACCTTGGGATGGAAGGCCCGGGAGACCAGTCGCCGATAGCGGGTGTGCTCGGGCTGATCGGCGGTGAGCATCGTCGACACTCGGGGATACCCCTCGGCGAAGACCTCTTCGAAACGACCGCGGGTGCTCGGATCCATGGGCATGCCGGTGCCGCCGAAGCGGGACGAGAAGGTCTCCGGGTCGCGCAGGACCTGCATGACAAGATCGTGCTTGGCGATCATGTGCACTCCGATTCCCTTCACGAAATGCACCGGATCCTCGGCCCGCATCGCCGCATAGTGCGGGAACGGGCACTGCAATGTTGCCGGATCGAATGGATTGAACGTCGAGATGTCGACAGTCATGGGATCTCCTTTCGCAGGATCAGATCGGCCTCAGGTCCCGGCCAGTCGACTGACCACCGGGGCCACGGCCTCCATGACCGAGGTTCCGAAACTGACGTAACTGATACCGAACTTCTGGCGACGCTCGACGATGCGATCGCAGATCTCGTCGAC
>JBJTYE010000249.1:0-2929 GCA_046082625.1 Actinomycetota bacterium | reverse complement strand
ACCAATCTGGCCACCGGCAGGGCATCGGCCACGTAACGCCGGTAGCCGTCCACTTGGTCCGGATACGTCCGCGACAGAAGTTCCATGGTGGTGTCCACCGAATGGCAGATCGCCCACGCCGGGCCGCCATCCCAGTCCAGGTTCAATTGACTGGGTTCGACATCCAGGTACCGGAGTCCGTGGGCAGCCAGATCCAGCTCTTCCAGGATGGGCGTCGTGCGGAAGGTGATGTGATCGCAGTTGCAGATGTTGACGGTGACGTCACCCATGGGTTCGCTGCTCGAACATCCCCCGACCGTGTCGCGGGCCTCGAAGAGTGCGACCGAGAGGCCGGCCCGAGCCAGATAGTTGGCGGCCACCAAACCGTTGTGTCCCGCTCCGATGACGATGGCGTCGAAACGATCCGAAGAGGGGGGTGGGATCGAAGCGTCAATATCGGACATCGTCCCATTGTGGCTCACGAACCATCGGTGAAGGCCTTCGCAGGGAGGGGTATCCTTCGCCGAGTGACCGTCGATCGCCGCTTGGCTCATCTCACCGGACCGGAGGTGGGGCGAGTCCTCACTCCGCAATCGATCCTGGTGCAACCCGTCGGTGCCGTGGAGCAGCACGGGCCCCACCTACCGCTCGTGACCGATCTGGCCATCGCCGATGCCGTGAGCACCAGGGCGGTGACCCGAGCGGCCGCTGAAGGACTGGATGTCTGGCTGTTGCCGGCCCTGGCCTACACCAAGAGCAACGAACACGCCTGGAGTCCGGGCACCATCTGGATGACGGCGCGCACCATGCTCTCGGTGGTCGAGGACATCGGTCGATGTGTGGCCACCACACCTTGTCGCAAATTGGTCTTCATGAACGGACACGGAGGCAACAGTGCGCTCTTGGCCATGGCCAATCGCGAGATTCGTCTGGCCACCGGTCTGCAGACCTTCCTGGCCCATCCCACCTTGCCCGCCGATCAAGGCGGCTCGTCCTCACAGCACGAACTCGGAATGGGGATCCATGGCGGCCACGACGAGACCTCGATGATGCTCCATTTGCATCCGGAACTGGTGCACATGGAGCGGGCGGTGCGGAACGTCCCCGAACACTTGGCGAAGAACACTCAGGTCCGGTTCGGGGGAGGAATTCAATTCGGTTGGCTGAGTAACGATTTCGGCTCCGACGGCCACATCGGGGATCCCACCCTGGCCGATGCCGACCACGGTCGGGTGCTGGTGGAGGGCGCCGTGGCCCATTTCGTCGCCGGTCTCCACGAAATCTCGCGATTCGCCCCCTGAACGCGCAACCGGGGACGGCTGCGCCGTCCCCGGTCGAACGAGATGGCCCGCTCCGCAGAGCGGGCCATCAGCTCACTTCAATCCGATACTGGAGTCGATGAACTCGTTGGTGTAGATGTCCTCGGCCTTCAGATCGGCCGGAACCGACAACCCAGCGTTGCTCATCTGCTCGAGCACCTTGTTGGCTCGGTCGAAGTCGAAGTTGCCGAGCGTCGAATCCGGGCCGTTGCCGACCAGGCCGAGCTCCAACTGCGTCTCCGTCGAGTAGGCGGCCACACCTTCGCTGTACACCCAGAAATCGGCGAACTGCTCGACGGCGTCGATGATGATGGCATTGGCCCGAGCACCGTCTTCCACGAAGTCGATGGCGGCCTGCTGCACGATCGGCACGAACTTGCTCAGACACGACGAGAGCTCTTCCTTGTCGTCGGCGCGAATGGCCAACGGAGCGGCGTAGATCTCGAAGCCGGCATCATGGATGAGCTGGTAGGCCACATCCTTGCCCCAGTCGGTGAACTCGTTCTTGTACTGATACGGCTCGGCAGAGGCGAAGCCCTGCTGGGCGATCTTGCCACCTTCGGAGATGAAGCGGGCCGGCGAACCGTCGTAGGACGGATCGATCTGATCCTCGCTCACCACACCCTCGGCCACGAAGACGTCCAGATACGAACCACCGGCGAACACATTGAGCGTGATTCCGGCTTCACCGAGATCGGCGATCGTCTTCACATCCGGGTAGGTCTCGGGATCCCACATGATGATCTGCGGGTTGATTTCCAGCGGAGCAACCACGGCCAACGTCTTGATGGTGTCGTAGTTGAACGCCGCATCATCGGTACTGATGTAGCCCATGGTGATGCTGTCATCGGTGGCCATGGTGGTCGACACCGGCGAGTAGCCGATGGCCGGACCGCCCGTGCGCACTTCGATGTCCACACCGGTGTCGTTACCCTCGCTGTCGACCAGGCTGCCCTTCACGGTCTTCTTCTCGGTATCGACGGTGTAGTCGGCGCCCACCATCTGGTAGAGCGCACCGTGTTCGGACTCCGGGAACCAGTCGGTCTGGATGACGATGGTCGCAGGACAATCGGCGGCCAAGGAGCCTTCGCCCCCGCTGCTGCCATCGCCGCTTCCGCTATCGCCGTCGTCTCCACCGCAGGCTGCGACGAGCAGCGCCGCGGCGGCCAGAGCACCGACGCGAGCCAGCCGCGTCCGTGACGATTTCGGACTCTTGTACATACAATTCCTCCCCTGTCGTTGCCCCACAGCGTGGGATGCCCGAACCTTAGTCGCACTTCGGCGGGCCATGAACGGCCCACGGCACCGACCACCGAGGTTTAACAAAAAGGAAACCTTGGCCGTCGGAAGTTCGACCCTCTCGGCCCCGGAGGGGCTGCACTAGGCTCGGCCGGCGGTCGTCGTACGATGCGGCGGTCGTCCCGAAACCACCTGGAGCGAGAAGAGTTCACCCGTGACGGCTTTGTCCTTCCGAAATATTTCCATGCGGTTCCCGGATGGGACCGAGGCTCTTTCCGAGGTCTCCTTCGACGTGAACAAGGGTGAATTCGTGACCATTGTCGGACCGTCCGGCTGTGGGAAGTCGACTCTGCTGAAGATCGCCTCGGGTCTCCTGACGGCCACTCAGGGCG
>JBJTYE010000248.1:0-7446 GCA_046082625.1 Actinomycetota bacterium | reverse complement strand
ACCACACAGATCTGATTGGTCATCTTGGTGATCTGTCCGGCCCCGCTGTCGCCCATGAGGGTGATGCGAGCCCCATAGGCAGCGATGACCGGCTCGGCCCGCTCGAACGCCGTCGGGTCACCACCGACCATGACCGTGAGGGTGCCGTTGCGAGCACCGTCCACACCACCCGACACAGGGGCATCGAGGAACTCCACCCCCACTGCCCTCGCTTCTGCATGCACCGTGCGGGCGATGCCGGCCGAGGTGGTGGAGTGGTCCACCCAGAGGGCGCCTCGCCCGAGCACCGAAAGAATCCCATCGGCGACGGCACGTAGTTCGCGATCGGCCGGTAATGACGTGATGACGACATCGCAACCCTTCACCGCAGCAGTGGCATCGGTGGGAGCCTCTCCGCCATGCTCGTCGACCCATTTCTGTGCCACGCCCGGCACCACATCGCAGACCGACATCTGGTGTCCGGCCTTCGACAGGTGCGCGGCCATGTGCCAGCCCATGCGGCCGAGACCGATCACCGTCACACGTGAACCACTCATGACGGCACCCCCGGCTTGCCCCGGTCGGCGAGCGTGAATCCACCAGCAAGACGGGCATGGACGCGACCACCGCAGGCCATGGCCAGGATCACCACCATCTCATCGGGTTTCGGACCATCGGGAACGCCCACCTCGATGGCGTCGTAGTGACTGCCGACGTAGCTCCATTCGAGATGGGTGATGGGAACGTCGAGTCGGGCTCCCATGCCGGCGACCTTCTTGGTGGAGGGCACGATGCTCGTTCCCTTGCCGAGAGCCGCCCGCATTCCTCCCCCACCAGGGATGTGCCACATCGCGCCATGCTCGATCTCGCCGGCCGAGCCGACGATGGTGCCCTTGCCGTAGCCGTCGATCCGCGACGGATCTCCACCGAGGTGCGAAATGAGAATGTTCCCGAGGCGTTCTCCCAGGGCCCGCAATTCGTCCACCGCCGGACTGAGATCCTCGACCCATTGCCCCACATAGGGGTTGGCCACGACGGCTGCCACGGCACCCTTCAGGGCCGGTGACTTCGGAGCAGGGCCGAGGTCGTGGTGGATCTCCTCCACGACCGTGAGGATCTTGCGAATCGGAAACAACATGGCTCTCCCCCTGGACCGAACTGTCGGGCCACTAACAGGACAACCCTAGGCGAACTCCCGTTGTCAGCTCCCGTACTTGGGATAGTCGTCGGTCATCAGCAGCACGTAGGCGTTCAGCTGCACGATGTACCGGTGCACCTTCAGCACCTTGTCGAACAGTCCCCGCGGATGCTTGCCGGTGAACAGAACGGCGAACCAGGCGATCACCGTCACCACGACCGCCATGATTCCCACGACGATGGCCACGATCACCGCCGGGATGACCAGGATCAACCGGAAGAAGTTCGAGAGCCGACGGGCCGACTTCTCGTACTGGAACGAATACGACGTGGGCTCGCCATTCGGCTCCACGCCGATGTTCGGCCACTTGTCGAACATCAGGCTCTGATACGAGTACACCCGAGCGGCATACCCCAGCCAGACGTTCTGCAACTTCCACAACTGCTCGTTACGGGACCCGGTGAACAAGATGACCCACCACTGGAAGAACCCGAGCACCTGGGCCAACTGACTGCCGATGTTCTCGATGATCAGGTGCGGAATCGCCAGGACCACACGAAAGAACGTGGTGAGCCTGTTGCGCTCAGCGGTGTACTCGATGGAAAACTCCGGCCGCGCCATGGGTCCCTCCGTTTGCGACTGCCGTCCCCCGGCATCGAGGAAAACCTAACAGTTACCGATGATCGAAGGTTTTCTCGTTCGGAGAGTGCTCGGCGAATCAGCGGTGGCGAGATTGCTGACGCTGACCCGAGGACGACCTAGGGCCACGCGGGCCGTTGTCGGCACCGGGGCGGCGACCGCCCCTAGCGCCTGCTCGCTGGCCATTACCGGAACCGGAGCGCTGGCCGTTCCCGGAACCGGTGCGCTGGCCGTTACCCGGACCAGGGCGACGACCGGATTGGGTCCGCGGCCGACTCGACTGCTGTTGCGGCTGGGTCACGGGGCGCATGCGCTTCGGCGATACCGGTCCGGTGAGATCCACGATGATCGCATCGCCCGGCTTCACCTTGGTGTGCCGCGGCTTGATGCCGGCCTTGCGGGTGAGCGAATCCACATCGGACTTCTGATCCGGCGTCATCACCGTCACCACCGTGCCGGATGCACCAGCGCGCGCCGTGCGGCCCGAGCGGTGCAAGAAGGCCTTGTGTTCGGCCGGCGGATCCACGTGCACCACCAAACGAATGTCGTCCACGTGGATACCACGAGCGGCGATATCGGTGGCCACCATGACCAGCACTTCACCGGAAGCGAAGGCTTCCAAGTTCTTGGTGCGCACGTTCTGCGAGAGATTGCCGTGGAGATCGACGCTCGGGATGCCACTCTTCGACAACTGGGCGGCGATCTTCTTGGCGGTGTGCTTGGTGCGGGTGAAGAGCAACGTGCGCTCCTGACCGGAAGCCAAAGCTTCGACGAGGGCCGGCTTGTGGTCGCGATCCACACAGAGCACGTGATGCTCCATGTCCGGCACCGGCGATTCGGCGGAATCCACCGAGTGCATCACCGGCGAATGCAGATAGCGATTCACCAATACGTCGACGCCATTGTCCAACGTGGCCGAGAAGAGCAGTCGCTGACCGATCTTCGGGGTCTTGTCGAGAACCCGCTTCACCACCGGCAGGAAGCCGAGATCGGCCATGTGATCGGCTTCGTCCACCACGGTGATGGCCACTTGATCGAGACGGCAGTGCCGCTGCTGCATGAGATCTTCCAGGCGACCCGGGCAGGCGATGACCACGTCGACACCGCGATTCAGAGCCTTGATCTGCGGGACGGCACTCACGCCACCGTGGATGACCACGTGACTGAGACCGAGAGCCTTGGCCACCGGTTCGAGAGTTTCGGCCACCTGCACGGCCAGTTCACGGGTGGGCACCAGGATCAAACCGCGCGGTTGACGCGGGGCCGAGCCCCGACGATCCGCTGACAGTCGCACCACCATGGGCAGCACGAAGGCCAGGGTCTTGCCACTGCCGGTGCGGCCACGACCGATGATGTCGACGCCGGCCAAGGAATCGGGCAGGGTCTGACGCTGGATGGGGAAGGGATTGGTGATTCCCCGCTGGGCGAGGATAGCGGTGAGATTCTTCGGCACGCCGAGAGAGGCGAAGGTCGCAGATTCATCCGAAATAACGGTGGGGTCGGCGGGACGCGCCGGCGCGGACAGGGTGGGGGACATGGAAGGTTTCCTTTGAACGTAGGGGGATGGCACCACTCGGTGCCTGAAGAGGAAGCCTCTGACGAGCCTGAATGCTCGTCACGTCACACGCCACTCATGATCGGAAGACACACCGATCAACCCCTGCAGTGTGCCGGGGATGGGACCTGAATCCTCCCCATTCGTGAAGATTCATGGGGTTCCGGACGCTCCGGTTCGGGCCACCGGAACCGATGACTACGATCGGCCCATGAGCGACATCACTTCCCTGAACGTGGAATTCCTGTTCCACCTGCACGCCACTCTCGATGCCCCGGTGGTCATTCCGAACGGTCCACAGGGGACCCGGGTGATCGTGGGCATCAACGGCGGCACGGCAAAGGGCCCCAAGGTCAATGGCACCGTGGCCCATCTCGGCGCCGACTGGTTGACCTTGCGAGCCGACGGCACGGCGCAGCTGGACGTTCGGGCCCTCATCACCACCGACGACGGTGCCTCGATCCACATGCGCTATCTGGGTGTGATGGCCCCCGGTGAGGCCGGCCCGCGCATCATCACCGCTCCCCTCTTCGAAGCTGGCGACGAGCGCTACACCTGGCTGAACGGGGTGCAAGCCGTTGCTGTCGGCGCTCCGGGCGCCAACGAAGTGCACTACGACGTGTACCGAGTGCTCTGATCTCACAATGGGGGCGTACCCGAAGCACGTCAATCACGACCTCGGGCCCATGAAGTGTCCGGTCGACCTGGCGTCGGTCGACCTCTTCGGTGCCGGCGCACAAGAGCACTGGTACGAGATGTACGAGATCCTGCATCGGGACGCTCCGGTGCTGCGCATTCCCGGTGGCGGATTGAAACCGGACACGGACGCCTTCGTGCTCACCAAACATGCCGACATCGCCGCGGTGGTGAAGGACCCGGAACGATTCATCGTGATGGGTCAACGACGGGTCGGCGAATGGGCTGACACTGGCATGACCGTCGAGCGGGCCTACGAGGTCTCGCGCAACTTGATGACCGCCTCGATGGTGTCGTTGCGTCCCACCCAGGAGATGTACATCAAGCACCGGAAAGAGCTCACCGATCCGTGGGTGGGCACCGGTGCCCCGCGGCACCGCCAGATGATCGCCAAGGTGGCCAATGATCTGTTGGACGAATGGATCGACGACGGAGCGGTCGAGTTCATCAGTCGCTTCGCTCGGCCCCTCCCCCAGCGGGTGTTCGCATCGATCCTGGGATTTCCCTTCGAGGACATCCCCCGGCTCGCCGAATGGGGGAACGCCATCGTGGTGCCTTTCGTGCACGGCACCGGACTGAAGCACGAGATCACCCCCGAACAAGCCACGGACATGTTCGCCCGACTCGAGGGATTCCAGGACTACGTCTACGAGCACGTGCGCTCCAAGCGCCGCGACCCTCAGGACGACATGGTCAGCTTCCTCTGTGAAGTGCACTACGAGGCCCTGGACAGAAAGCTCACCGACTTGGAGATCGCCGGCATCGTGCACGCCATGATCATCGGCGCCCTCGAGACCACCCAATACGCCATCGAGGAACAGGCGCAGTTGCTGTGCGAACAACCCGGTTTGTTCGATCAGTTGCGAAACGACCGCTCGAAGTTGCGGGCTTTCACCGAGGAGAGCCTGCGCTTGCGGTCACCGACGCATGGACTCTCCACGCGCATGACCTCGCGAGACGAAGTGTTCCAGGGCGTCGAGGTGCCGGCCGGTTCGTTGTTGCATCTCCGGTTCGCAGCGGCCAACGTGGACGGTGACGAGTTCGAGTGTCCCCGGGACATGGATCTGGAACGTGACGGGCTCACCCGTCATCTGGCCTTTTCGGCAGGGCCGCGGGTGTGCCCGGGTGCCAACTTGTCGCGCATCGAACAGCAGGTGGCCTGGGGTGTGTTGCTGGATCGGTTGGAGAGCCTCGAATACGGCGACGGCAACGACTGGTTGCATCAACCGGGCATCATGCTCGGCACACTCAAACTGAACCTGCGTTTCACCAAGGCCCGGGAGCCGCTGTCACTGGGGATCGGCCGCACCCCGACCCACTAAGGGACCGGATCACTCCACCACCGTCACCACGCCGGTGTCACCGTCCACTCTGATCAACGCCCCGTCGGGAATGCGCCGAGTGGCCCCGGTGGCCGAGATCACGCACGGGATGCCCAGTTCTCGACTGACGATGATGGCGTGACTGAGCGGAGCTCCCACGTCCACCACAACAGCAGCGGCCGGAACGAAGAGCGGAGTCCACGAAGGATCGGTGATGGGAGCCACCAAGACGTCGCCTGGTTCGAGCGCCGTCGGGTCGTTGCTGTCGAGAATCACCCGGGCCCGACCGGTGGCAGATCCCGGACACCCGGGCATGCCCTGCAGGGATTCCCCCGCTGCCAATTTCTCGGCGGCCACGGCGTCGCGGGCCGGCCAAGTGGCCGGATTGGAGGGCTCCCCCACGAACACGAACTGGGGCTCCTTCGCCTCCAGTTGGTGGTACTCCTCGCGCCGTTGACGAATCACGGATGTGAGCAGATCCGGTGAGGCGAGCAGGGTGTCGAATTCGCCGGCCCGAACGAAACCGAAGTCCTCGATCTCGTCGAAGGCCCCGCGCTCCACCATGCGCCGCCCCAGCTCGCGCATGGGCATGCGCATTTCGTGGATGATGCGAATGTTGTTGGTCTTGGTGCGCTCGCGCCCGGGAATCCAGGCCTGGGACGCGGCGATACCGGCGGCCAACTGCGCGTGGGTCTCGGGATCTCCGACGACGATGCTCAACAGCTCGTTGCAGGTCACTTCACGCTCTGCAACCCGTTTGGTGTTCTGCAACCGCGGGTTCATCTCGTCACCGGCGAGCCGCATGCGGTCGATGGCCGACAACGCTAGTTCTGGTCGGGTTTCCCACGTGCGTGACCGCGCTTCCCATTCATTGGGGCCTCGGGATCCGAATTCTCGGATGAACGCATCGAGCTTTTCGAGGAAGCGAGAGACCTTGCGCTTCTTCGAGGCCGCCCGCAAACGTGTGAGTAGCCCCTCCACTCCCGCATCGAATTCCTTGGTGAGCCGTTTGGACCCGGCCACTCGACGACTCAGATCCCACAGGGCCTGGCTCGGGGCGGCGGAGTCGACGTCACCCATCCCCGACAATGCCGGCATGATCAGATCCGGCCGACCCACCGCCGTGGCCACAGCACTGATGATCCCGACGGGAACCGTGGCCATATACGTGGTGAAGAGATGCTGGGCGAAAAAGCGCCGGTGCACGGGCAGCAACGACTGGTAGCGATCCCAGAGTTCCCGATCGCTCATGGCCGTGAGATCGGGGCGATTGCGGGCGAGGTCGATCGACTCGGCCCGCTCGGCGGTGAGCTCGTCCAATTGATCGAGTGCCGTCTTGGACAGCACCCAGCCGAAGGTCTCACCGACTTTGACCGTCAGATCCGGACGTTCGTCTCCGGGCATCTGCTCGTAGGGCGGAATACCGGGCTGGGCGCCGAAGAACTGCTGATCCATGGCCTCCCACGACAGGCCCGGAGCCCGCTCGCCGAACAAACGAATGATCGAGGCGTTGAGATAGCAGTACCCGCCGACGACGCCCAACTGACAGAACGTGTCGTGGGGGAACTCGTGATGTTCGAAGGCCCCCATGCGTACCCAGGCATCGCGCCATCCCAGCTCGGCCAGGTACAGCGCCGTGTCACTGGTGAGCGGCGTCACCGGATCGGGAAAGACCTCGCCGACATTGGCGCGGGTGTAGATGGGAAACCGTGTCGACAACTCTGTGTCGGTCACGTAGTAGCGATCAACCATGTCATCCCCGTTTCGTTGTCAGTGCGTCAGAGCGCTCCTGTGCGATTGTCGATGTGGGTTTCCATGAGCTCCACGATGTAGCCATCCAGATCGATGACGAAAGCCACGGTCACCGGCCAGCGCTCCAGGCGTTGCGGTTCCATCTGCGAGACAGCACCGGCGGCGATACAACGGTCATAGACCTCTTGGCAGTTGTCCACGTTCATGTAGACCTTCCAGAGAGAGAACCCGTGATCGATGGGCTGGCGATCCTCATAGCGCTCGGCCAACTGCAACCGGCCACCACCCTTGTCGGCAGCGAGCACGATCTCGTGCACACCGGGAATCTCGGTACGGCTCTGCACCTTCAGACCCATGGCCTCGGT
>JBJTYE010000247.1:0-9783 GCA_046082625.1 Actinomycetota bacterium | reverse complement strand
CCCGGCGACGGTCGTCGGGACGGGTGTCCGACGAGGAGATGAACGTCGACATGAACACGGCACGCAGTACTTCGAAAATCCTGATGGCGCTGGCGGCGACCTCGCTGTTCGTGGCAGCGTGCGGAGGCGACGATCCTGTGGGTTCGTCCTCCGCTGGCGACATCTCCGAAATGAGTGACGTCTCGATCGCCCTCGACGCCATGGACGATGTTGCCGACATGGCTGGAGTCCCCGAGGAATGTCTGGCCATCTCCATGGCCATGATCTCCGCTATGGGCGTGTCCGGTGATGCGGCCACCGACGCCGACGCTCTGGCTGGCCTCCCCGACGCCTTCGAGGCCGTCCGTGAGTTGGCCCCCGACGAACTGCGGGGCGACATCGACATCGTCAAGGCCGGCTTCGAGGAATACCTGGCCATTCTCGAGCGCTACGACTACGACTACACCGCCATGCTCGCCGACACCGGAGCCATGGACGAAATGTCCGGCGTGATGTCGAGCGACGAATTCGTGGCGGCCAACGAGCGCTTCAACACCTGGTTCGACGGCCTCTGCAACGGCCAGTAGCCGTCACGCGCCGGCTACTTCCCGCTGCGCTCCAGGATGTGGATGCCGCAGGCCGAACCCAGTCCGATCACGTGGGCCAAGCCGACTTTGGCGCCTTGGATCTGCCGATCTCCCGCTTCGTTGCGCAGATGGTGGCAGACCTCCCAGATGTTGGCGATACCGGTGGCCGCAATCGGGTGGCCTTTGGACTGAAGGCCACCCGAGACGTTCACGGGCGTCGAACCGTCTCTCCAGGGAGCGCCGCTCATGAAGAAGTCGGCCGCCCCTCCCTCGGGGCACAGCATCAAGTTGTCGTAGTGCACCAGTTCGGCGGTGGCGAAGCAATCGTGGAGTTCGACCAGGTCCAGATCACTCGGTGACACCCCGGCGGTCTCGTAAGCGATGCGCGCCGCATTGCGAGTCAGAGTGTTCACATCCGGAAGCACTTGGCACGACTCCTCGTAGGGGTCGGTGGTGAGCACCGAGGCCGAGACCTTGACCGCTCGCCGCTGCTGTTCGGGACTCAGGGTCCGGAGAACCTCACCCGAGGTCACCACGGCCGCCGCCGCTCCGTCACAGTTGGCCGAGCACATCGGTCGGGTGTTCGGATAGGCGATCATCATGTCGTTCATGATCTCGTCTAGCGTGAACTTCTTCTGATACGCAGCCAGCGGATTCAGAGTCGAATGGGCGTGGTTCTTCTCCGAGATGCGGGCGAAGAGCTCGAAGGACACTCCGCCGTACTTGTGGCCGTACTCCATGCCCACCTGAGCGAAGGTCCCGGGCATGGTGTCGGTTCCGATGCGGCCGTCGGTGGGAGCCACCGATCCGTAGCGACCCTTGGGCTCCCACTTGTTGCCGTCCTTCTTGGCGGTGCCTCCACCGCCGAGCAATCCGGCCCCGGCCAACTTCTCGGCGCCCACGGCAAGACCCATGCGCACCTCCCCGGACTTGACCGCCATGATGGCCGTGCGCAGCGCAGTGGCACCGGTGGCACAGGCATTGGCCACGTTGTAGACCGGGATCCCGGTCTGGCCGATCTGCTTCTGGAGCATCTGACCGAAACCGGCTCCGGCCCCCATCAGATTGCCGGCGGCCAGAACACCGATGTCTTTCATCGTCACCCCGGCATCGGCGAGGGTGGCCATGGCCGCCTCGGCCCCGAGGTCCACGATGTCCTTGTCGGCATGCTTGCCGAACTTGGTCATGGCGATTCCCAGAATCCAAATGTCGTCGTGTGCCATGTCTCGTCCTGCTCCTTGTGATGGTCCTGTTGTTCGAAGTCGTCGTGTCTCGATCAGCGGGCGGGTTCGAATCCGAATCCGATGGCTTCGGTTCCCTCGTCGTCCACTCCCAGACTGTAGGTGGTCAGTCGCACTTTCATTCCCAACGTCACGGCCTCGGGAGTGGGATCGACGTTGATGACATTGCCGCGGACGCTGGTCCCGCCACAGTCGACGATTCCCGCCACGAAGGGGACCGGAACGCCCGGGGCGGCGAAGGCCACGATGGTGAAGGCCTTCAACACTCCCTCGGTGGCGATGGGCACCTTGGTGAAAGAGGTCGCGAAGCACTTGGCACAGGCATTGCGGCGGTCGAAGAAACGGGCCCCGCAGGATGTGCACTCGTTGGCCAGCAGATGCGGCCGGTCACCGAGTTGCAGGTACTCGACGTGGGGAATTTGCGTGACCATCGTGTGCTCCATTCACTTCACCGAACAGGACCAGATTGGCAGAAATTCGACGGGGCGCCAGCATCGGCTCACCAGTGACCTTCGTGGAGGTGGTCGGTCGCCGGGTCTCTCGGCCGGCGACTCGGCGAACCGGAGAGCCGATCCCGCGGGTCCCGGAACCCGATGGCCACTGCGCCGATGCAGTGGACCGTGGGGGGCACTCCCAACTGGCGGAGGTAGGCCTCTCCGTCGGCGAACATGCCGAAGAAGAGAGCGCCCCACCGCCGTTCCTCGACCAGGAGGAGCAGGTTCTCGGCCACCATGGCCGCATCGGTGAGCCAGTACGGCACCGCCCAGTTCTCGACGACCTCCAGGCCCAGTCCGGCCTTGTCGGATTCGGCGTAGCGATCGAGATAGGCCTGCTGGTCGCCGCAGACCAGGACCACCGTCGTCGCCTGCAACACTCCGTCCGACCGCCCGGCGAACCACCTCCCGGCACCGCTCTCCGCCCAGAAATCGGCGAGGTCGTCATCGCGCAGGATCACGAGATGAACACCTTGGGAGAATCCGGCCGACGGGGCGCGGAGAGCCTCCGAGCACAGGCTGTTGATCTCGGTGAACGACGGACCGCCGGCGAAACTGCGGGTCATCCGCCGTCTGCGCAGCAGCCGCGTCAGCGGCGACGGCTCGTCGGTGGACCGATCAGCGTCGGCCAAGTTTCACGAGGCTTTCGGCCATCGTCCATCCGTGCACGATCAACGACCCGCCGACATCGGCTTTCACGTCGGCGAACAGGGCCGCCACCTCCGGCTTCACCTTGTCGGCTTTGGTCGACTCGTGATCGAGGAATCCCGATCGTCCCTTCTTGGCCACCACGAAGGTCTTCTCGTCGTAGGACGCGTCGACACCGAACCGCCGAGCCAAGCGCCGACCCCAGGCCCGCTCCTCCCCCACGGCTCGGTGTCCGGGTCGCGGGATGAGATCGGTCAACTGCTTGAAAGCCTCGAGGCCGTCGGGGCTGACGAAACGGCTTCCGACCACGACATCTTCGTCCGGAAAGGCCATCAGTGCCCGGTGGAAGGCTTCGGCCATCAGACCCTTGAGCACCTGATCGCGCTTGCCACTCCGTTTCACGCTCATGAGTCCGAGGAGCACGCATGGTGTCCCGCCGATGCGTTCCAAGGTGGAAAAGGTGAATCCGTGCAACTTTCCGCCCTCGAGGGCCGTGGTACACAGAACCCAGTCCTCGCGGGCCTTCAGAAGTCGCGGGAGATCGAAGGTGCCGCCCATGGAGGCCATGGCCTCCAACTCCTCATCGGAGAGAGCGGAACAATCCTTGGTCTCGATCTCAACTGCCATCTTCAGACGACTTCTCCCCCGTCCCGATCGGGCTCCGACACCCGGATTCCAATTCTGCCACCTGGGCTGGGGCGGGCGGGAATTCCCGGCGATCAGCGAATGACGCCGGCTCCGAAAGCCACCCGCAAGGGCGGGATCACCCGATCGATGTCCACCCTGAACTCTTCGCCCAAGCGCAGGACCTTGGACTCGCCGACGTGCAGGTAGACCTGGGACCGTCCGGGATACTCGGTCAGGATGCTCTTCAAGCGGGCCACGTTCTCCGGATCCAGAGCCAAGGTCGGCAGATTCAGACGCAATTCCGGCTCGTGCCGGGACAGCACCACCGGAGTGACCTCGATGACCCGGAAACTCTTGCGATCGTCCTGACTGTCGACGCGCACCTTGGCCGCCACGATGGCGTCGTCATAGATCTTGTGACCGTGCTGCTGGAGGGTCTTGGAGAACACCGTCAACTCCACGCCACCGTGCAGATCCTCGAGTTGGATGATCGCCATGTGATCACCGCGCTTGGTGACCTTTCGTTCGACCTTGGACACGAGCCCGGCCAGGGTGACGATTTCGCTCGGGCTCGATTCCAGATCGATGGTCGTGCAGTTGGCCAGACGGGTGAGCACCGTGTCGTAGCCCCGCAAGGGGTGATCCGTCAGGTAGAGGCCGAGCATCTCCTTCTCGTGCCTCAACTTCACGGACTTATCGAACTCGATGTCGGGCACCGGAATGTCCAGACCGAATCCGCTCGCCTCCCCTTCGTCCACTCCGTCGAACAGACTCATGACACCCTGGTCGGCCTCGGCCCGCCGCGCCACGGAATCGTCGATGATCGATTCGAAGACCGCCATCAATCCCTGGCGAGGATGACCGAGACAGTCGAAAGCCCCGGCCTTGATGAAGGACTCCACGGCCTTCTTGTTCAGGCAATCCGTCGGGACGCGCATGGCGAAATCGTGGAACGACTCGAAGAGCCCGTTGGCGCGTCTCTCGGCCACCAGCTTTTCGCACAACACCTGGCCCACACCCTTGATCGCCGACAAACCGAAGTGAATGATTCGTTCGGACACCTGAGGCGTGAAGTCCACGTCCGACACGTTGATGTTCGGCGGCCGGAGCTCGATCCCTCCGTTGCGGGCATCGACCAGGTATCCGGCCGCCTTGTCCAAGTTGGCCTTGACGCTGGTGAGCAAGGCTGCGAAGTACTCGACCGGATGATTGGCCTTCAAGAACGCCGTTTGGTACGTGATGTAGCCGTAGCCGAAGGAATGGCTCTTGTTGAACGCATAATCGGCGAAGTTCTCGATGATGTCGAAGAGCTGCTTGCCGAGGGAGCGTCCGTAACCCGACGTCTCGCAGCCCTCCTCGAACTTGTTCCTCTCCAATTCCATGAGGGCGCGGACCTTTTTGCCGCAGGCCTTGCGCAGGTTGTCGGCCGCGGCCAGCGAGTACCCGGCGAAACGCTGAGCCACCCGCATCACGCTCTCCTGGTAGATCATCAGCCCGTAGGTGTCGCCGAGAACCGCCTCGGCATCGGGGTGGAAGTACTCGACTCGCTGACGACCGTTCTTGCGATCGGCGAAGTCGTAATGCATGTTCACGCCCATGGGACCCGGGCGGTAGAGAGCGATGACGGCCGACACGTCCTCGAAGGATGACGGCGCCATGGCCCGCAGCAACTGCTGCATCGGTGGGGACTCCAATTGGAACACCCCGACGGTGTCACCCCGCGACAGCAGCGCGAAGGTGGCCGGATCGTCGAGTGGTACGGCATCGATGTCGAAGTCGGGATCACTGAGAGAACGGACGAGTTCGTTGGCGTCGGTGATCACGTCCAAGTTGCGCAGACCGAGAAAGTCCATTTTCAGCAGACCGAGTTCTTCGACGCCGTGCATCTCGTACTGGGTGGTGACCGGGGCCTCCTCGAGGGGCCGACCCGCTTCGGGTTTGCGCTGGAGCGGGAGGTACTCGGTGAGGGGCTCCTTGGAGATCACCACCGCCGCGGCGTGGATACCCGTGGACCGCTTCAATCCTTCGAGGCCCTTGGCCACGTCGATGACATGACGCAGATCCTCGTCGCTTTCGTAGAGATCACGTAGTTCCTGCGCTGCTCGGTAGCCGTCTTCGTACTTCGGATGCTGTTCCAAGCAGTACTTGAGCGGAGTGTCGCGCCCCATGACCAAAGGTGGCATGGCCTTGGCCAGCCGGTCGCCCACGGCATAGGGATGACCGAGCACCCGTGCCGCGTCCCGGACGGCGTTGCGCGCCTTGATGGTGCCGAAGGTGATGATCTGGGCCACGTGTTCGCGCCCGAATTTGTCGGTCACATACCTGATGAGTTCCTCTCGATAGCGCGAATCGAAGTCCATGTCGATATCGGGCATCGAGACGCGGCTCGGATTGAGGAAACGCTCGAAGATCAAGTCGTAGCGGATCGGATCGATTTCGGTGATGCCCAGGCAGTAGGCCACTGCGCATCCCGCCGCCGATCCCCGACCGGGTCCGACACGGATCCCGCGCTCCTTCGCATAGCGGATGAGGTCCCACACGATGAGGAAGTACGAGGCGAAACCCATGTCGCAGATGACCTTGGTCTCGTATCCGAGTCGCTCCACGACGGCCGGCGAGAGATGGTCGCCCCAGCGTCGGACGGCCCCCTCGCGGGTGAGATGAGAGAGGTATTCGGCGTCGTCGGCGAAACCCTTCGGAATCGGAAAGCTCGGCAACTGGGGTTTGCCGAACTCGATGTCCACGTTCGCCCGTTCGGCGATCCACAGGGTGTTGTCGCAAGCCTCGGGCACGTCGCGGAAGAGATGGCGCATCTCGTCGGCCGACTTCAGGTAGTGCTCGGTCCCGTCGAAGCGAAATCGGTGGGGGTCGCTCATCATCGAGTTGGTCTGCACGCAGAGCAGGGCGTCGTGGGCGGCGTGGTCGTGGCGATGGACGTAATGAGAGTCGTTGGTGGCCAGGACCGGCGCGCCGATGTCTCGGGCGATCCGCAATAGTTGCGGATTCGTCCGGTGCTGATCGGGCAATCCGTGGTCCTGCAACTCGACGAACAGATTGTCGCGACCGAAGATCTCCTGCAGTCGAGCGGCCTTGGTTCGGGCATCGTCGTAGTCGCCCTTCATCAAGGATTGCAGCACGTGTCCCCCGAGACAGCCAGTGGTGGCGATCAGTCCCTCGTGGTGACGTTCGAGAAGTTCCCAGTCCATCCGCGGCTGGTAGTAGTAGCCCTCAAGAAAGGCCAAGCTCGCCAACTTGATGAGGTTGCGGTAGCCGGTGTCGTTCTCGGCCAGGAGAGTGAGGTGATAGTAGAGCTTGCGCCCACCCTCGGTGTCACCACCCGAATCGTCGATCTGACCCCGTCGATTCGGACGTTCGAAACGCGTCTCGTAGGCCAGATAGGCCTCGGTGCCGATGATGGGCTTCACGCCCTGTTCGCGACACTCCTTGTAGAAGTCGAGAACCCCGTACATATTCCCGTGATCCGTCATGCCGAGAGCCGACTGGCCGTCGGCTACGGCCTTGGCGACGAGTTCGTCCAACTTGGCCGCCCCGTCCAGCATCGAGAACTCGGTGTGGACGTGGAGATGGGCGAACGACTGCGCCATCTTCCACCTCCTCGTCACCCTGGGGAACTACGAATCACATCCGTGTCGTTCCGACGATAGCACCAGGTCAGAGGTAGGTTCCCGGCCGCCCGGGAGGCGCCTGGCCGTCGCCTGGGGCATTGCCCAACTGCCGCATCTGGTCGAACTGCTGACGGGCGGCCATCTGCTGGGCGAACAGTGTGGCCTGGATCCCGTGGAACAGACCTTCCAGCCAGCCCACCAGCTGGGCGTGAGCCACGCGCAATTCGCTGTCGCTCGGCACCCCGTCGGCGAAGGGCAGGGCCAACATCCGCAGTTCCTCCTGAAGGTCTGGCGACAGGGCCTCGGACAACTCCACGATCGATCGCTCGTAGATCTCCGCCAGACGCTCGCGGCTTCCGACGTCCAGTTGCGAGGCCCGGGCCTCGTCCAGCAACTGCTTCACCATGGAACCGATGCGCATGACCTTGCCCGGCTCGGTCACCGCCTCGACCAGATCGACCTGCGGTTCCTCCGCGCGACCGCCGGGAATGACCTGATCGGGAACCTGCACATTCGGATCACTCATGCCGCCACCCTACGCTCCAGCGCTCACCGTGCGGGCGGCCAACGGGACCACCATTTCAGCCGAGGTCAGCGATCCGTGTCGACACACCAGGGCGATCGGTCCGGAATCCAGTGGATCGTCGAAGGAGATGTCGGCGAAGGGAATCAGCGCCACATCGCCGAATCGGCGTTGCACGACCTCGGATACGGTCCCTCCACCGGCCGGGCCGAACCACCGCTCGTCCAGGATCTGCTCCACACCCACCACCCAGGCCTGGTTCGAGAAGGCCTCCGTGGTGGAGCGCAGCAGATCCGCGGCTCGTCCGCGGCGCGCGTGCAGCCAGCGGAACCGACCCTCTCCGGATTGATGGTGGACGTCGTCGAGAATCTCTGCCGGCAGCCCCACCACGTTCGGTCCCACGTGCACTTGACCGTGGTCGGCGGTGACCGCCAACGTCGTGCCGGACGGCAGTGCCTCGAGGATCGCCGTCACCAGCCAGTCGACGAAGGCCAACTCGGCGTCATAGTGGACTCCGAAGCCGCGTTCGTGAGCCACCTTGTCGAGTCCGTCGTAATAGGCGTAGACGAATCTTTCCCCCGAGCGCACCAGCGCCGCGGTCTCGGCCACGATCCCGCTCGGCACCTTCCACCCCTGCGGACGCGTCCCGCGCAGATGGGCCTCGGTGAACGCCGACCCTTCCAGATCGGCTCGGCTCACGACCGGGACCGCCGTGCTGGCGAAGGGAGGGATCGGCTGAACCTGCGACGGGATGTACACGCGCCGAAGATCGCCACGCGACGAGCCCCACCGCAAGGTGTTCATGACCTGGTCGCCCATGCTCATGCGATACCCCACTATGCCGTGTTCGGCCGGACTGGCACCGGTGGACAGCGAGGTCAGGGCCGTGGCCGTGGTCGATGGAACCACCGAGGTGATGCCGACTGTTTCGAACGTCGACAGGACCGGAGCCACGGAGGCTCGCGGCGTCAGCTGCTCGAGACCGAGCCCGTCCACCAGTAGAAGGACCACCACCTCGGCCTCCTGCAACGCCCGGGGAAACCATCCGGGTCGCGCCCCCGGGACGGTCAGAAGACAACCAGGAACCACACCGCACAAATTGGCACCGGAGTAGTCCGGAAGGATCGGATCCGGCCGCGTCATGGCGCTCATTGTCCCCGATCCGGGCACTTGGAGCCAATCATGCTCATCTCGGCATGGTCATCTCGGCATGATCCTCTCGGGGGTGCGCCTTCGGGTCGGCGGTGGTGCCTACGATGATGAGGTGCGCGTGTCGACTCGGGGGGATTATGCCTGTCGCGCCTTGCTGTCCCTGGCCCTGCACGCCGACGATCCCGGCCCGACATCGGTGAAGGACATCGCCGAGCGCACCGGACTTCCCCAGCCCTATCTCGAACAGATCCTTCTGGCCCTGAAGGGCGCCGGGCTGGTGCGCTCCAAACGCGGCGTGGGTGGTGGCTACACGTTGGCCCGCTCTCCGGTCGATATCCGTCTCTCCGAGATCATCTCGGCCGTCGACGGACCCATCACTCTCGGAGACTTCGGGGAGCCCCATCAAGACGGGTCCTGCGATCACGAAGGCCAATGTGTGTTGCTGGCCATCTGGAAACAGGCTGGCGACCACATGCGTCACCATCTCGAGGGCTTCTCACTGGCGTCGGTCGCCGAGGCGGCGCGCGGCAATGCGGCCTGGCCGGAGTCCCTGCACTGACACATCACGTGGCGCGACGCCGCGCCAACACCTCACGTGGCGCGACGCCGCGCCACTGCCGCCAGCACGCCGTTGACGTAGCGGCTCGAGTCGTCGGTGCTGAAGGTCTTGGCCAGTTCGACTGCCTCGTCGAGAACCACGGCCACCGGGGTGTCTCGGCGATAGAGCAGTTCGAACACTCCGAGCCGCAGAATGCCCCGATCCAGTGCCGGCATCCGGTCGAGCGTCCAACCGGCGGCATGGTCGGCGATGATCCGATCGATGTCGTCGAGATGGTCCGTCACACCCTCGACCAGAAGGCGCGTCAGTTCGTCGGGCGGAACGATCAGGCCGTCCAGCACCACGCG
>JBJTYE010000246.1:0-4851 GCA_046082625.1 Actinomycetota bacterium | reverse complement strand
ACAGAAGGGGCACTCCGTGGACGGCGTCGATCCCGACTGGTTGGGACGCTGTTGCCGGGAGCCGACCACGTACACCGCTGTGCCGAGGTAGGGATCGATGCGCAGGTCCGGCGGCGATACGTCTCCGGCCGAACCCATGTCTGCATTATGTCGGTTCGATCGCGGCCTCCGACGACTTTGACTCCGGGTGCGAAAGGCGACTAGTGAACGGTGATGACTTCCGGTGCACCGAGGCGCGTGGAGCACCTGGCGGCCCCGACCTGTTCGCTGATCGTCGACGTGTCCTCCGGGATTCCGGCCATTGTCCACTGGGGACGTCCGCTCGCCGACCACGATCTGGTCGACGCGGACTCGGCGGCGAACAACGCATCCCTGCCCTTCGGATCCCTCGATGTGATTCCGGCTCTCACCGTGGTTCCTCTCCACGGGGACGGATTCTCCGGACGTCCGGGACTGCAGGGCCATCGACGCGGCGGACGACACTGGTCGCCGCGGGTGCACTACGTCGATCACGAACTGGTCGCCTCCCCGAACGGCGGGACGACCCTCGTGGTCCGCGCCCGGGACGAACCCGCCGAACTGCTGGTGACGTCGGTGTTGGAACTGGATCTCGATGGTGTGCTCACGGCCCAGGTGACAGTGACCAACGAAGGGCGGTCGCTCTACATGGTGGACGCTCTGTCGATCTCGCTCGCTCTTCCCGACGCGGCCGGCGAACTCGGCGTCTACACCGGCCGATGGGCCCGCGAGTTCGATCTGCATCGCTTCGCTTGGCCCGTGGGGTCCTGGACCAGTGAGAACCGCAGCGGTCGGTCCTCGCATGAACATCCGCCGTATCTGTGGGCCTTCTCCGATGGGGCCACCGAATGGACCGGCGAAGTTTGGGGTGTGCACCTGGCCTGGAGCGGCAATGCCGTGTTCCTCGCCGACACCGCGTCATCGGGTCGCCGCTACGTGCAGACCGGGGAGTTGTTCCAGACCGGAGAGATGTGTCTCGAACCGGGTGGATCCCTCAGCACTCCCACCGTCGTCGGGGTGTATTCGCATCGTGGTCTGACACCGGCCTCGTGGGGTCTGCACCGCCTAGCGCGGCGGTGGTCACCGCGACCGACGGCCCGACCGCGCCCGGTGCTCATCAACACCTGGGAGGCCGTCTACTTCGATCACGATCAAGATCGTCTGCGCCATCTGGCCGACACGGCGGCACGAGTCGGCATCGAACGGTTCGTGCTCGACGACGGCTGGTTCGGGGGACGACGCCACGATCGAGCCGGACTGGGCGACTGGGAGGTCTCGGCGGAGGCCCATCCCGAAGGTCTCGGTCCTCTCATCGACCATGTGACCGGTCTCGGTCTGGAGTTCGGCATCTGGGTGGAGCCCGAGATGGTGAATCCCGACAGCGATCTCTTCCGCCGACACCCGGACTGGGTCTTGGCCACCGATGGCTACGAACCGGTCCTCGGCCGGCATCAACTGGTGCTGGATCTCACCAATCCCGACGCTTGGCAGCACATCTGCGAACGCCTCGACGCGCTCTTGCGCGACCATCACATCTCGTACGTGAAATGGGACATGAATCGCCCCCACGTGCAGGCCAGCACGGCACAGGGCAAGGCGGCTTCGCACGCCCAGACGCTGGCGGTGTGGGCGCTGCTCGACGAATTGCGTCGTCGACATCCCGACGTCGAGTTCGAATCCTGCGCCTCTGGAGGCGGACGCATCGATCACGGCATGTTGCGCCGGGTGGAGCGCGTCTGGACCAGCGACTGCAACGATGCCCTCGAGAGACAGTTCATCCAGCGCGGTGCTTCGATGCTCGTCCCGCCGGAGGTGATGGGCAGTCACATCGGTCCGCCACGTGCCCACACCACCGGCCGTCGCCATTCTCTGGCCTTCCGCGGGGTCACCGCGCTGTTCGGACATCTGGGCGTGGAATGGGACATCACCGCCGCCGACGAAGGCGACCTCGCGCAACTGGCGCACATCATCGACATCCACAAACGTCACCGCGATCTGCTCCACCACGGTGACACGGTGCGGTTCGACACCTTCGACACGAGCAATGTGGCACACGGGGTGTACGCCCGCGATCGCAGTGAAGCGCTCGTGGCCTTTGTGCAGATGGCGACGGCGGCGTCGCTCGTTCCTCCGCACCTGCAACTACCCGATCTCGATCCCGATCGTCGATATGCGGTGCGTCCGGTGTCTCTCGAGCCCGGCCGAACCGATTTCGATCCGAGGGCACTCGGTCCGGCGGTGCGCCAACCGGCGTGGATCACGGCCACCGAACCGTGGCGCGCCAGCGGAGCGGTTCTGGCGACCGTGGGTCTGCCGATGCCGGTGCTGTGGCCCGAATCGGCCGTGCTCGTCCACCTCGTGGCCTCGTAACATGGACGGGTGCCATCCCCCGACCGCATCTCATCCGCCACGGTGGCCAAGGTGGCCCGCTTGGCCCGACTGGATCTGACCCCCGACGAGGTCACCACCATGACCGCCCAACTCTCGGGCATGTTGGAGCACTTCGCCGATATCGACGCCCTCCGTCTCGACGACGTCGACGCCATGACTCAGCCCTACCCCTTGGCCAATGTGTTCCGCGACGATGTCGTGGTCGAGGGTCTGGTGCGTGACGAGGTGCTGGCCGAGGCGCCAGCCGCCGAAGACGGCCGCTTCCGCGTCCCGCCGATCATCGGACTGGATGCCTGAGATGGCCGGAGCATCGTCGGCCCGCTACGTGGGCCGTCCCACAGGGGTTCCGGCCACGGCCTGGGAGATCGCCAGCGCCGTGAAGTCGGGTGCGGTCACCGCCACCGCGGTGGTCGAGGCCTATCTGGCCCGTATCAGTGACTTGGACGGCGACATCCACGCCTTCAACACGGTCACCGGCGACCAGGCCCGTGCCACGGCGGCGCGGGTGGACGCCGAGATCGCCGCTGGTCGGGATCCCGGTCCGCTCGCCGGGGTGCCCATCGCTCTCAAGGACAACATGTGCACTCGCGGTGTTCCGACGACCTGTTCGTCCAAGATCCTGGAGGGCTGGAAGCCTCCCTATGACGCCACGGTGGTCCAGCGATTGGCGGCGGCCGGAGCCATCGCCGTCGGCAAGACCAATCTCGACGAGTTCGCCATGGGCTCGAGTACCGAGAACTCGGCCTTCGGGGTGACCGTGAACCCCCACGACACGCGACGTGTCTCGGGCGGATCCAGTGGCGGCAGCGCGGCGGCGGTGGCCGCCGGCTTCGCGCCGGTGAGCTTGGGCAGTGACACCGGTGGATCGATCCGCCAACCGGCCGCCCTGTGCGGAGTGGTCGGAGTGAAACCCACCTACGGCACCGTGAGCCGGTACGGCCTGGTGGCCTTCGCCAGCAGCCTCGACCAGATCGGTCCCTTCGCCACCGACGTGCGCGATGCCGCCTTGGTGCTGGAAGCCATCAGCGGACACGACCCCCACGATTCGACGTCCATTCCGCGAGCTTCCCTCGACGTGGTGTCGGTGCTCGATCGCGGTGTGGAGGGTCTGCGCGTCGGTCGGGTGACGGACCTTCCCGGTGGCGCCGATCCCGATGTCATGGCGCGGCTCGAGGCGGCCTTCGACGCCTTGCGCGCTGCTGGGGCCACCATCGTCGACGTCGAACTTCCCTCGCTCAAGTACGGACTCACCGCCTACTACCTCATCGCTCCGGCCGAGGCTTCGAGCAATCTGGCGCGTTATGACGGCGTGCGGTACGGCTTGCGCGTGCCAGCGGCCGACACCAATGCCATGTACTCGGCCACCCGCGCCGCCGGCTTCGGGGCCGAAGTGAAACGCCGCATCATGCTCGGCACCTATGCGTTGTCGGCCGGGTACTACGACGCCTACTACGGCAAGGCGCTCAAAGTGCGACGTCTCATCAGCGACGATTTCGCCCGGGCCTATGAACGTGCCGATGTGCTCCTGACGCCGACCTCGCCGATCGTGGCCTTCCCCATGGGAGCCAAGGTCGACGACCCGCTGTCCATGTATCTCTGCGACGTGTACACGATCCCGACGAACCTGGCCGGTCATCCGGCCATGAGCGTGCCCTTCGGCACCGGAGCCGACGGTCTCCCCGTCGGTGTGCAGGTCCTGGCCTCGACTCTCGGCGAGCAAGCCATGTTCCGAGCGGCGGCGGCCCTGGAGCGAGCCGGAGGCGCATCATGAGCGAAACGTTCATGATCGACGGGTACGAATTGGTGTGCGGCCTCGAGGTGCACGTCGAGTTGGCCACCGCCACCAAGTTGTTCTCGGCCAGTGCCAACCGGTTCGGCGATGATCCCAACACCCACATCGATCCGGTGACCCTCGGTCTGCCGGGAGCACTGCCGGTCCTCAATCGTCAGGCGGTGGAACTGGCCATGCGGATCGGCCTCGCTCTCAACTGCACCGTGCAGCCGAGCACCTTCCACCGCAAGAACTACTTCTATCCCGATATGCCCAAGGCCTATCAGATCTCGCAATACGACCAGCCGATCAACATCGATGGCTGGTTGGAGTTGCCCGGCGGCAAGCGCATCGGCATCGAGCGGGCTCACTTGGAAGAGGACACCGGCAAGAGCACCCACATCGGCGGCACCGGTGGCCGGATCCACGGGAGCGACTACTCGCTCATCGACTTCAACCGAGCCGGTGTGCCCCTCGTCGAGATCGTCGGTCGTCCCGACATCTCCACCCCGGACGAAGCCAAGCAGTACGTCACCGAACTGCGGCAGATCCTGTTGGCCATCGGGGCCTCGGACGCCAAGATGTAAGAAGGCTCCATGCGCTGCGACGCCAATTTCAGCGTGCGCAAACCCGGCCAGCCCCTCGGTACGCGGTGCGAGATCAAGAACGTC
>JBJTYE010000245.1:0-15397 GCA_046082625.1 Actinomycetota bacterium | reverse complement strand
CCAGGACTGGCCGACCTGGTTCACTTGGGCGATCTGGTTGCCGTTCTGGTCGTAGACGGCGTACTGATTCGACAATTCGATGATCTTGGCCTTCTGGTTGACCACCAGGATCGGTTCGGTGAAGAGGGTGCCGCCGCCGGTGAACGCACCACCGCCGGCACCTGCACTGCGCCAACCGTCGCCGGACACCTGATCCTGGATCTTGTCCTTGTCCTCGCTCATGGCCCGACCATAGTGGGATCCTCGATGTTCGTAGACGTCGGACCGATGCGGATCGGGGTCGTATTCCCCATCGTCTCACGAGCGTTCACTACCATCGACGCATGGATTGGATCTCGAACCCCGAAGTCTGGAGCGCGCTCGCCGCCCTGCTCCTCTTGGAAGTCGTCCTCGGCGTGGACAATGTCATCTTCCTCTCGATTCTGGCCTCGAAACTTCCGGCCGACCAGCAGGGACGAGCTCGGCGGACGGGTCTTTTGGCTGCTGGTGGCATGCGGATTCTGCTGCTGTTGGCCGTGGGGTGGGTGATCGGTCTCAAATCGGAACTGTTCGAACTCTTCAGCGTCAGCTTCTCCGGCAAGGACCTGATCCTTTTGGCCGGTGGAGCCTTTCTGATCTACAAGGCCACCAAGGAGATCCATGACAAATTGGAGGGTGAAGAGCACGGGGCCGGCGGCAAGGCGGCACCGACGTTCGGCGCCGTCATCGGACAGGTCCTACTTCTGGATCTGGTGTTCTCCATCGACTCCGTGATCACGGCGGTGGGCATGACCACCTACATCGGCGTGATGATCGCGGCCGTTCTCACCTCGATCGTGGTCATGTTGGTGGCCTCGCGCAGCATCTACGACTTCGTCAACCAGCATCCGACCGTGAAGATGTTGGCCTTGGCCTTCTTGTTGCTGATCGGCACCACGCTGATCGCCGAGGGGCTGGGACAGAAGATCCCCAAGGGCTACGTCTACTCGGCGATCGCCTTCTCGGTTCTCGTCGAGGCGCTCAACATCCGCCTGGCGGCCAAGAAGAAGGAACGCATCCAGCCGGTGCACTTGCACCAGAAGATCGTGGCCGACGCGAATTGATTTCCGGACCGGTCCGACTGGTCCGGTCAGGCCGGGTCGATCCGTTTCAGACCGCCATCCAACGACATCGTGTACAACTCGCCGTCGGGACCTTCGGCGAAAGATGTGAGGACGTTGCCCTTCTCGGAGATGATCAAGCGTTGCAGCCCGTCGCTGCCCATGGCGTAGATCGGGCCGGTCATGTCGCCGAGGACGAGCGCCCCGCGCAGGGCCGGGATCCTGGTGCCGTGGTACACGTAGCCGGCGATGATGGCGATCCAACTCGGATGTTCGAACTGGTACAGCGGCTCGGTGAACTCGAGACCCTGACCGCCTGGTGAGCGCCGTCCGAACCCTTCGTAGAAGTACCAGCCGAAGTTCTGGCCGCTGGTCCCAGGTGGGATGCGATTCAATTCCTCCATCACGTTCTCGCCCACGTCGCCGATGTAGATCTCGCCATTGGCGCGGTTCAGGCTGAACCGGTGGGGCTGACGGAGGCCTTTGGCGAAGAGCTCCGGTCGTTTCTCCGGGTCGCCGACGAACGGGTTGTCGGGCGGAACGGTGTAGCCGTCGCTGTCGGCATTCGGAACGATGCGCAGGATGCCCCCGAGAAGGGACTGGAAGTCCTGCGACGTGCGACCGGCATTGCCGCCGCCGTCGCCGAAGGAGGCGTAGAGGTGTCCCTGATCGTCGAAGACCAGCATCCCGGCCTTGTGACTGAGCCCGGGCTGTTCGATGAAAATCACTTCCCGGCGCGTGGTGACCTCGGGACGGCCGTCGACCACGGCGAACGAGACGATGTGGCTGTCGTTCTCTCGGTCGGTGAAATTGAGGAACAGCCGACCGTCGAGGGGATTCACCGCCACACCGAGGAGACCCCGTTCGGATCCGTAGATGAAGGCCGAGACTTCGTCGGAGAGGTCCAGCACCATTTCCGAGGACGAGAAGTCGGGCGGGGTTCGAAAGACCTGGCCGTCCTGGGTGATCAAGTAGAAGTAGCCGGCCATCTGGCTCCAGGCCATACCCAAGAGGTGCGGAATGTCGAGAAGGGGAGTGAGCGTCACCTGCACGTCGGCCAGGGACGCCACCGGAGGAAGTGGGAGGTCCTCGGGGACCGGGAGAAGGCCCGAGGGTTCGGTGGTGGTCGTGGTGGTCTCGATCGAGGTCGTGGTGGCGGCCACGGTGGTGGAGACTCGAGGAACGGTCGTGGTGCTGGCGGAGTCCGAACTCGAGCCACCACCGCAGGCGGCACCGAAGACCACAGCGCTGCACATCCATGCCAGCGTCGGCCGCATCACACCTCCTTTCGTTCGCCACCGAGTCGGTACCGATCCGGAACGATCGATGGGTGATCGTTCCGATCCTAGACTCCAGGTATTGGCGGAGGAGAAGGAAGGTCGTGATGGCGACGGGTCAGCGTGCACGTCTCGCAGAACGAGCAATCCAGAACATTCATGATCGTTCGGCGCGGATCGCGGTGGTCGGACAGGGGTACGTCGGACTTCCGGTGGCCATGCGGGCCGCCGAGGTGGGATTCCCGGTCGTCGGCTTCGACACGTCGGCCGAGCGGGTGAAATCACTGGCCGCTGGGTCGTCCTACATCGGCGACGTGTCCGATACCGAGGTGCGTCGAGCCGTGGAGTCCGGATACCTCCCGACGAACGATCCGGCCGATCTGACCGGTTTCGACGTGGCGGTGATTTCGGTCCCCACCCCGTTGCGTGAGGGACTTCCCGATCTGGGATACATCGAGGCCGCCGGACGCGACCTGGCGCGGCATCTGCGTCCGGGTGCATGCGTGGTTCTGGAATCCACCACCTATCCCGGAACCACCACCGAACTACTTCTGCCGTTGCTGGTCGACGGCTCCGGACTCGAGGCCGAGGAGTTCTTCCTCGGGTACTCACCCGAGCGCATCGACCCGGGCAATCCCTCGTTCGGTTTGGTCAACACACCCAAGGTCGTGTCGGGTTCCTCACCGGAATGTCTGGCGGTGGTGGATGCCTTCTTCTCGGCTCTGGTGGACACCACCGTCCCGGTGGGTTCGTGCGCCGAAGCCGAACTGGTGAAGTTGTTGGAGAACACCTTCCGTCATGTCAACATCGCGTTGGTCAACGAATTGGCCATGTTCGCCCGCGACCTGGACGTGAACATCTGGCGGGCCATCGATGCCGCCTCCACCAAACCCTTCGGCTACATGCGGTTCACCCCCGGACCCGGCGTCGGTGGCCACTGCCTGCCGATCGATCCCAGTTACCTGGCCTGGCGCGTCAAGCAGCATCTCGGCCATACGTTCCGCTTCGTGGAACTGGCCAACGACATCAACCAGCACATGCCCGACCACGTCCACACGCGGCTGACGGCCATGTTGAACGAGCATCGTCAGGCGGTGAAAGGAGCCCGGGTGCTGCTGCTCGGTCTGGCCTACAAACGCGGCACCAGTGATTGGCGCGAGAGTCCGTCGGTGGCGGTGGCCGAGCGTCTGGCGGCCAGCGGTGCCGACATTCGCTTCTGCGATCCGTACATCCCCGATGTCAACGCCGTCGACGTCCAGCATCCCTTGGTGCCCTTCACCCCGACCGAGTTGGCGGCATCGGATGTGGTGGTGATCCTCGTCGATCACCCGGAGTTCGATCCGGAGACCATCGCCCGGCACGCACCCTTGGTGTTCGACGCCAAGAACCTCATGCGGGGTCGGTCATTCTCCGGTGAGATCCTCTGACCCCAGTGGCCGGATCACGATGCCCGGTCGCTCGATCGAGGTGAGGAGCTGCTGGCCGTCGGGGCCTGAGTAGAGAACTCGGACGGGAAACGCACGCACCATGGCCGGAGTCCGCACGATGATCGGGATGCGGTCCTCGTCGAACGTGCTCGGATCCAGGTTGCCGGAGAAAGTCACGGTGAGGGTTTCGGTGGAGTCGGGGTCGAGCACCACGAACCAGCGACTCACGATGTAGCCGGCTTCCCGGCCGACATCGGTGTCGGGTTCGTCTCCGGTGAAAGTGACCGAGGTCGGAGCGAAACGCGAATAGACGGTCACCATCAGTTGATTGGTGCCCGTGGGAAGATCCACGTAGTTGCCGATCACTCCCTCGGGCCACCCCGACGTCGGGGCCGCATTGGTCAGGGTCAGCTCGAGCGTGCTGGTGAGAGCACCGCCTTCATCGACAGCCACGGTGTAGTCCATGGACGCGTCGAGGAAGAGCTCCAACTTGCTGGCACTGGCGTTGTTGAAGGCCACCGCGATGGCATCGTCGGCCGTGGGTGAGGGCAAGGCGCCGGCCATGCCGAGACGTTCGAACAGGTCCTGTTCGTCGGGACGGACGGCGTAGCCCACGATCCGGCTCTCGCGGGCCACCGGGGCCAGCGTCTCCACCAATTGGCGTGGGCCGGGGAGCGCTCCGCCGAGCAGGGACTCCACGACGGCGCGGGATACGGCGTTCAGCACCTCGGTTCGGCCGTCTCCCAGGCGATATTGATCGAAGAGGAGGAATTGGCTGGCGTTGTCGGGACCGATGGATCGGGTGATGCCCTCCGCCTTCACCGGTCCGGTGAATTCGAGGAACGTGGCCAAGGCCTCCACGTCGAGAGCGAAGACTCCGTCCACGCTCTGACCTCCGCTCTGCGGGTAGAGCTCGGCGATGACCCGGCCGGTGGAGGGGAAGTGGGCCGACACGGTGACGTTGGACCACACATCGGACTCGGTGGCCCCGTCGTCGCTGGTGAATCCGTACCGGCCCCAGGTGGCCAGGAAGTCCTCGGGTCCCGACACGGTACGCTCGGCGCTGCCCGCGGTGTTCAAGTCTCCGGTCCGACCCTGTCGGGACAGGGTGAGCCGCCCGCGGTCCGCGGTCAGTTCGGCCCAGCTCCCCATGAATCCCCCGCTGCCGCGGGCTTCGGCCGGAGTGGTGAACGCGATGAAGTAGCGGCGCACCTCGTCGCTTCCGAGGAGTCCGGGCAATTCGGACATGGCGGCGTCCACGTCCTCGATGCGATTGCGCTGTTTGGAGATCTCGCGGTTGAGGTCTTCGATTTCCCGCTGGATGGGACGGAGCAACCACATCGAATTCGTGTCGGCAACCGTGTCTTCGATGCTCATGATGGCCATGCGGAGTCGGGATGTGGACGCCGCAGCGCGATCCACGGCCTGCAGGTCGAAGACACCGTCGACCGGGCGCAACGTGTCCAGATCGAGGCGATCGAGTTCCTCGGTGATGATCCGAACCAGATCGGAGGCGTCGCTGCTGAGGTCGTCGATGGCGCGCCGATGTTGGGCCACCACGGGCACGATGCGCGCTGGCTGGGTCCAAAAGGCGTTCACCCGGTCTCGTGCCAGGTCCAGTTGCCGGGCCGACTCGGCGAAGGTGTTGGCAGCGGTGTCCAGATCTCCGGCCGACAACTGATTCATGCCATCGCGCAGGGAATCGATGGCATTCTCCAGATTGTTGCGGGCATTCAATGCACTGGCAGCCAGCAGGCCGCTCGCCGCCAGAGCCGAGGCGAGGAAACTCAGCGCGATGCCATGGATCCAGACGCTCTGCTCCGATGTTCGACGGCGTGTTCCGCTGCTGTAGACGAGGGCGGCCACACTCAAGCCGACGATTGTCGACAGCCCGGCGAATCCTCCCAGCTCACTGCGCACCAGCACGTTGAACACCAGTCCCCCGACCAGGGCCCGCAGCACGCTGTGGTTGCGTTGGTGCATGCCGATGCGCAGGGAAATGCCGAGGGCGACGGTCGCCACGACGATCAATTCGAGGCGCATCGACGTGGCAAGAGCCAGGCCGCTGGAGACGATGAGGACCCACCAGGAGGCAGCGGCACAGATCCACGTGAGGGCGGCGACTCCGACCCCCACGATCACCGGATCGATGGAGGCACTCCCGGTGGGCGAGGCCGCTGACACCGCAGCCACGATGCCGGCGACCAGAGCCAAGGGAACGACGGTGCCCTGGTCGATGTGGACTCGTTTAGTTCGACGCACATTTCCGGGCATGCCGGCGCCAGATTACCTACGTTGGCGGTGTCGACCGGCGATGTCGTTCAAGCGACCAAGTCGGTGAGTCGACGGCAGGCATCGTCGATGCGATCGGCGACGTCCACCCAGATCGGCTCGGGAGCACCCGTAGGGTCGAGGAGAGCGGCCACCGATTGGGGTTCGAGATACACCTTCGGTGGAGGCCGCAACGCCGACACCTCGGCCAGCCAGGTCGCCAGCGATCTTCCCCGTCGGGGTCCGACGACCTCACCGTAGGTGACCAATTCCGGCAGGGTGTAGGTGCGTTCGAAGACATCCGGCCAGCGACCGGCGATCCACACGACATGTTGAGGTTCGGCCGTGACGATGAGATCGGCACTGCGGGCGATTTCGGAGTCGACTTGACGACCCACGTAGGGAGGCAGGGACACACCCAGTCGGCGAAGTTGCTCGGCGACTCCGTGAATCGGAGCCAAGGTTTCAGCGGTGATACCGGCCGAGGTCACGTGTGCGGACGCTCCGGACTCGAGGAGATGACGGCTCAGGAGAGCGGCGATCATCACCGACCGCGTCCGATTGCGAGTGCACACACTCAGGATCGAGAGGTCCCCGCCAGGAGCCGTCATCGAACGAGCCCGTCCGTCAAGTGGCGTACCGGGGGCGGCGACGGGAGCGGGACGCCACCATCAGCGCGACACCAGTAGCGATGGTACCGAGTCCCGTCGGAAGAGCAGTCGACAAGATCGTGATACCGGTACTCGGGACGCGATCGCAGGATCCGATCACGGTGATGTCCACCGAGTAGGTACGTCCACGGATCAGGGCCGAGACCGGATACACACCGGGCTTGCACGGGGCGCGGAACGCGGCTTTGGCCACTCCGTTGATCACCGGTGCCATGACGGTGGGATTGAAGCTGATGGCACACGGTTGTCCGGACTGACAGCCGAGAACGGTGACCGTGAACTCGGTTCCCGCCTGCACCACGAAACTGCTCGGAATGATGAGTGGGCCGATGGTGATGGGCGGAATGGGTGGGTAGGCCGCCGAGGCCGACTGCCCGGGCGCCACCAGGGCCGCTGCAGCGATGAGGAGAGACAGCGCCGAACGTCGAATGCGATGGGCCATGTGACTCCTCCTTCCGTGGCGAAGTCTAGGGGGCGGTCGAACTGGTCGTGGTGCTGCTGGAGCCGACCAGATTCTGCAAGCCAAGGACCAGCAGGATCTGTCCGGTGAAGGCCGGGTCGGTGCGGGGAGCCCGACTGAGCGGGATGGTGGCGAGGCTCACCGGCAGGAAACTGGCCTGCAGATCGGCGGCCAATCGCTGGGCCTCGCCCTCGTACCCGTCGGCGAAATAGATGGTCCATTGCTCCACTTGACCGGTGTTGGCCAGCACCGGACGTCCGTAGCCGAGGGAGACCAGCCGGTCACCCCACAGAGCCGCAGCACCCGGCGTGCGGTTGCCGTTGGCGACCATCAGCAGAACGGCATTGCGGGTCCGCAGGCCGTCGGACACCGTGGTCGACGTAGTGGATGTCGAGATGGTCGAATCACCCGAGCCGACGATGGTGCTCGGGGTGAAGCAGGGGCGGAACCGTGAATTCGGACGGATCGACGAGCACGCCCGGTTTGACCGTGAGAGGAGGATTACCGGTCAGGGGATCCAACGCCTCCGGATCGGGCAAGCCAGCGACGCCGACACCGATCAGTAGCCCGGCCAAGACGGAGATCACCAACGGGAACACGCTGCGTCGGATGAGCCGTTGTCGCCGCCTCACAGATCACCCTTCTTGGCGCGCTTCTCCCGGCGGCGTTCTCGACGGGATCGATCGGGCGCCGCACTGAGTGGGAACGAGGAACCGCGATCAGGAACCGATGACAGGAGAACGCTTTCGAACTCGTCGGTGTCCTTCTTGGCCCGACGACTGCTCCGACCTTTGGGATCCTCTCCGTAGACGTAGCCGTATCCGGAGCCGTATCCGGAGCCGTATCCATACCCTGATCCATACCCGTAGTAACCGGCAGCACGGGCGTCGAAGGAATTGAGGACGGCTCCGATGACCGGCGCACCAACACCGGCCAGAATCGACAGCGTTGCTCCCAGTTGCGAACGATGCGTCGAGCCGGCGGCGGCCACGACGACCACGGCGTCGACGGCGCGCGAGAGAACCACCGGGTCGGCGACCGAGAGCACCGGCGGGCAGTCCACGATCACCAAGTCGTACAAGTCGGCCAGTTCACGGAGCACTTGCGCAGCGCGACCACTGTCCAGCAGTTGCGTACTGTTGCTGCGCACCGGACCGGCCGTGATCACCGAGAGGTCCGGGATGCCCGGAACACTGCGCACCACTTCGCCGGCGGTGGCCTCTTCCAGGAGCAGGGCATCGAACCCGAAGCGGTTGGGGAGACTGAAGAAACGATGGACGCGTGGGCGGCGGAGATCCACGTCCACGAGCAGCACCCGCTGTCCGGCGATGGCGCTGGCCACGGCCAGGTTGACCGAGGTGGTCGACTTCCCGTCGCGCTCTTTCGGGCTGGTGACTTGCAGAATCTTGAGCGGAGTGCCGATGGACAAAAAGGAGATCGACGTTCGGAGAGATCGATAGGCCTCGGCGGCCGCCGAACGCGGTTGTTCGATGGTGGCCACGTGCGTCTCACCGGTGTTCTGCCAATCGAGGAGGCGCGGAATGACCGCCAAGGTCGGAAGCGGTCGGACCACGTTGTCGAAGTCCTCACGTGTCTTGATGGTGTCGTCGAAGTAGTCGAGGAAGAAGGCCAGGCCGATGCCGAGGGCCAGGGCCACCACCAGAGCGGTGAGGATGTTGCCGGTGATGTCCGGTTCGAAGGGCGACTCCGCTGGTACGGCCGGGCTGATCACCTGCGTGCCGCTCAGACCGATGAATTGGGCCGACAAACTGAGCTCGTCCAGGACTTCGAGGAACCGCCGACGTTGGGCTTCCAGTCGTGAACGATCAGCCGAGTAGTCGGCCTCCAGTGTCTGGCGCGCCACCTCGTCTCCTGGCGGCAACGCATTCAGGTTCTGCAGGTAGGTTGCGTCGAGATCTTCGATGTCCGATTCGACGGTGGTCAGTCGCTCACTCACCGCCTGGGTGCTGTTCAGATACTCGGTCAGGCGACTCTCGGACCGGCGCTGGATGAAGAGATTGGCGTAGGTATTGGCGATGAGGGCGGCATCGTCCGGATCGTCGCTGATCGCCGTGAAGGTCAACGTGGAGAGGTCGATGTTGGAGGTGACGTCGACGTCGGGTGCGATGCCGAGGGCGTCGAAGAGCGCCGCCTTCATCTCGGACCGGGTGGCGAAGACCACTTCGGCGCTCAGACCGGTCGCTGTGGCGAAGGTGACCTGGCCGGTGACGCTGGACGAACGAATGAGCACGTCGGCACTGGACCGGTATTGCGGAGTCTGCAGCAAGGACGAACCGAGAGCCGCCAAGGCACTCGCCAGGATCACGACCGCCACGACCATCTTGCGGCGTCGCAGGATCGCCACGTAATCGCGCAGTTCTCGCGCCTCGATTCCGCCTGGAGTCATGGGTGCACCCATTGCGTCGTCGAGCCTACCGAGGACCGTCAGCGATGGGTTGTACCGATCTGGGTAGGGTCCGAGACGCATGTCCCGAATCTGGCTCTCTCATCCCGATGTGGGTCCGGCCGAACGCGAGGCCCTGTTACGTGCCTTCGATTCCGGATGGATCGCACCCACTGGACCAGAGGTCGATGCATTCGAACACGACATGACCGCTCTGACGGGGTGGCCTGGCGCGGTGGCAGTGGCCAGTGGCACCGCCGGTCTTCATGTGGCCCTGAAAGAGTTGGGAGTCGGTCCGGGTGACACGGTGCTGGTGTCCTCGTTCACGTTCGTGGCCACGGCGAATGCCGTCACCTATTGCGGTGCACGACCGGTGTTCGTGGATTCGGATCGCACGTCGTGGAACATGTCGCCGGACTTGGTGGCAGGTGCTCTCGACGACCTTGCCCGGCAGGGGTCGGCCCCCAAGGCGGTGGTCATGGTGGATCTGTACGGACAGTGCGCCGATGCCGATGCCATTGCCGAGATCTGTTGGTCCCGAGGGATCCCACTGGTCGAGGACGCCGCCGAGGCCTTGGGTGCCCGCTACAAGGGACGTCCGGCCGGAACGTTGGGGAACGTCGGAGTCTTTTCGTTCAATGGCAACAAGATCATCACCACCTCGGGTGGAGGCATGGTGGTCGCACCTTCGGCGCAGGTGACCGATCGATTGCGGTTCCTGGCCACGCAGGCTCGGGAGCCCGAGGTGCATTACGAGCATCGCGAGATCGGCTACAACTACCGACTCTCGAATCTTCTCGCCGCTGTCGGTCGCGCCCAGTTGGCCCGCCTGCCATCGATGATGTCACGCCGGCGGGCCATCAATGCCGCCTACCGAGAAGCCTTCCGTGCCCACGATGCGATCACGTTCATGCCCCACCCGTCGTGGTCGGAGTGGAACGGCTGGTTGAGCTGCGTTCTCTTCGACGACGGCGCGCAACGCGATCGCGTCATGCAGACCTTGGCCGAGGACGACATCGAGAGCCGTCCATTATGGAAACCGCTGCACCTGCAACCGGTCTTCGCGTCGGCGCAGTCCTATGTGGACGGGACCTCGGAAGATCTGTTTCGTCGGGGGTTGTGTCTGCCGAGTTCGAGTGCGTTGTCCGATGACGATGTGGCACGCGTCATCGATCGGGTGACTGCTGCTCTCCTTTGAACTCCGGCATGGTGGCGAAACCGGGAGCGTTGATCCCGGATCCGCGCAGGACGGTGCCGATGGTGCGAAAGAAGATACGGATGTCGAGAGCCATGGTGGCCCGTGCCACGTACTCGGCGTCGAGAGACAACTTCTGATCCCAGTCTCCGGCGTTGCGCAGCTCTACCTGACTGAGCCCGGTGAGTCCAGGACGTGCGACCAGTCGGCAACGTTGGCTGGAGGAGTAGCGCTCGACATAGGGAACCGGAAGCGGTCGGGGCCCGATGATGCTCATATCGCCGCGCATCACGTTGACGAGCTGGGGCAGTTCGTCGATGCTGAAGCGTCTCAGAAATCGTCCATACGGAGTGAGCCGTGCTTCGTCGTCTTCGGGGGACGGCTCGTGCGGACCAGGAACGTCCGTTCGGCGCATGGTTCGCAGTTTGAGGACCGAGATGGGTCGACCGTCGCGGCCAGCGCGGGTATGACGAAAGAGAATCGGACCGGGTGAGGTGAGCCGCACTCCGACTGCTCCGATGATCAGGACCGGGAGCAGGACGGTGAACAGCAGTGAGGCGACGATGACATCGAGGATCCGCTTGACCGGTGAGTTCACCCACGATGTGGCGGAACACTCGGAGTCGAGATCGGGAAGCGTGCTCATACAGGAGCCCGGTCGATGGGCTCGAGCCCATGATCGACGGCCTCACGGGGTGAGCGGCGTTCGTCATAAGCCGTCCAGCAGATGAGGATCAAGAGGAACGGCAGAACCTGCACGCGTTGGCGAGCCATGATGCCGAGGTTGCCGATCGAGGACCAGGCGAAGGCGAAGGCCAAGGTGTAGAGCACCGAGAAGCGCAAGAACGGAACGGTCAGGATCCGGCCGATGGCGGCATAGATGCGTCGGCGCCAGATGACGACAGCGGCGAAGAGGGCCAGGCTTTCGAGAGCCGACAGAAACTGCGTCGCGGACCGCGCTTCGTACGGCATGGGACGGAACATCACCGTGAAGAACGCCTGCGGATATTCGAGCGGCGAGTTCGGACGTTCGACGTCGATCTCGGAACCACCTTGACTACTTCGATCCGTGGTCTCCTCGAGAACCGCGGTGATCCCCTCCTGGCTCTTGGGGAGCAGTTCCTGCAGGGGGTCGGAGGCCAGAGCAGCGCCGGCAGCGATGAGGGCAATGGTGACCATGGTGAGGATCGGGCTGAGGGCTCGTCCTCGCCGACCACGCGCCACGGTGTAGGCGATGGCGAAAGCGGCAAGAAGGAGGACGGTCACATGGGGCCGCACCATGCCGGTGGCGAAACCGCCGGCCACGAGGTAGATGAGACCGCGAGCTTGCGCAGTGAAGAGTCGGGCCGCTCCGGTGGCGAACAGTCCGATCCCGAGGAGCATCCAGGCGTCCTTCCCCAGTGCCGACGACCAGAACAGTGACGTGGGAAGGAAGAAAACCAGGATGGCGTACAGGCGAATGTCCACTTCCGGCAAGGTGCGGCGCACGGCGGCCACGATGGCCCACAGCCCGAGGAACCCGAACCAGGAGAAGATCATGAAACTGGCCAGGATGCTGCGCCCGGAAACGAGGGCCACCAGGCCATTGAGTTCCTCGATGAACCGTGTGCCGAACGACGTGGGAAAGAGGGAGCCGAACGACCGTTTGCCGTCCAGGTACTCGGTGGCGAAGGCGACTCCTGACCTGTGGTAGAGCCCCGAGTCTCCACCGTCGTACACGAAGTACTCGATCACGTAGCGCACATAAGCGCCGATCAGCTTGGCGATGAAGGCCAAGGTGATGATGTTGGTCAGTCCCGACCCCCGACGCTTCTCCACATTTCTGGCGAAGGGCAAGGTGATGAAACACAGCACCGCGGGAACGACGATCGCACCACGGAGATCGATCTCGTCGTACCCGAGGACGAAACCGAGGCCGATCGCACCGACGATGCCCGCGCAGACGAGCATCACGGCCATGGAGGGGTCGAAGGAGCGACCACGGGGATACTCGAGTGATGGTTTCACGCCTGGTCGTCACTCTATTCCCGGGTGGCCTAGCCTCGACGCATGAGGATCTGCGTGACCGGAGCGGCGGGCTTCATCGGTTCGCACGTCTGTGCGGGATTGAGTCCGGTCCACGAGGTCGTCGGGATCGACGATCTGTCCACGGGCGACGATGCCAACCTGACGGGTCTCGACATGGCCTTCATACGGGGTTCGATCCTGGATCCGGTGGCGCTCGAACGGGCCACTGCCGGTGTCGATGCCATCGTGCACCTGGCTGCCCGGCCCTCGGTGCCTCGGTCCTTGAAGGAACCGGTTGCCACTCATGAAGCCAATGCCACGGGCACGGTGCGGGTCCTCGAAGCAGCCCGCGCCAATGGCGCGCACGTCGTGTTGGCCTCATCGTCGTCGGTGTACGGCGCTAATCCCACCCTTCCCAAACACGAGGACTTGGTGCCGTCGCCGGTCAGTCCGTACGCGGCCTCGAAGTTGGCGGCCGAACAGTACGCGCTGGCCTGGCAACGGAGTTTCGGCGTGCCGGTCCTGGCCTTCCGTTTCTTCAACGTGTTCGGACCGCGTCAGGCTCCCGGACATGCCTACGCCGCAGTCATCCCGTCCTTCGTTCATGCCGCTCTACTCGGCCGGCCGCTCACGATGCACGGAGACGGGACCCAGAGTCGCGACTTCACCTATGTGGGAACGGTGACCGAAGTGATCATCGGTGCCATCGAGCGCCGGGTGTCCGCCGATGGCCCGGTCAACCTGGCATTCGGAACCCGGACGACCTTGCTCGAGTTGGTGGCGGACATCGAGCGGATTCTCGGAGCATCTGTGTCCGTCGAGCACACGGAGCGCCGGGCCGGCGACGTGGATCATTCCCAGGCCGACAACCGACGACTGCGAACTCTTTTCCCGGACGTGGAGCCGACTTCCCTGGACCATGGATTGCTCCGGACGATCGAGTGGATGCGCACCTGGGTGAGCAGCGGTCACTCAGAGCGAGACTGACCGAGCCACCGTCGGTGGAGATCGGCGAGTTCGCTCCACACATGACGTCGATCGAAGGTGGTTCGCACCCACGTGCGCCCTGCTTCAGCCAGTCGTGAGCGGCGCTCGGTGTCGATGAGCAGACCGGCCACGGCGTCGGCGAGACCTCGGCGATCTCCGACCGGCACCAGGACACCCGTCTCGCCATGGCGAACGGCGTCGACGGTTCCGGTGGCGGCGTAGCCGACGATCGGAACACCACAGAGTTGGGCTTCGAGCGGCACATTGGGAAGGCCTTCGCGATACGACGGAAACACCAAGAGATCGAAGGCCGGGTAAAGGTCCCGTGGATCATCGACCCAGCCGAGATGGTGGATCCGCGGGTGCTCGTTCATGAGCAGCGGGGTTCGGTCCGAGAGAGGATCTCCGGGCTCCTGATCTCCGACGATCACCAGATGCAGACGGTCGCTGATCTGCGCGAGCTGCGGATCGGAGGTGATGTCATCCACGAAAATCCGGATGAGATCGTCGACCCCTTTGTCGGCGGTGAGTCGTCCGACGAAGCCGATGACCCGGGCGTCGGCAGGGAGTCCCATGCGCGACAGAACCGACGAGCGACTCGGGAGATGATCGGGGGAGAAGTGGTCGACGTCGATGCCGTTACCGGACCCGGCTCCGACCACCAGTCCTCGACCGGGTCTGATCACCCGGTGAGATTCGGCCAGTCGCAGCAGACTGGCCGAATTGAACAGCACGTGATGAGCGAGTCGGATGGTGAGTCGCTCGGTGATTTCGTAGAAGCGACGTTGGCCTCCGGTGAGAGTTTCGAAGCGCAGACCACGCACGGTGTACACCCGCACCGGGACGCGACGGATCCAAGCCGCCACCATGCCGATCAGGCCGGCCTTGGGAGTGGACACCGAGACCAGGTCGGGTCGGATCTGCCGTATCAACGAAATGGTGCCTCCGAGTGCCCGAAGATCGCGCCACGGCGACGGTTCCCGGACGAAAGGGATGTGATGCGGCGTCACTCCCGGGTCGAGCGATGTCAGCAGGCGGTCCCAGTCAGCGGCTGTAGGCGGTCCGCCTGCGGTTGACACCGCCGTTCCAACATGGACGTCGAACCCTGCGGACCCGAGATGGCCGAGCTGACCTCGGACCAAGCGAGTCGAGATCGCATCGGTGAAGAGCACCAGGATTCTCGGGGGGTCGGATCCGGTCGCATCGGTCTGGTCCCCGGTCACATACTCACCGTACCCAAGGACCGCCAGTACGATGCGAACGGCTCTCTCCCGGCGGACATGACCATGAGACAACTCGACGAATCACCTTCGACCAAGTACTGGACGCGAGTGCGACGTCTGGTGTGGCCATGGCGAGGCCGGGTGGCGGCCCTGGTGGTGGTGTCCTTCGTCTCCGGTTTGCTGGAGGCTTTGTTCCTGGTGGTGGTCACGCGAACGGCATTGGCGGTCGCCGACGACCAGGAACGAACCGGATTGCTGGCGGGCCGGGAATTCAGCGTCACCTGGGCCTTGATCATCGCCGGAATCCTGCTGGTGACGCGTCTCCTCATGACCTTGATCGGTGTTCTGGCGTCGACGTCTCTCGACATGAACCTTTCGATCGGATTGCGCAACGAT
>JBJTYE010000244.1:0-5399 GCA_046082625.1 Actinomycetota bacterium | reverse complement strand
GCAGGTCCAGCACCCCGTGTTCGCCGAGCAGGGTGGCGGTGGCATCCAACAGGCGCCGCCGCGTGGCCGCGGCTCGGGTCCCGATGGTCCGACCATCAGCGGCCAGAACCCGCTTGCTCATCGAGAGTCTCCGTACACCGGTGCCGAGGCCGGTGCCCGCTTCAACAAGTCGTCGACGATGCCGCCGATCTCGGCTGGTTCGAGCCGCGACCCTTTGTCGAAGACTTCTCCGTGTTGCCAACCATCTGCCACCGATACCTGGCCCCCGGCGATCTCGAACATGCGGCCGTTCACATGACAGGCGGCCGACCCCAGCCACACCACCAGCGGACTGACGTTGGCCGGATCCATGGCGTCGAAGCCGGAGTCCGGGCGGCGCATCATCTCGGCGAAGGCTTCCTCGGTCATGCGACTGCGCGCCGAGGGGGCGATGCCGTTGACCCGGATGCCGTAGCGCTCCAGTTCGGCGGCCGCCACGATGGTGAAGGCGGCGATACCGGCCTTGGCGGCCGAGTAGTTGCCCTGTGACACGCTGCCGAAGAGTCCGGCCCCCGACGATGTGGTCACCACGCGCGCCTCGACCGGGGTTCCAGCCTTGTGCATCGAGCGCCAGTGATCGATGGCCTGGCGGACGGGACAGAAGGTACCGCGCAGATGGACGCGCATGACCGCGTCCCATTCGTCCACCGACATGTTGACGATCATGCGGTCCCGTACGATGCCGGCGTTGCAGACCACGGTGTCGAGGCCGCCGAAGGTGTCGATGGCCTGCCGCACCAGTCGCCCAGCGCCGTCCCAATCACTGATGTCGTCGTCGTTGACGATGGCCCGCCCGCCTGCACCGGTGATCTCGGCCACCACTTCGGCGGCCGGAGTCAGATCGTGGCCCTCGCCGGTCAAGGACGCTCCGACATCGTTGACCACGACGGCGGCCCCTTCAGCGGCGAAGGCCAGCGCGTGGGCGCGACCGAGACCGCGTCCGGCTCCGGTGATGATGACGACTCGTCCGTCGCAGATTCCCATGTCGGTCCCCGTTCAGCAGGTGATGCCGCCGTCCAGCACCACGATGGAGCCGGTCATGTACCGGCCCTCGTCGGAGGCGATGAAGACGAACATGTTGGCGATCTCGTCGGGTTCGGCCTGCTCCATGGGCGTCATGATCTTGCTCATGAGCTTGTAGTCGGCTCCCTCGGGGAGCGCCATGAAGGAGTGCACGATGTTGGTGTTGGTGCCTCCGGGGGCGATGGCGTTCACCCGCACACCGCGTCCGCGGTATTCGAAGGCCAGTGCCCGGGTGAGATTCACCACGCCTCCCTTGGACGCGCAGTAGGCGGCGCTCCACGGCGCACCCATCAGACCCGAGGTCGACGCGGTGTTGACGATCACACCGTCCCGACCGTTGGCCTCGGCCGACTTCATCAGGTGGGGGAGGGCGTAGCGACTGCAGTAGAAGGTGCCGTTCAGGTTCACCGACACGATGCGATCGAACCATTCGGGGGTCTCTTCGTGACTGTGGGCGAAATGCCCGATCCCGGCGATGTTGCAGAGCACGTCCAGTCCGCCGAGAGACGATGCAGCCGCGTCGATGGCGGACTGGACCGCCGTGGCGCTGGTGACGTCCAGATCGAACCCGTGGGCCTGACCGCCGGAACCCTTGATCTCGGCCGCTGTGTCCATGGCACCTTTCAGATCGGCGCACGCGACGTGGGCTCCCTCGGCGGCCATACGCAGGGCCGTGGCCTTGCCGATTCCGGATCCGGCTCCGGTGACGAAGACGCGGCGACCGGTCATGCGGGTGTAGGTGGGAGCCTGGACCGGTGCCGGCTGGGCGGGCTTGCTCATGATGGACCTCCATAGGTGGCGCGGAGGTCGCGTTTCAGGACCTTGCCGCTCGGATTGCGGGGGAGCGCGCTCACGATCTCCAGTTGCTCGGGGACCTTGTGCATCGAGAGTTGGGCGTTCTTCAGGAAGTCGACCATCTCGGCAAAGGTGAGCGTTCGATCGGGCTTGGTGACCACCACGGCGCAGGCCCGCTCGCCACTCAGGGCATCGGGCAGTCCGATCACGGCGGCGTCGGCGACGGCCGGATGGGCGAAGAGGAGATCCTCGATCTCCTTGGCCGAGATGTTCTCGCCTTTGCGGATGATGATGTCCTTCAGTCGTCCGGTGATGCTCACGAACCCGTCGGCATCGATGATCCCGAGATCGCCGGTGCGGAACCATCCGTCCTCGTCGAAGGCGTCGGCATCGAGGCGCGCATCCAAGTACCCACTGCAGACCTGGCGACCTTTGACCCGAAGTTCTCCCTCTTCACCGGGTCCGCATTGGTGTCCGTCCATGATCACCCGCAGTGACACCCCCGGGCAGGGGCGCCCATCGGTGGTGGCCTTCTTGTCGTCCGGATCGTCCACGTGCACCATGGTGTTGATCGGGGATTCGGTGAGTCCCCAACCCCCGATGAGCGGCGCGCCGAAGGTGGCCATCATCTCGGCGTGCAGGGTCTTGGGTTTGGGTGCGCCGCCGCCATTGAAGATGCGCACGTCGGGGAGCAGTCGATGTCCGGCGGGCAGCTGGCGCTGAGCGTTCAGATAGGCCAACCAGAACACGGTGCCGGCGCCGGCACAGGTGCAGCCGTTCTCTCCCAGCCATGCCGGGGTACGCACCGGATCGAAGGTCTCGACCATCAAGAGTTCCACCCCGGTCTGCATGGCGTTGAACAGCCAGACCAATCCGCCCACGTGCGTGATCGGGAAGACGACCGCCGCTTTGTCCGTCGGACCCACCTGCATGCTCCACTGCATCCCGTCATTGGCGGCCGACAGACTGTTGTCCGAGTGCTTGGCGCCCTTGGGGTCTGCAGTGGTTCCAGAGGAATAGAACAGCCAGCGCAAGCCGTCCAATTCCGGTCGGTACGGAGGAAGCGAACTCGTGGCGGGATCGGCTTCGGGCAGATCCGGATCGCCGACGATGATGCGGAAGGGCGAATCGAGCGAGGCGGCCACTTCCTCGACCATGGCCGGATACTCGAAGCCTCGAAAGACCCGGGGCACGATCATGAATGCGCACCGGGACTGCTCGGCGATGAAGGTGACTTCGCGCTGACGGTAGATGGGCAGGATGGGGTTCTGGATGGCTCCGAGACGTGACAGTGCTCCGGCTAGCACCAGTGATTCGAAGCGAGACGGCAGGATCCAGGACACCGCCGTTCCTTCGGAGATACCCATGGCGTGCAGACCGGCGGCCATCCGTTCGCACCAGGATCGATAGGCGCCGAAGGTCAGGGTGCGGTCGTTCTCGTCGCGGGCCATCTGCTTGTCGGGTGTGAGTTCGGCGCGTTCGCAGACGAGCTGCCACAAAGTTTTGTCGGCGGTGGACAGCAGGCCGTTCGATGAAGTGCTCACGTGCGTGCCCTGGCTCAGAACGTGATCACGGCACGGGCCACGGAGCCACTCTCGAGGCCGTGGACGGCATCACGCCAGTTGTCGAGGGGGAAGGTGGCGCTCACCAGTTCATCGAGTAGAACTTCGCCCCGTCGGTAGAGATCGATGATGTACGGGATGTCGCGCTGTGGGCTGATGGTGCCGTAGCGACAACCGATGATGCCGCGGTCCACCTGAGTGAGACGTCCGTACAGTCCGCTGAATTCGGCGGTCTGGCCGGCGACACCGATCACCACCACCGTGCCCTCCCAGTCGAGGCACTCCAGAGCGTTGCGGGTGACCGTCGGATGGGCCACGCAGTCGAAAGCCCAATCCACGCCGCCGGCGTTGAAGGGTCCGCGCACCATGGTGTCGTTGAAGGGGCGAATCGCTCCGACCTGGGCCACGATGTCCTCGGACCGTCCATCCAGGAAATGGGTGGCCCCGAACTGCCGCGCCAAAGGTTCCTTCTCGGCCACGGTGTCGACGGCGATGATGGTCGTGGCACCTTGCACTTTCAACGCCTGGATGACGTTCAGTCCCACACCTCCGACACCGAAGACGATGGCCGACTGACCGCGTCGGACATTGGCGCGGTTGAACACCGCTCCCATTCCCGTGACCACCCCGCACCCGACGAGCGCCGCCGAGGTGAGCGGCACGTCGTGGGGGATCTTCACGCACTGCACATCGCGTACCAGAGTGCGTTCGGCGAAGGCACTGGTGGCGGCGAAGTTGTAGATCGGATCGCCGTCGAGGCTGAACGGTTGACTCCAGTTCCCGAGGGTGGCCCGGCAGGCCGTGGGTCGACCGTCCATGCAGTATCGGCAGAAGCCGCAGGCCGCCAAGGTGGCGATGATCACGTGATCTCCCGGCTGCACGTGAGTGACGGCGTTGCCGACGGCTGCCACGACTCCGGCGGCTTCGTGACCGCACACTCCGGGGGAGGGCACCGGGTAGAGGCCGCTCATGTAGGAGATGTCGCTGTGGCAGAGGCCGGCCGCAGCGATGTCCACCAGGACCTCGCGCGGTCCCGGATCGCGAACGGTGAGTCCTTCGACCAGCTCCGTGGTCTTTCCGTCGTAGACGATTCCCCTCATGGCACCCCCAATGGACGAAACGACTCTAGTGCGCAGGGCACCCGGATCTGACGGCCAGTCAGAAACGGGTCAGGCCGGGTGGATCGGCCGCACCGACTGGCGCAATTCGTACTTGAGTACTTTGCCGCTGGCATTGGTCGGCAAGTCCTCCACGATCGTCACCCGGCGGGGAACCTTGTAATTGGCCAGGCGATCGCGGGACCAGGCGATCAGCGTGGCCGGGAACTCCGACGGATTCGGCTCGGTGCCGGGACGCAGGACCACGAAGGCGTGACCGACTTCGCCCAGACGTTCGTCGGGTTCTCCGACCACGGCCACCCGCGAGACCGACGGGTGATGCATGAGGACGTTCTCGATCTCGGCCGGATAGGCATTGAAACCTCCGACGATGTACATGTCCTTCTTGCGGTCGGTGATACGCACGTAGCCGCGCTCGTCCAAGGTGCCGATGTCGCCGGTGTGCAGCCAGCCGTCGGCATCGATGGCCGCCGCCGTGGCATCGGGATTCTCGAAGTACCCGGGCATGACGTTGTATCCCCGGCAGACGATTTCTCCCGGGGTGCCGGGCGGGAGTTCCTCGTTGTCGTCGTTCACGATCCGAACCTCGACGCCGTCGATGGCCCGGCCGCTGGTCTCGGCGATGGTACGCGGATCGTCCTCGGGTCGGCACATGGTCACGGTGCCGGTGGATTCGGTCAGGCCGTAGGCGGTGAGCATGGTGGTGAAGGACAGTTCGGCGCGCATACGGCGGATCATCTCCACCGGAATCGCCGCCGCTCCGGTGACGGCGAGGCGGAGCGAGCTCAGGTCGAACTGCGAGCGACGCGGATGATCGAGGATGCTCAGGTAGAGCGTCGGTGGACCAGGGAGAGCGGTGATT
>JBJTYE010000243.1:0-5725 GCA_046082625.1 Actinomycetota bacterium | reverse complement strand
CTGGTGCGGTGGCGGTGGTCCCAATTCTCGGCGGTGACCCCGATCGACAGGTGGTCCTGGTGAAGCAGTATCGAGCGGCGTTCGACGACATGATCATCGAGATCCCAGCCGGGATGCGCGACGTCGAGGGCGAGGATCCGGACGCCACGGCCCAGAGGGAACTGCAGGAGGAGTCGGGGTACGTGGCCGGTTCATTGGAACTTCTGCACGAGTTCCTTCCATCGCCAGGAATGACCGATGCCCGACTGCACGTGTACTTGGCGACGGATCTGCGAACGGTGGACCGTCGCACTCACGGTCCCGAAGAGGATCACATGGAGGTGCTGGTCATGGATCTCGCCGAGGCGGTCGAGATGGTTGCCCGGGGCCAGATCCGCGATGCCAAGGCCACCATCGGTCTTCTCTTGGCGGACCGCTTCTTCCGGTCGGGGACGCCCGGATGACCTCGGTGGCTTCGAACGACCTTCCTCTCGAAGCCGAGGAATTCCTGGCCTGGCTCCTGGCCGAACGAGGTCGTTCCACGAACACTCTCGCCGCCTACCGTCGCGATCTGCAGTACTACGTCGCCCTCTTGGCCAGCCGGCATCGCACCATCGCCGAGGCCACGGCCCTCGACGTCCAGGAATTCGCCGCCGAACGACGATCCGCCGGAGGGGCCCCGGCCAGCGTGGCACGCGCCATGACGGCGGTCCGCACTCTGCATCGCTTCCTCGTCGAAGAGGGATACAGGTCCGATGACCCGACCACCGATTTCGAAGGCGTCAAGGTTCCCGCCGGTCTCCCGAAATCCTTGTCGGAATCCGAGATCGAACGGCTCCTGGCGGCCGTCAGTGGCAATGAATCGATGGCTCAACGCGACCGCGCCCTACTCGAGTTCCTCTACGCCACCGGTGCCCGGATCACCGAGGCCTGTGGTTTGTCGATGGGCGACGTCGATCTGGACCTCGGAATGGTGCGCCTCTACGGAAAAGGTTCCAAGGAGAGACTGGTTCCGCTCGGGAGGATGGCTCGGGAGGCGGTTCACACGTGGGTGCAATCGGGTCGTCCGGATTTCGAGCCGGTGCAGTGGGCTTCGCGGCGGGATGCCGAAGCGGTCTTTCTGAATCGTCGCGGTCGGCGTCTCGGACGCCAGGCGGCCTGGGCGGTGGTGGCGCGCTACGGAGAACGAGCCGGTCTGCGCGACCGTTTGTCTCCCCACGTCCTGCGACACTCCTGTGCGACGCACATGTTGGATCACGGTGCCGATCTTCGCATCGTCCAGGAGATGCTCGGTCATGCATCCATCTCCACCACCCAGGTGTACACCCGGGTGTCGCAGGAGAAACTGGTGGCCGAGTACCGCGCCGCCCATCCCCGTGCTTCGGTGTCCCGAGGAAGTTGACCGGTGTCGGCTGACCGTCGCCCCCGCTGGTCCCACTTGGCCCGCCGCTTGTTCGGGACCTGGCGAGCCCGTCCCCTCGACGAGGATGAACTGGCCTGGGTTCGACATCGACTGCGTCCGGTCGAATTCGACCTGTGGACGGCCATGGATTGGCGGGACCAGCGGCATGCCCTGACCGTGGCCCATCGATTCCTCGAAGCGTCAGCAACCACGGTTGGAGCGGATCTGGCCGTGGTCGCTGCTCTCTTGCACGATGTCGGGAAATCGGTCGCGCCACTTTCGACGACGGAGCGGGTCCTGTTCGCTCTGGTCGGCGCCCGCACCGACCGTCAACGGCGCTATCGACAGCACGAGGCGATCGGGCTCGACATGTGTCGAAACGCAGGCACCGATCCGATGGTGCTGGATCTCCTCGCCGGAATCGGCGAATGCGACGTCCTCGCCGCCTTACGCCGAGCCGACGACCTCTGAGGGGCCGCTAGGAGGCTGGCAGCATGCCGATGGCGGCGTAGGCGCGCGACAGGGTGGCGTGGGCCACGCCACGGGCTTTGTCGGCGCCCCGATGCAGCAGTCGAGCCAATTCGGCTTTGTCGTCCATGAGGTCCCGGTACCGACTCTGGATCGGCGCCAGCAATTCGACCACGGCCTCGCCGGTGTCGGATTTCAAGGGTCCGTACTGGGAGTACGCAGCTGCCACCGTCTCGGGCGTCTCCCCCCGGCAAGCGGCCAGGATTTCGAGGAGATTCGAGACTCCCGGCTTCGCAGCCCGGTCGAAACGAACTTCGGCATCGGAATCGGTCACGGCTCGCTTGAACTTCTTCACGATGGTCGCTGGGTCGTCGAGCAGGTACACGATGCCGGCCTCGCTGCTCGACGATTTGGACATCTTGGCCGTGGGTTCCTGTAGGTCGGTGACCTTGGCGCCGGCTCGGGGAGTGACCACCTTCGGGACGACGAACGTGTCGCCGAAACGCCCGTTGAAGCGGATGGCGATGTCGCGGGTGATTTCCACGTGCTGGCGCTGGTCCTCGCCCACGGGGACGTGCTCGGCGTCGTACAAGAGAATGTCGGCGGCCTGGAGTGCCGGGTAGGTGAACAGGCCGGCCGAGACGAAATCGGCTTCGCGACGGGCCGCCTTGTCCTTGAACTGGGTCATGCGGCTCAGTTCGCCATACGACACGGTGCACTCCATCAGCCACCCGAGTTGGGCGTGCTCGGGCACATGGCTCTGGACGAACACGGTGGCGGCCTCGGGATCGAGGCCCACGGCGAAGAGAACCGCCGCCAAGTGCAAGGTGCTCGGACCGATGACTCCGGGACGATCGGTCACGGTGAGGGCGTGCAGGTCCACGATGCCGTGAAAGGCGTCGTCCTCGTGCTGTCCGACCACCCACTGCCGGAGGGCTCCCAGGTAGTTGCCGAGATGGACCCCGCCGGTGGGCTGGATGCACGACAGGACACGGGCCACCCGGTCAGGCTAACGGTCACCTCGGGCGGGCTCGGACGATTTAGGGGGCGATCGCTACGGGCCGGCCGCCGAACCGAGCGATTAACCTGGGGGAGTGGCCGTCGATGTTTCCACTCCGGTGTTCGAGGGACCGTTCGATCTCCTCCTCCACCTGATCCTGAAGGAGCAGGTGGACATCCACGAGGTGTCCCTGGCGGTGATCGTGGATGCCTATCTCCAGGAGATCGAGCGCATGCAGAGCCTCGATCTGGAGGTGGCCACCGAATTCCTGCTCATCGCCTCCACGCTCGTGGAACTCAAGGCCCGTCGACTCCTGCCCGGTCGGGAAGACGTGGATCTGGACGAGGAGCTGGCACTCTGGGAGGAGCGGGATCTCCTGCTGGCCCGACTCCTGGAATGCAAGACTTTTAAGGACGTCGGCCAGGTCTTCGCGCACATGGCCGACGCCGCCGATCGGTCCTGTCCGCGGCTGAGTGGACCGGACGAGCGATTCGCCGAGCTCATGCCCGACCTTCTCGAAGGTGTGACACCCCGTCAGGTGGCCGCCGCCTACCAGCGGGCCATGACCCCCAAGCCGACACCCAAGGTCGATCTCTTCCACGTGGCGGCCATCCGCGCCAACGTCGCCGATGCAATGACCGAACTTCTGGACGAGCTTCCCCGAGTGCGCCGAATCGGCTTCCGCCGTCTGACGGCCGACTTGGTGGAGCGGCTCGAGGTCGTGGTGCGCTTCCTCGCCTTGCTCGAACTCTTCAAACAAGGTCTGGTGGATCTCGATCAAACCGAGAAGTTCGGCGACATCGACATTCGATGGACCGGCGGGGAACTCGGAACTCCGGTCGGAGCCCTGGCGATCGATGAGTACGACGGCTGAGGGCACCGGTGACACGATGATGGCGCGACAGGGAAGCGGAACGAGATGACCGAGGACAAGACTGAGACGATCGATGCCGGAACGGTACGCGCCCTCGAGGCCATCGTGCTGGTGGCCACCGAACCGGTGCCAGCGGATCTCCTGGCACAGATCCTGGAAATTACGGTGACGGTGGTGGATTCGGTGTGCACATCGCTGGCCCAGGCCTACGAGGAAGCGGGTCATGGCTTCCAATTGGCCAAGGTCGCCGGCGGCTACCGCTTCCAGTCGCATCCGGACACCGCCGCCTACGTCGAACGATTCATTCTCGACGGGCAACGGGCTCGCCTATCGGGGGCGGCCCTGGAAACGTTGGCCATCGTGGCCTACAAACAGCCCATCTCGAGAGCCCAGATCGCTTCGATTCGCGGTGTCGATCCCGACGGAGTGTTACGCACCTTGCAAGGTCGTGGCTACATCGACCAGGTCGGGCGCGATCCGGGGCCCGGTCAAGCAGTGCTCTGGGGCACCACATCGGCCTTCCTCGAGAAGCTCGGACTCAACTCGGTGAACGATCTTCCTCCGATCGCTGAATTCCTTCCCGGGGCCGATGTGGTGGAAGCCCTGGAGACCGGGTTGCGTATCCCGGCGAACGAGGACGTCGTTCCTCGTCAAGGCGACTGACGGATCTCGATGGCCGGAAAGGACGTGGAACCTCCGTTGTGGGAACAGTGGGCGGCCCGAGATCTGCCCGACGGGACCAGGTTGCAGAAGGTTCTGGCGTTGCACGGGTACGGGTCCCGCAGAACCAGTGAGGACTTGATCAGTGCCGGACGGGTGCGTGTCAACGGTCAGGTGGCTGAACTTGGTCGGAGGGTCGATCCCGAACACGACGAGATCTCCGTGGACGGCGTCCGAATCGGAGTGCGACCGGATCTGGTGCATTATCTCGTGAACAAACCGGCCGGGGTGGTGTGCACGGCCAACGACACCCACGGCCGCCCCATCGTGGTGGATCTGGTTCCCAGCGAGCCACGGGTCTTCTCGGTCGGCCGTTTGGATGCCGACTCCGAAGGTCTCATCATTCTCACCAACGACGGGGCGCTCGCCCACGAAATCGCCCATCCGAGTTGCGGTGTGGACAAGGAGTACGTGGTCGACGTGGAAGGTGGACGAGTGTCCGCCGGTGCTCTGCGAGCATTGCGCTCCGGAGTGTTACTGGACGACGGGATGACGGCTCCGGCCGCGGTGTCCCAGCCTTCGGACGGCGTTCTGCACATCGTCATCCATGAAGGCCGGAATCGCCAGGTGCGCCGGATGTGTGAAGCAGTCGGACATCCGGTGCGGCGTCTGATCAGGACGCGCATCGGTCCGGTTCGGGACCAGCGGCTCCGGCCCGGCGCCTGGAGAGCCTTGTCCCGAGACGAAATACGCGCCCTCAACGACGCCGTGGCCGCGAACAGGCAACGGTACGCTCACAGCGATGAATGAGCAGGAAGGCCTGCACCACCGGCGGGCCAACGTCCTGGGACTCGGCCTCATCGGTGGATCGCTGTGCGTGGCGTTGAAACAGCGGGGTTGGACCGTTCACGGAGACGATCAGGACGCAGGACGGTCGGCAGAGGCGCTGTCTCGACACATCATCGATCGGATCGGACTCGATGCCGAGGCCGAGATCACCTTCGTCTCGGTCCCCGTGCACGCCGTCGCCGGACAGGTCCGACGGGCCCTCGCCGAAACGACCGGATTGGTCACCGATGTCGCCAGTGTCAAGACTTCGGTGACCCAGCAGATCGCCGATGCTCGTTTCGTCGGCGGTCATCCCATGGCTGGAAGCGAACTCGAGGGGCTGGATGGCGCCGATTCGAATCTGTTCGAGGGAGCGGTCTGGGTTCTCACCCCGACGGAACACACATCGGACACCACGTTTTCCGGTGTGGCCGAAATCGTCAGTTCGCTCGGAGCCGAGATCGTGGCTCTCGATCCCAGCCGTCACGACGATCTGGTGGCCATCGTGAGTCAC
>JBJTYE010000242.1:0-4364 GCA_046082625.1 Actinomycetota bacterium | reverse complement strand
CCGAGCGGCAGGTGAAAGGACCGGACATGCCCGTCTACGCGATCGTTCTGGCCGCCGGAGAGGGAACGCGTATGCGGTCGCAGCGACCCAAGCCGCTCCACTTGATCTGCGGCCGACCGATGGCGATGCATGTCATCCACGCTCTCGAGTCGGTCGAACCACAACGCATCGTGGTCGTGGTCGGATTCGAGGCCGACCGGGTCCGCCAGCGCATCACCGCCCTGGCGCCGCCCTGGGCGCACCTCGACTACGCGACGCAATCGGTGCAGAAGGGAACCGGAGATGCCGTCGACGTGGGCCTCGAAGTCCTCGGTCGGGAACTTCCCGATGAACACGACGACACCTCGACCGTGATCGTGCTGCCCGGAGACACGCCGTTGCTGCGCCGCGAGACCATCGATGATCTGGTCACGCACCACGAGTCCCATGGATTGGCCGCCACGGTGCTGGTCTCGACCATGGAGGATCCCACCGGCTACGGACGGGTCGTGCGGGCCAAGGACGGACGGGTGTCCCAGATCGTCGAACACCGCGATGCCGGGCCCGATGTCCTGGCCATCACCGAGGTCAACACATCCATCTACGCCTTCCGACGCGACCTCCTCGGTCCGGCTCTGCGTCGCATCTCCCCTCAGAACTCGCAGTCGGAGTACTACCTCACCGACGTGGTGGCCGTGCTGGCCGGCATGGGTCATCAGGTGGGGGCGGTGACGGCTCCGTCGCTCGAGACCCAGGGGGTCAATGATCGATGGCAGCTGGCCATGGCCGAGCGGGAACTACGGGCCCGCACCAATCGCCATTGGCTGTTGAACGGCGTGACCATGCTCGATCCCCGCCAGACTTTCATCGACATCGACGTCCGGATCGGCCGGGACGTCACTCTCTATCCGGGAACCATGCTCCAAGGGCGCACGGTCATCGGGGCCGAGACCGATATCGGACCGAATTCCCGTCTGGTGGACTGCACGGTGGGTGATCGCTCGCGGATCGACACGGTGGTGGCTCACGAGTCCCGGATCGGATCGGATTGCCACATCGGCCCCTTCGCGTTCCTGGCCCCCGGAACGTCCATCGTTGACGGGACGCGGACGGGCGCGTTCTATGATTCCAACCAGGACGGAACACCATGACGTCGTCGACGTCGAGTCTCCGGACCTGAACATCGGAAGGAACAGCCCGTGAGCCACGTCGACAAGGTCACCACCAAGCGCATGGCTCTCTACTCGGGACGCACCCATCCCGAGCTCGCCCGAGAAGTGGCCTCGTATCTGAACATCGAATTGGGTGAACCCCATCTCGTGGAATTCGCCAACGGTGAAATCCGGCCGCGATTCGGCGAGAGCGTACGCGGCTGCGACGTCTTCATCATGCAGAGCCATTTCGGCTTCAACGGCCACTCCATCAACGACTCGATCATGGAACAGCTGATCATGATCGACGCCGCCCAGCGGGCTTCGGCCAAGCGCATCACTGCGGTCTGCCCCTTCTACGGATACGCCCGACAGGACCGCAAGGCCGAGGGTCGCGAACCGATCACCGCCCGACTGATCGCCGATCTCTTCAAAGCCGCCGGTGCCAAGCGCATGGTTTCCATCGATCTCCACAGCGGTCAGATCCAAGGATTCTTCGACGGTCCGGTCGATCACCTGACCGCCATGCCGGTCATCGAGCAATACATCCGCGATCACGCCACGAATCCGGTGATCGTCTCCCCCGATGCCGGCCGCATCAAGGTGGCCGAGCGGATGCAACAACATTTGGGTGAGGAACTGGGAGCGGACCTGGCCTTCGTGTACAAGCGCCGACCCAAAGGCAGTACCAACACCGCCGTGGCTCTCGACGTCATCGGCGATGTCGAAGGTCGCCTGTGCATTCTCACCGACGACATGATCGACACCGGCGGCACCATCGTCTCGGCCGCCCATCTCCTTCTCGAAAAGGGGGCGACCGAGGTCTGGGCCATGGCCACCCACGGGGTCCTGTCGGGACCAGCCGTCGAACGACTGGCCTCGTCGAAGATCGACCGCGTGGTCCTCACCAATACCCTTCCGCTCAGCCCGGCGGCCAAGATCGACAAGATTCAGGTGCTCTCGGTGGGCAAGATCATCGCCGATGCCCTCTCGGCGGTCTTCGATGACACCAGCGTGAGTGAGATCTTCGGCGGCGAGAACCAGGCCTGACCAGCGGGTGGTTTTCGACCGCCGGACCGTAGTATTGTCCCCTGTTTGTGACGCATTCGGGCCCTCGACCCGAGGCGCCAGCACGAAAGGTTTCCCATGTCGACCACCCTCGAAGCAGTCACCGGACGCAGCACCGGAAGTTCCGCAGCGCGCCGTTTGCGCCGGGACGAGAAGATCCCGGGCGTTATCTACGGCCAGGGCATGCCGCCGTTGTCGGTCGTCGTGGATCGACGCGATCTCCGTCAGGCCCTTTCGGGAGCCGCCGGAACCAACACCATCCTCGAGATCAAGGTCGACGGCAACGCCTACCCGGCTGTGATCAAGGAGATCCAGCGTCATCCGGTGCGTCGCACGGTGTCCCACATCGATTTCCTGCGCATCGACATGAGCGAGGAACTCACCATCGCCGTACCGGTCCGCCTGGCCGGTGAGGCCAAGGCCGTGCTGTCCGAAGGCGGCCTGGTGGATCCGTCGGTGGACACCATCGACATCGTGACCACCCCGGCGAACATGCCGAGCGAGATCACCATCGACGTGTCGGGGATGCAGCCCGGAGAGGTCATCCGCCTCCACCAGATCACCCTTCCTCCGGGAACACGCGCCCTCGGCGATCCGGATCTGGCCGTGGTCACCGCCATCGCCGGATCGCGCGCCGAAGCCCCCGCTCCGGCCCCGGCCGCCGAAGCCGCACCGGCTGCCGGCGACACCAGCAGCCCCGCCTGAGGTCCCGGTGGGCCTGTTCGGCCGTTCCGAGACGCGAACTGCCACGTTCGACGCCCTGATCGTCGGTCTCGGCAACCCGGGCAAGCAGTACGCGCGTTCCCGCCACAACGTGGGAGAGGAAGCCGTCACCGAGTTGGCCCGACGCCACGGTGGCACCCTGCGCGCCGGACGGGATTCGGCCATGGTCGACGAAGTCCGCATCGGCGCGAAGCGCGTGGTGCTGGTCTTCCCCTTGACGTTCATGAACGACAGTGGACAGGCGGTGCGCAAAGTCATGCGTCGCTACGGATTCACGGACGTCGACTCCTTGATCGTGATCCAGGACGAACTCGATCTTCCTCCCGGAACGGTCCGGGTGAAGAAGGGCGGCGGTCTGGGCGGACACAACGGACTGCGCAGCATCTCGTCCCATGTCGGAACCCACGACTACGTCCGCGTGCGCATCGGTGTCGGCAAGCCCAGCAACAAGGAACAAGGGGCGGCACACGTCCTGTCGAAAGTCCCGACTGCCGAGAGAGTCGAACTGGATCGAGCGGTGATCGAGGCCGCCGATGCCGTGGAAGCGATCCTGGCCGACGGACTGAGCGCCGCCATGAACACCTTCAACGCCAAGTGATCGATCGAGGAGCGATCCGATCCCATGAGTGACGTGGTCGCCGACGACGGCATGCTGCGTTCGATCCCGCAGCTCTTGCGCAACGATGTCGCCGTGACGTCGCTCATCGGCGCCGTCGATGGCACCGTGGCCATCCCAGAAGTGGCCCGGGGTGTGGCCATCGCCGCCCTCGCGCAACTGTCCGGACGTCGCCCACTGGTGGTGGCCTGTCCCACCACCACCATGGCCACGCAACTCCATGCCGAGCTGCGGGCATTCCTGCGACGCGATGACGTTCTTCTCTTTCCTGCTTGGGAGACCCTGCCCTTCGAACGGGTGAGTCCGAGTGTCGACACCATGAGCCGACGTCTCGAGGTGCTCTGGCGTCTCCAGGATCCGGACCGGCATCCACAGGTCGTGGTCACGAGTATGCGCGCCCTTCTGCAGCAACTCGGCCCGAACACCGCGTCGGTGCAGCCGGTCATCGTGTCCAAAGGGTCCTCGATCGATCCGGAGGATCTGTTGCGGACCTTGGTTCGTAACGGATACCGACGTGAAGAGATCGTGGAGCATCGCGGCGAAGTGGCCCGACGCGGCGCCATCGTCGACGTGTTCCCACCCACGCGGGACGCCCCGGTACGCATCGATCTCTGGGGCGACGAAGTCGACCGACTGACCGAGTTCTCGGTGCACGATCAACGCAGTGACGCCGATCTCGATCAGGTGTTGAGCTTTCCGGCTCGAGAACTCGTCCTCGACGACGCCACCCGCCGACGAGCCCACGACCTGATCGCCGCTGAACCCTGGGGCCGCGAGCACTGGGAGAAGCTGGCCGAAGGGGCCATCTTCGACGGTATGGAGAGTTG
>JBJTYE010000241.1:0-3831 GCA_046082625.1 Actinomycetota bacterium | reverse complement strand
AGTATCCTACATCCACTCCAATGGAAAATTAGGCGTGTTGGTAGGTTTAGTTTCTACCTCTGGTAAGAATGTAGAAGAAGCAGGCAAGGACGTGGCCATGCAAATTGACACCGTTCGAAGGGCGCTGGCAGACTGCGACCTCCGAGGATCACGAGTCCGGTGAACTTGAAGGCGTAGGCCCCGATGGCCAAGGCGATGATCAACACCCAACTCATTCGCCGTCACCTCCGCGCACCGGTGCCTGCAGGCCGACCAGGACGCCGAGCACCGACAACAGGATCGGAACCCCCACCGGCGTGAAGGGCACCGTCACCAGACACACACCCGCTCCGAGACCGGCGGCCAGTCGCGCCGTGCGATCCCGCAGCAGCGGCCACATCATGGCCACGAATCCGGCGGGGAAGGCGGCATCGAGTCCGTAGGTCCCCGGATCGATGGCCGTACCGGTCACTGCCCCGACCAGGGTTCCCAGATTCCAGCAGGCGAAGAGCGCACCGGCCGTGACCCAGAACGCCACTTGCTGGGCCCGCCGATCCTCCTGGGCCACGCTCATGGCCGTGGTCTCGTCGATGGTGAACTGCGCCGCCAGGATCCGGCGGCCGAGCCCTCCGTCCAGACGACGCGACATGGCCATGCCGTAAACGCCGTTGCGCGCCGCCAACACCAGCGCACCGCCCAAGGCCGATCCGATGGATCCTCCGGCACCGACCACGCTGACCGCCGAGAATTGCGACGCCCCGGTGAAGACCGTCAAAGAGATCACACACGCCTGCAGCACACTCGATCCGGCGGCCACCGAACTCACTCCGAAGGAGAAGCCGAAGACCCCGACGGCTCCGCTCAAGGTGAGGCAGGCCACGATCATCGGACGCAAGGTGCGGTCTCTCCACCACGGAAGGACGGCGACGTTCGACGACGAGGACGGCTCCGCATCGGGCGACTGCATCTCTCGAACACTATGTCCGCTTCGATATGTCCGGTACGAAACGTTGCCCATCGTCGGCGCGATACCGTCGCAGCGTGCGCGTGTTGATGCTCTCCTGGGAAGCTCCACCCGAGGACGCCGGAGCCGTGGCAGCCCACGTCGAAGGTCTGGCCACGGCCCTGCACCGCGCCGGACACGAGGTGACGGTGGCCTGCGTGGCCACCGAGGACACCGCTCTCGGGGTCGCCGAGAACCTGGTGGGCGGAGTACGGATCCTGCGGACCGCGGTCCGCAGCCCGTGGATCTCCGAGCCCATCGCCTTGTCCGCCTCGGCCAATCACCATTTGGTGGCCCTGCAGTCGCGACTCGGTTCCTGGATCCCCGATGTGATCCACGCCCACGATTGGCGGACCGCCTGGGCCGGCCACACGTTGGCCGCCGTCCTCGATCGACCACTCGTGGCCACGTTCCACTCCACCGAACTCGGCCGACACGGTGGAACGGTGCCGGGTGGTCTTCCAGCGGCGATCCACGCCGTGGAATGGTGGTTGGCGTTGTCGGCCGATCAGGTCATCTGCTGTTCGCAGTTCATGTTGCGCGAAGTCCTGGCCGGCTTCGAGCTGTCGCCCGAGCGCGTCCAACTCGTGCCCAATGGCGTCGACGTCGAGCGGTGGGCCCCGCCGCACGATCCGCCGACGCGAGAACCGCTGGTGCTGGCCTGGGGGCGCGTGCAGTACGAAAAGGGCTTCCAGGTCCTGGCCCAAGCCGTCTCCCGTCTGCGCGGAGCGATTCCCGGTCTCCAATGCGTCATCGCCGGACGCGGTTCGTATCTGCCCGAACTGCAGAGCCAGGTCGACATCGAAGGGGTCCACGACCTCGTGCACCTGGTGGGCTACGTCGACGACTCCGACCTGCGAGCACTCCTGCACCGCGCCGGATGCGTGGTCATTCCGTCTCTCTACGAACCCTTCGGCATCGTGGCCCTCGAAGCCATGGCGGCCGATGCACCGGCGATCGTGGCGCGCACCGGCGGTCTGGCCGAGATCATGGATGGAACCGGCGCGGGACTGCTCTTCGAACCTGGAAACGCAGTCGATCTGGCCGAGTCGATCAGGTCGGTGCTGACCGATCCCGAGATGTCGGCGCACCTGCGCCGACAGGCCCGAGACGTGCTGCGATCGCGCTACTCCTGGGATGCCATTGCGCAGGCCACGGCCGCCGTCTATGGGCGATGCCGACGACCGTCGATCAGCGGCCGGTGAACTGCGCCCGACCCGGACCGTTTTCGAGGAAACTGCGGACGCCGATCTGGCTGTCTTCGGTGGCGAACACGTCGGTGAAGAGACGACGCTCCAGGAGCAGACCCTCGGCCAGTGTCGACGACAGTCCGTCGTCCACGGCACGCTTGATGAACCGGTGGGCCTGACGCGCGCCACCGGCGATTCCGGCGGCCAGAGCGAATGCCCGCTCGTGCAACTGCTCGGGCTCCACCACTTCATCGGCCAATCCGATGGTCACGGCTTCGCTCGCCGGCACCTGGCGACCGGTGATCATGAGTTCCTTGGCTCGACTGGGACCGACCAAACGAGGCAGTCGTTGGGTTCCGCCGCCACCGGGAATGATGCCGAGCAGGACCTCCGGCTGACCGAAGACCGCCTTGGTCGAAGCGATGCGGTAATCACAGGCCAGGGCCAGTTCGCATCCTCCACCCAGCGCGTATCCGCTGACCGCGGCGATCACGAAGCGAGGGATGCCGGCCACGGCGTCCATGGCGCGGTGGAAGCCGGTACCGATCCGATCACCTTCGTCGGGGCCACCGAATTCGGCGATATCGGCCCCGGCGGCGAAGATCCGATCGCCACCGGTGATGACCACCGCTCCCGGCGGTTCGGCGGTCAACTCGTCGGCGATCTCGTGCAACCGGGTCAACAGGTTCTGGCCGAGGGCGTTCACCTTGGGGTTGTTCAGTCGGACGACCGCCACGCCGTCCTCGCGTCGTTCCAGCAGAACCAGGTCGTCATTGGCGGCACTCATCGTCTCACGCTCCCACTGATTTCAACATCTCGTCGGCCGCACTCCAGGGATCGATGGACCGGACGACCACGCGATCCTGGAGGGCGTCCCACACCTCGCCGGTGCAGATCTCCCGGGCCCGCTGCTCGAGACGCCGGGCGACGATCTCGCGCAGTTCCTCGCGCAATCGGAATCGACGCCGCCGGTCGAGTTCACCACTGGCAGTGCTGTGCTCGCGATGGGCGAGAACTGCGTCCCACAGCGCCGGCACGCCCTCGCCGGTGGAGCCCACCGTGGCCACGATCGGCGGCCGCCAGGACTCGTCGGCCAGATCGGACAGATCGAGCATCTGTTCCAGGTCGCGACGGGTCTCCTCGACGCCCTTGCGATCGGCTTTGTTGATGGCGAAGACGTCGGCGATCTCCATCAATCCGGCTTTGTTGGCCTGCACGGCATCGCCCCACCCGGGATTGACCACGACCACCGTGGTGTCGGCCTTGCCGGCGATCTCCACTTCGACCTGGCCGACGCCGACCGTTTCCACCAGCACCCACAGACGACCCACGGCATCGAGGAGACGGATTGCCTCGGGCGCGGCGAGGGACAGTCCACCGAGATGGCCGCGGGTGGCCATGGACCGAATGAAGACGCCGCGGTCGGTGGCGTGGTCCTGCATTCGGACCCGGTCGCCCAGGATGGCGCCACCGGTGAAGGGCGAGGACGGATCGATGGCCAGAACCGCCACCTCGAGATCCTGGGCGCGCAGATGACCGATCACCGCCGAGGTCAAGGTGCTCTTCCCCGCTCCGGGTGCGCCCGTGAGTCCCACCGTGTACGCCGTGCCACCTCGGGGATACGACAGGCGACCGATGGCCCGCGCCTCGTCTCCACCG
>JBJTYE010000240.1:0-4343 GCA_046082625.1 Actinomycetota bacterium | reverse complement strand
TATCAGGTGGGTCAGACCGGCAAGGTCGTCAAGCCGAGCGTCTACATCGCCGCCGGAATCTCCGGCGCCACCCAGCACATGGTGGGGATGAAGGGCTCGAAGAACATCATCGCCATCAACAAGGACAAAGAGGCGCCGATCTTCGGAATCGCCGATCTCGGGATCGTCGGTGACGTCCACAAGGTGCTGCCGAAGTTGATCGAAGCGCTACAGGGCCGCTGACGTCGCTGGCGGCGTGGTCTCGGCGTCGTCGTGGGCGCTGAGGGCGAAGGAGATTCCTTCGCCAGGATGGTGAGCGCACAGTCGTAATTCGTAGCCGTGGCGGTCGATGCTGCGCCAGCGGCTCCACTTCAGTTCCGAGACGGTGTCGGCGACGGCGCGGCTCAGTTCGCGACGGTGGTGCAGATCGTCCCAAGCCTCGACGAAGCCACCCATGGCCGCCAGCAGCCACCACGCACCGAATCGTCCCGACGCCACGCCTCGGCGGCGGCCGTGGGCGCCTCCGCTGGCTCCACACCACACCAGCCAGTGCACGGCCTGCTCGGCATCGAGGTCGGCGATCTCCACTGAGTCGAGACTCAGATGGGCCAATGCGTCAACCGGCTCGCCCTCGACCACCACGGCTCGTGCCCGTCCATCAGAGGTGGTGGTCCAGGGTTCGACCAATCGACGCACTGCATCGTCGGTGTCCTCGTCGTCGAGTACGGAGCCGGGGTTCGGTTCGCCGAGACTCACCGGTCTCCAGTCGACGTTCACACCATCGAGCGGGTTCGGGTGCGAGACGTCGCTGTCACCGTAGGTCGGGAAGTCGTAGTCCGGTTCCCACCACTGTCGGGCCGGAGGGAGATCGAGAACCATGTGGTCGGTGGCGACCACCTCGTCGCCCCGCAGCGCTCTCTCGTGGGCCACCAGCTCGCGTCGTGGACCGGGATCGAGCAGATCCGCGACGTCGGACCACACATGATTCTGAGCCACGACTTCGGTGAGGGGTCCGATGCCGAATCGGCTGGTGTCCTCGTTCAGGATTCGACAGGCCCATTCGGCCGGAGCGAGCAATGCCAGTCGGTACTCGGCGAGCGTGGTTGCCGGCCAGACCTGTCGGCCGGTGGTGATGGCGGCCCGAGTCAGCGATCGCAGTCGGTACAACTCTTGCCACTGGCGCGAGGCGCACAGCGCGTCGATGCGGCGTACCAACTCGTCGAGGTCGGCGCGGTCGACGACCCGTTCGAGGTCGTCACCCAGGGGACCAGATGCGGGATCCACTGATCAGACCATCGGCCAGGGATAACGCTGACCCGTCGGATCCACGGGAAGGACGGCCCCGGTCACCAGCAGTCGGGACCGTTCCACCATGGCCTCGATCTCCTCGGGGGTCAACACGTCGCGGAGTTCCGCCGGTGGCTGATCGGCCAGCGCCGCCACTCTCGTCAAGAGGTCGGCGGGGATCGTCTCGCCGCCGAATTCCCAGATCACCGTGCGCAACTTGAAATGCTCGGCGAAGCACAGACCGTTGTCAATGGCCCAGATCCGGTCGTCGTCGTCGATCAGGCAGTGTCCACTCTTGCGATCGGTGTTGTTGGCCACGATGTCGAAGACGGCGATGCGGCGGAACTGGTCGTGTAGATCTTCGCGGCGTTCGAAGAGGGTGAAGTAGTGCTCATCGAAACGGGCTTCGATGAAGAGCTGCACCGAACCGATCCCGTACGGACCGTCGCGTTCGACGGTGGGTGGGACGACGTGGAGGCCGAGATGTTCGGAGACCACGTAGGCGGCGATCTCACGTTTGTAGAGACCCGGTGGGAAGTCCCAGAGCGGGCGCTCGCCGCGCAGTGGCTTGTAGATGGCCTTGGTCTCGGTGTCGCCGTGGGTGATGCGAACGAGGAACGTGGCGTTGCTGCTGTAGGGCATGCGGCCGACCACCTCGATGTCTCCGCCCAGCAGGAGGTCCGTCGGCATGGATCAGTTCATCCGTGGACAGAAGTGGCCGTCGGGGTCGATGGGTCGATCGCAGTAGACGCAGGTCGGGCGGCCGGCGGCCACGATCCGGTCGCTGTGGTCGCAGAAAGCCATGGCCTGGGCTGCGGTGAGCCCGACGCGCACCCGTGCACCCGACGTGACGTCCTCATCGGTGTCGTCGTCATCGTCTTCCTCGTCATCGGCGACCGATTCGGGAATCGTCATCTCTTTCAAGTAGAGGGCGAAATGACCGCCCGAGGCGCTGAATTCGAGAGCCACCGCGCCGAGGACGAATTCCTCGTCCAGGGGTTCTTGCAACTTCATCACTGTCTTGGGGGGCTGACCTTCGGGAAGAGGCAGATCGGCCAGGGCTCGCCGCAGATAGGTGGAAATGGTGGCGACCTGTTGCTTTTCGCAACGAACGGTGACGGTTCGATCGGTGGTCCGCACCTGGAGGTAGAAGACCCGACTACCGGGTTCGCCGACGGCGCCCGCTGTGAAGACGTCCACGTGGTCGAGATCGAGGAAGGGATCCACGTTCTACGCCTTCATGACGGTCGGAGATCGCTGAGTGGACCTCCGGTGGAGTTGACGGTGAGCACGGTGGGGCCGTGTGGTGAATAGAGGATGGCCGACACCGAGCAGGTGCTGATGACGATGCGCTGGAAGAGGTCGATGTGCGAGCCCATGGCGTGGGCCACGGCCGCCTTGATCGGATCGGCGTGCGAGACGCAGACGATGGCGCCCCCGACGTGACGCGCCCGTAGGCGATCGAGGGCCGACACCATACGGGTCTGCATCTCGGTGAAACTCTCACCGTTGGGGAATCTGAACGTGGAGGGAGCCCGCTGCACCGTCGACCATTCCGGCCGTTTCATCAATGTCGCGAGTGCGGCCCCGGTCCAGTCCCCGAAATCGCATTCGAGCAGTCCGCGGTCGATCTGGGTGCGCAGACCCAGGGCCTTGGCGATGGGGGCAGCGGTCTGCCGGGCGCGCTCGAGAGGCGACGCATAGATCGCGTCCACCTTGGACAAGGCCGAGATCCGTTCGGCCGCTTGCTGGGCCTGGCGAACACCGACATCGGCCAGGTTCAGCCCGGCGGCACGACCGGGGAGGATCTTGCCGGTGGTCGGAGTCTGGCCGTGGCGGACGAGCAGCACCAATGTCGAATCGGCAGGAGGTCGGCGAGCAGGCGGGGTTGGCGAGCGGCGGACACGACCGGACATGACTGTGCCAACCTAGTGCTGTGGTGGCCGATTCGTCTCGTCGACCGAAGCGGAGTGCGTCATCGATCGCACTGCGTCGACTGAGCGAGGACGTCGTCGCCTGCCGAGCCTGTCCCCGATTGGTGGCCTGGCGCGAAGAGGTGCAACGGACGAAACGGGCGGCCTACGCCGAGGAGGAGTACTGGGGTCGCGGTGTCCCTGGTTTCGGCGATCCCGAGGCGCGGATGCTGTTCCTGGGACTTGCGCCTGCGGCCCACGGCGCCAATCGCACCGGACGCATCTTCACCGGTGATCGCAGTGGTGACTGGCTGTTCCGAGGTCTGCATCGCTTCGGACTCGCCAACCAACCCGAGTCGCGGCACCGGGACGACGGATTGGAACTGTCCGGCGCCTGGGTGACCTCGGCGGTGAAGTGCGCTCCGCCGGGCAACAAACCCACACCGGCCGAACGCCGGGAGTGCAGCGGTTTCATGCATCGCGAATTCGCGGCCCTGACCAACCTGCGGGTGATCGTGTGTCTCGGCGCCTTCGCCTACGAGGTGGCCTGCGAGGAATTCGGGATACGTCCTCGTCCGCGGTTCGCTCACGGAGCAGTCGTCGCCGCGTCAGGAGGACTGCAACTGGTCTGTTCGTTCCATCCGAGTCAGCAGAACACGTTCACCGGACGATTGACCGAAGCGATGTTCGACGACGTCATCGGTCGAGCCGTGCAGTTGGCCGGTCTTCCGACGGGTTGAGACCCGCCGTCGGAATCAGCGCGCCAGTGCCACACGGGTGGCGGCCGCGGCTTGCATGATGGCTCCCCAACCGTCGTCGCAGAACTCGCTCATGGAGAAGAAGCCGTGGATCTGTCCGTAGTAGCGCGTGAGTGAGCAGGGGACACCAGCGGCCAGCAGCCGGCGCGCGTACTCCTCTCCCTCGTCGCGCAAGGGGTCGTACTCGGCGGTGATCACCAGCGCTGGCGGGGCCTTGGACAGGGTGGCTTCATCGGCATGGAGGGGAGAGACGCGGGGATCGCGCTCGGACCCGTCGGGTCCGCTCACGTAGTGGTCGCAGAACCACTTCATACCGGCCGCCGTGAGACGGTAGCCGTCGGCGTTCTCCCGATAACTGGCCGACGAACGCGTGGCGTCGGTGACCGGATAGATCAGCATCTGATAG
>JBJTYE010000239.1:0-4484 GCA_046082625.1 Actinomycetota bacterium | reverse complement strand
CGATCAACTCCTGGGCCTTGGCCATGTCCTGGACCAGCGGATAGCCGGAGTCCTCCAAGTAGCCGACCTGATCCGGCGAGAATGGTCCGTTGGCCAATTGGTTGACCCCGAAGCTCACCGTTTCATTGGTGGTGGCTGCATCCGAGGCGTAGGCGAGGGCGCAACGCACCCGGCGGTCGGTGATCGGCGAACCCTCTTGCGTGACGTGCAACAGGGTGTAGGCGGTCTCACCGTTCTTGGTGATCTCCACCGATGAATAGCCATCCACTCCAGCCCGGAATTCGGTGATGACCTCACCGTTGCCGGTGTGGATCAAATCCACGTCTCCGGCCTTCAGGGCGTCGCGCCGCTTCAAGCTGTCGGCGATCGGAATGAACTCGATCTCGTCGAGATACGGGAAGGGAGCGTTCCAGTAGGTCGGATTCTTGGTGCCCTTGTAGTACTCGTTGGGCTTGTAGTCGGCGTACACGAACGGTCCGGTCCCGACTGGCTGGGACCGCAGTGCCTCATCGGTGTCGGAGGCCGCCAACCAGGTGGGGGAGGCCATGTAGCCGATCTGGCCGGTCAGATACCACGGAAAGGTCGCCCAGGGCTTCTCCACGGTGACCACGGCGGTCATCGGATCAGCGGGATCAAGCGAAATATCGGTGACCGACTTGATGGCGGTTCCGGTGAGGAGTGCCGTCTTGTGGCGACTGATGTTGTCGACGATGGCGGCGCCGTCGAAATCCGTTCCGTCGTGGAATGTCACACCCGAGCGGGCGGTGATGCGCCAGACGGTGAAGTCCTCGTTCGGCTCCACGGCCGAGGCCAGGTAGGGCACCGGAACGTTCTCGCTGCCGGGAATCATCAGCGAGTCGTAGACGGAGCGGGCAACCATGTGACAGGAGATGGCGCACACCATCTCCGATGGGCGCCACGGTGAGGATGTGTCGGCTTCGAGAGCCATGACCAACTTGCCACCCGGGGTCACGGCGGTCATCGGATCGATGACGTCGGTGGTCTCGGTCGGTGTGGTCTCCTCGGAGGCGCTGGTATCGCTGGATCCGCCACCATCATCCCCGCCGCAGGCGGCGGCGAGCAGAGCCATGCTGAGTGTCAGAGCTCCGATGATGACACCAGGTCGGGACCTGGGCTGTCGTTGTGCAATCACGTTGAAATTCCCCCTTGTCGGCCGAAAAGGTTCTCCGGCGATGTCGATGACTCGTCTGCCCTGCTCGTGACGTCGGCTGTGACCCCCATCACAGGACACCGGTCACCTTAGTCCGGCGTCGGAGCAGGTCAAAGTGGTCATGTGAAGAATCTCGTTGGATCGGGGCTGTGCCACCCGCAGACGGCCCGTCGGTGAGAATCGCGTCGTGAGGGAGAACGTTCCACTGCGAAACGACTGGCGATGGCCGCCTCTTCCGGCGAGGGTGCCCACCAGGGGGACCGAGGTGATCCGTCGCCTCCATGACGAAGCCATGCAAACGGGTCGAACGATGTATCTCGATCCTCTGACCGGACTGAGCGTTTTCACCGCCGCATTCCTGGCCGACCGGGGCTATTGCTGTGAAAGCGGCTGTCGGCATTGCCCGTATCAGCCCGATTCGTCCACCTCACCAGCCACGGTTCGTGATTAGGGTTGGTTCGATCGTCTCGAAGAGGTGCGCATTGGTCGAAGCCCTGATCCGGAAGTATCTCGTTCCCGCAGATGAGCCCGTGGTCCTCGATCGGTGGCCCACCAGTGACACCCTCGACCTGGACAAGGACGCCGCCAAGGCCGAGTTGGCCAACACCGTGACTCGCATGGCCTTCATCCAGCACCGACTGATGGCCGAGGCCCAGCGGTCGCTCCTGGTGATCCTGCAGGGTCGCGACGCCTCCGGGAAAGACGGCCTCATTCGCCACGTCATGACCGGTTTCAATCCGGCCGGGGTCCGGGTCACCAGTTTCAAGGTGCCTTCCGGAGCCGAAACGGACCACGACTATCTTTGGAGATGCCATGCCGCCTGTCCGGCCAAGGGCGAGGTCGGGGTCTGGAATCGGAGCCATTACGAGGACATCCTGGTTCCACGGGTCAAGAATCTGGTTCCTGACGAGGTCTGGAAGCGTCGGTATCGACACATCCGCGAATTCGAGCGAATGCTCACCGATGAGGGCACCGTGGTGCTGAAGTTCTATCTCCACGTCTCCCACGAGATTCAGCGACAGCGCCTCCAGAAGCGCGTCGACAATCCGGAGAGCAGCTGGAAGCACGATCCGAGCGACATCAGCGATCGCTCCATCTGGCATCTCTACGAGGAGGCCTACGAAGACGTGCTGGCGCAGACCAATCGCCCTGACGCACCCTGGTTCATCCTTCCCGGTGACGTGAAGTGGGCTCGCGATCTGATCTTCGCTCGCATCCTTCTGGCGACTTTGGAATCCATGGATCCGCAGTTGCCCCAGCCGGACGCATCGTTGCGGCACATCACGGTGACCTGATCTACATTGTTCTCTTCGAGAGGAGTTCCCCTGTGAGCGACGAGCGCGAGATCATGACCTGGGAGACGTTCGGCCTGGCGTCACGGGAGTTGGCTCACATGGTGGTGGACGACGGGTACGAACCGGACATGATCCTCTCCATCGCCCGTGGTGGGCTGCTGATCGGCGGGGCACTGGGCTACGCCCTGGCGGTCAAGAACGTCTACACCATGAACGTCGAGTTCTACACCGGCGTCGACGAGCGGCTCGAGGTACCGCGAATTCTGCCTCCGGCGCCGGATTTCGTGGATCTCGCACATGCTCGGATCCTGATCGCCGACGACGTGGCCGACACCGGGCACACCTTGCGGAGCGTGCAGCAATTCTGTGCCGGAAAGGTCGGCGAGGTGCGCACGGCGGTGCTCTACGAGAAACCCCATTCGGTGGTGCGAGCGGACTATGCCTGGCGCAAGACCGACCTCTGGATCAATTTCCCGTGGAGCGACAAGGAGCCGGTGGCCAAACGTGAAGGGGCTGTCCGCGACGCCTGACGTTCCCACTCAGGCCTTCGAGTGTCGCAGGACCTCGTCGGCGCAGTGTCGTCCGCTGGCTCCCCAGATCCCGGCTCCGGGAAAGGTCGCCGCTCCGCAGAGGTACAAGCCCTCCACCGGGGTGCGGTAGCGCGTCAACTCCTGTGGACGGCCGCGGAGCGCAGCCAAAGGTCCGCCGGCGAAACTGGTGGCATGACCCTTGGGCATGTGGAACTCGGATTCGTACCGATCCGGTGTCATCGCTCTCCACGGTCCCAGAGACGACAGAGCATCGTTCGCCAACAGCGTGCTGTAGCGGTCCAAACAACGACGCGGTTCCGAGGACGCCGCCCAGCCTCCGGGATGGTTGTACGGGGTGAAGAGCGCTTCCAGGCTGAACACGTGTCGACCCGGGGGTGCCATGGTCGGATCGAGAACCGTCGGAACATTGGCAAAGAAGACCGGGCGTTCGGCCACTCGACCCGTCGGCATCAACTCGAAGGCCTCGTGCATCTCCTGGACCGTCGGCACGATCATGGCCGATGCCACCATTGGGTCGAGCCCGACCCGAGCGAAGAGGTCTTGGTCGACTTGTCGATACTCCGGCACCGCGTCGATGACGGCGTCGATCTTGCTCTCGTATCCCTGCGTCGGTTGGTAGGCCCGCCAGCGGTCGATGGTGGGTCCGGCGCCGGAGGGCGGATTCTGCAGCCATTCCAGGAAGGTTCGCCCGGGATCGGCGGCCGACACCACGCGGGATGAGCGGAACACCCGTCCGTCGGCCAGACGAACGCCGGCAACCTTGTCGCTCTCGAGAATGATCGAGGCCACCGAGGCCGAGGTGAAAAGGGATCCCGAGCGCGCCAAGAATGCCGATTGCAGGGCCACTGCCAGCGAACCGCTTCCTCCGACCGGTCGTCCCACCGTGGCGGCATGGCGAAGGGCGTAGGTGAGGGCACCCAGACCGGTGCCGGGAAGCCGTGGTGACAGACCCCACACGACGGGTCCGGTGGCCAGGGCTGGGGCGTACACCCTTTCGTCGCTGAAGTACGACCGAAACACCTGCTCGGCGCTCAGGCGACTCCATTGAAGAAGCCGTCGGATGCCGCGACCACGAGCTCGGGCGGCGGTGGTCAGCAGTCGACTCCTCTGGGGGCCGGCCGCCGCCGCCGCCAATACCAATCTGGCCACCGGCAGAGCATCGTCGACGTACCGTCGGTAGCCGTCCACCTGGGACGGAAATGTTTGCGACAGGAGTTCCAAAGTGGTGTCCACCGAATGGCAGATCGCCCAGGCCGGGCCGCCATCCCAGTCCAGGTTCAATTGACTGGGTTCGACATCCAGGTACCGGAGTCCGTGAGACGCGAGTTCCAGTTCTTCCAGGATGGGCGTCGTGCGGAAGGTGATGTGATCACAGTTGCAGATGTTGACGGTGACGTCGCCCATGGATTCGCTGCTCGAACATCCCCCGACCGTGTCGCGGGCCTCGAAGAGTGCGACCGAGAGGCC
>JBJTYE010000238.1:0-7353 GCA_046082625.1 Actinomycetota bacterium | reverse complement strand
CACCGTCGGCACCAGATCGGCGCCACCGAGGGCCTCGGCGGTCGCTCGACCCACGGCGGCGTAGAGCGGACCTGAGGGGTCCTGGTGGGCCGTGTCATCCGATGAGGCCGTGTCAAGTGCCAGACGCAGACGGCGCGCCCCTTCGGGCGAGGTCACCACCACCCAGTCGTAGGTCGACAGATTCGCCACGGCGTCGCGCAGAGCCGCTTCACCATCGGGCGCATCGACGGTGCGCGTGAGGGGCATCTCCACCACCTCGATACCGAAACGACGCAAACCGTCGACCAATGGCCCGGATTTCTCCGCAGCACGCGTGACGATCACTCGTCGGGCCGGCGCGGTCATGTCACGCTCCGTCGATCGCCGAGCGCGCCGTCCGCGCCGCCTGGCGCGCCCGCTCCAAGAGTTCGTGGTGCGCGACCGCGGCGCCGGTCTGAAGGCGCGCCAGATGATGGCGGGTGCCGTCATCGGAAGCCAGATAGACGCGCATCGTGTCGCCGTCGTCGAAGGCTCCGACCGGCAACGAGCATCCGGATCCCAACTCGGCCAGGAATGCCCGTTCGTGTTCGACGGCGCGCCGTGACGGAGCGTGGTCCACGGCGGCCACGAGATCGAGAGTGGACCGATCCTGGACGCGACATTCCACGGCCACGCAACCTTGACCCACCGCCGGCACCATGACGTCGACGTCCAGGAATTCGCTCACGCGCTCGGTCCAGCCGAGGATCTCGAGCGCTGCGGCGGCCATCACGATGGCTCCGGCATCGGGAATCTTCTCCAGGCGAGTCGGGATGTTGCCCCGCAGTTCCACGAACTGCAGATCCGGTCGCAGTCGCCGCAGTTGGGCGCGCCGCCTCACCGAACCGGTGGCCACCGTGGCACCGTCAGCCAGGTCCGCCAAGGATCGACCGACCAGGGCGTCGCGCGGATCCCGTCGACGTCCGAAGGCGGCGATGACCAATCCGTCGGCCGGCGTCGAGGGCAGATCCTTGGCGCTGTGCACCGCCAGATCGGCTCGGCCCTCGAGGACGGCCAGTTGCACCTCTTTCACGAAGACTCCCTGTCCCCCGATGGTGTGCAAGGGCACATCGGTGCGTCGATCGCCGAAGGTGTCCACGAAGACCAGTTCGACGGTGAGTCCGGGATGGGCTCGCTGCAGATCCTCGGCCACCGCCGTGGCCTGGGTCCGCGCTTGGGCCGAACTCCTCGTCGCGATGCGCAGGTGGCTCACGCCGACCTCAGCGCAGATCGAACAGGTCGCGCACCGCCGCGGCGTTCCGTTCGCCGCGGGGCGTTCCGGCATCGTCCTTGAGACGCACCGAGAAATCGTGCAGCAATTTGGCCACGATGCCCTTGGTCACGGCATCGACCGCGGCGCGCTGATCTTCGTCCATCGACGACAGCTTCTTGGTCAGTCGCTCCACTTCGGCGGCCCGTACCGCCTCGGCACGCTCGTGCAACTGAGCCACCAACGGCGCCGCCTGCCGGGCGGTGGACTCGACCACGAAACGTTCGACCTCCTCGGCCACGATGGACCGCACGGCGGCCGCCTCGTTGGCGCGCAATGCCTGACCGCGCGCCGCCCAGTCCCGCAGGTCGTCCAGATCGAGCAACGTCACGCCGTCGAAGTCGGCGACTGCGTGCTCGACGTCGCGCGGAACGGCGATGTCCACGATGAGCAGCGGACGATGCGACCGCTGGGCCATGGCCGAACGCACCATGTCGGCATCGATGACCGTCGATCCCGATCCGGTGCAAGTGACGATGACATCGGCATCGACCATGGATTCGCCGAGACGGTAGAACTCGGTCACCGTGCCCGACACCCGATCGGCGAGCAGTTGGGCCTTTTCGATGGTGCGATTGGTGACCCGGATCTCGCCGACGCCGGCATCGGCCATGGCCACGATGACGCCCTCGCCCATGTCGCCGGCTCCGACCACCAGCACCGCCAGTCCTTCGATGGTGCCCAGGGTTTCGCGGGCCATGTCGACGGCCGCCGAACTGACGCTCGAGGTATGGCGGCCGATGGAGGTCTCGGTACGGGCTCGTTTGCCGGTCTCGAGAGCCAATCGGAACAACAGATTCAATGTGGACAACGAGCCACCTTCGCGTTGCGAACGTTCCCAAGCGCCGCGTACCTGGCCGAGGATCTCGCTCTCGCCGAGCACGGCCGAATCCAGACCGGCGGCCACTTCGAAGAGATGCCGCACGGCTTCTTCGTCGTGCTGGCTGTACACGTGCGGCGACAATTCGTCGGCGGCGAATCCGCCGAGCTCGCAGAAGAAGTCCCGCAGGTCGGCATAGGCACCGTGGAACTTCTCGGCCACTGCGTACACCTCGGTGCGATTGCAGGTGGACAGGACCACCGCTTCCCGGATGTTGGGTCGCGACATCAGACCATGGACCATCTTGGGCAGGGCCTCGTCGGCGATGGTGACCCGTTCCAGAAGGGACAACGGGCTGGTGCGGTGGTTCACCCCGAACACGACGATGGACACGATGTCACCCTATTCCCTGGAGTCCTGAACCCTGATGCCCGGTTCCGTGTCCTCGAACGACCTGTGACGTCCGGGCGTTCCTAGGCCGATGCCCCGGAGGACGAGGCCGAGAAATCGCGGCGGTTGGCCAGGCGACGCTGCTCGTGGTAGCTGAGGATCTGCAATTCGAGGGCCAGGTCCACCGGTCGGACCGAGATTCCGGCCGGCACCGACAGCACCGCCGGAGCGAAGTTCAAGATGCTAGTCACGCCGGCCTTGACCAGGCGCTCGGCGGCCTCCTGGGCGGCCGGGGCCGGGACCGCCACCACGCCGATGGCCACACTTCGGGCCGCCACGATCTGGGCCAGCTCGTCGAGGTGACGCACCCGCACACCGCCGATGACCGAACCGATCTTGGCCGGATCGATGTCGACGATGCCGGCGACCGGGAACCCCTTCTCCCCGAAACCTTCGTGACCCGAAAGGGCCTGACCGAGATTGCCGGCGCCCACGATGACCACCGGCCATTCGTGATTGAGACCGAGCACCTGCTTGATCTGGTACACGAGGAAGTTGACCTCGTAGCCCACACCGCGGGTGCCGTAACTGCCGAGGAAGCTCAGGTCTTTGCGCACCTTGGGAGCATTGACTCCGGCCAGTTCGGCGATCTGTTCCGAGGACACCTGATGGACGTCGTCCTCGATGAGAGCGTTCAGGAGTCGGAGATACACCGGCAATCGGGACACGGTGGCCTCGGGAATGCGGCGACGGGGGGCATCGGCCATGGAGAGAAGTTACGGGTTTTCGGGACGCTGCACGAAGTCACGAGCGATGATGTGTCACCAGCAACACGTGACGGACCGCTCGGGGACAAGGACCCCCTGATGCACCTCCCCGTAGTCTCACCACGTGACCGTGAACGTCGCCCTGTCCGCCGCCGCCACGTTGGTCGCCTCCGCTTTCGCCATTTCCACCTTCGATCGCTGGTTACGCCGACGTCGACCGCACGACGGTGCCTGGACGGTGTCTCTGGCGCTGTTCGCTCTCGGGTCGGGAGCGCTGTGGTGGGCCCAGTCCCGGGGATGGAGCCTGCCCTCGTTCCGGGTCTTCTTCTTGGCTGGCGCCATCTTGAACGTGCCCTGGCTGGCTCTCGGCACCGTCTATCTGTTGGCCGGTCCGCGCCGCGGACATCAGATCCGGACCTGGCTGATCGGCCTGTCGGGAGCGGCGGCCGGGGTGGTGCTCATCGCGCCGACCAAGACCGACGTGGATCCGATGACTCTTCCGAAGGGTTCGGACCTTTTCGGCGTGGCACCGCGGGTGTTCGCCGCCGTGGGCTCCGGAGTGGCGGCACTGGTCATCATCGCTGGCGCCCTGTGGTCCATCGGCCGCGTGATGCGCGGTCGTGTCCCATCCGTCGGCAGTCATCACCGTCAAATCGGCAGTTGGCGTCGCGTCGCCGGTGGCAACGCCTGTATCGCCGTCGGAACCCTGATCCTGTCGGCCAGTGGCACCTTGGCCGGACGCCTGGGCGAGGAGCGGGCCTTCATCGTGACCCTGTTGATCGGCGTGACCGTGTTGTTCAGCGGCTTCCTGGTGGCGTCGGGTTCACAGCGCCCGGCGCAGCAACTTGCCGAAGAAGTTGTGCGGTAGTTCCTCGACGATCAGGACCTTGTTCGGACACTTGTAGCGCGCGATGTGATCGTGACAGTGATCGATGAGGGTGTCCTCGTCGGCTTCGGCTCCGGGTTTCAGCACCACGTAGGCCCGCACCGCTTCACCGGTGTGAGGGTGAGGGACGCCCACCACACCGGCTTCGAACACTGCCGGATGGCGCAGCAGGACCTCTTCCACTTCCGCCGGGTACACGTTGAATCCCGAGACGATGATCAGATCCTTGGCTCGGTCCAGCAAATAGAGGTAGCCATCGTCGTCGACCATGCCCACGTCGCCGGTGTGCAACCAGCCGTCGCCGTCCAAGACGCGCGACGTGGCCTCCGGATCGTTCCAGTAGCCGTCGAAGACGTTGGCACCGCGCACCCAGACCTCACCCGAGTCGCCGACCGGCACGTCCTCGCCTTCATCGTCCACCACGCGCACGTCGACACCGGCGAGAGCCTTGCCCACCGAACCCCGTTTCACTGGAATGCCCACCGAACTGGTGACCACCGGGGCCGCTTCGGTGAGGCCGTAACCCTCGCGCAGTTCGACGCCGAACTTGCGCTGCATGCGCTCCGCGGCGTCATCGGGCATCCGCGCCGCTCCGGTCAGGGCCAGACGCACCGTGGAGAAGGCCGAGGCATCGATCCCCTCCATGAGCGACAGGGCCACCCAGACCGGCGGAGCACCGGGGAAGATGGTGACGCCGCGTTCGACGATGGTTTCGACCGCCGTCAGCGGATCGAACCTCTGCACCAGCACCACCGTGGCTCCGGCCATGAGACTCATCCCGAGCACCACGTTCAATCCGAAGATGTGGAACATCGGCAGGACCCCGAAGACCACGTCGCTCGGCTCGATGTGGTCCCTGGTGGAATTGTTCTGGCACATGTTCTCGAGCAGATTGCCGTGGGTGAGGATCGCCGCCCGCGGAGCGCCGGCGGTGCCGCTGGTGAAGATCAACACCGCCGGAGTGTGCGGCGGAACGCTGGTCCAGCGCGTCGGCGGACCTTGGAGCAGTTCGTCGAAGGGATGGACGATGGCGGCACCGGCCACGGCGGCCGCGCTGGCTTCGTCGGTGATGACGATGTGGCGCAGCGACACGAGTGAGGATCGATTCACTCCGGAGAACGAGGGAACACCTGAAGCCTCCACGACCACGGCGATGGGATCCACCGCCTGCAGTTCGCCCTGGAGTTCCGGGGTGGGACTGAGGGGATTGAGCGGAACGGCGATGGCGCCCATCCCGGCGGTGGCCAGATAGGCCACCACGAACCACCGTCCGTTTCCGCACAACATGGCCACGCGGTCACCGGGCTTCACCCCGAGTTGGGTCAACGAACCGCGGAACGCCTCGATCTGCTGACGCAGGTCTCCGTAGGTTGTGGCCCGACCGCGGCTGATGATGGCCACCTGTTCGGCCGGATGGGCGTCCACGATCGAGGCCAGGTTCAGCATGATCCCCGTTTCAGCACAGTCCCTGTTTCAACACAGTCCCCGACTCACAACCGAAGCAGCGACACGATCCCCGCCACCAGGATGGCCGCCAGGAGCAGGCCCATGGTGAGAGTCGTCGCCGGCCGCACGAGGGCCACTGTAGTGCGATCGGTACCACCTCAGGTTCGTTTGCGCGGGGCGTCGACGGTGGTCGTGACCTTCGTGGACACGCCACTGTCACCGTCGGAATTCTCGCCCTGGTGCGCCGGCACGTGATGCACCAGCACCTGATCCCCTTCACCGAGCGGAAGATCCCGAGAGGCCGAGCCCCGTTCCACGGCCAGACACAAGAGGCCGGCCGAGTCGATCACCAGTCCCAGTCCCCCGACACCGAGATCACCGAATCCCCGCACCACCGGCACGTTGCGCGTCACCTCTCCGAAGGTCACCCGCAGGCGCGACACACCCGGACCCCAAGTGGATTCCAGATCCTCGGGACCGATGTTCAGCTGGCAATTGCCGAAGCGATCCACCCACAGCACTTCACAGGCCAGTCCGCCGTTCTCTTCACGGGCGATCGGGACCACACCCGGAAGCAGAGTTCCCGGATCGACCGGCGTACCGACCTCGAAGAGATCGGCTCCGATGCACAGGGCGGCTGCCACCGGTGCCAGCACGTCGCGGGCCGCGAAGACCTCGCCCGGCGACAGCAACTGCAGATCCTGACGATCGAGGACCACGGCGCGTTCGGCTCCCCCGGTGATGGCCACGGCCGGAGCCAGGAGGCCGTTGTCCGGACCGAGGAAGATGCCGCGACCTTCGGCCACTTCCACGCCGATGAGTCGACGACCGGGTCCGGCACCGGGATCGACCGCCGCGATGATCACACCGTTGTTCAGATAGACCGCGGCGCGGGCCAGAGCCAGCGAGCCGCCGCGGACGTCGAAGGGCGCGATGTCGTGGGTGAGATCGATCACTTTGGCGTCGGGGGCGATTTCATTGATGGTGGCGCGCACCACGCCGGCTTGTTCGCTGCCGTTGCCGAGATCGGAGAGCAGGGTGACCGTGTCGAATCGGTCGACGCGCCGACGCGCCACCGGAAACGTCGCCGCATTCTCCGAGGATTCCGTGCCGTTTCCTGGCGATGTCGTGGTCACACTCGGAGTCTGTCAGCCCGATGTCCCATTCGGTCCGGTGTCGATGGACATGCATCCATGAACATGTGTCGACGGTCGGAATTCGCCACGAAGATTCATCGTGCCGGACATGCGACGGGGCCGGTGCCAACCCCCCGATGGCACCGGCCCCGTCGGCGCTGCCCTTGCGGGCGCGACTCCGGCTGTAATCAGCCAGCGGTCATGTGACCTGGGTGACACCATAGGCACATTTGTCACCGAGTGGAAAGTGTTGCGACGGAAAAATTTCCTTGCACAGTGCATAAAACCCCGACGGGAAGAGCGCTCCCGAACGAGGCTCGAATCACTCCGGCGGCGCGACGGACATGTCGATCGACGGACCCGACACCATCAGGAGCCGCGACCGAGTTCCCGGGACCGTTCGGTAGCGGCGCGCACGGCCGCCCGGAAGGCCTCCGGAACTCCGGCCTCGAACAGCACGGCGAGACCAGCGGCCGTGGTGCCTTGGGGAGAGGTGACCCGTTCCCGCAGGACTCGCGGCTCGTCACCGCGCGACAGCAGGGTGGCCGATCCCACGAACAGTTGACGCACCAGATCGGCGGCTTGGTCCCGATCCAGTCCGACGTCCACGGCGGCCTCGA
>JBJTYE010000237.1:0-2875 GCA_046082625.1 Actinomycetota bacterium | reverse complement strand
AGACGCGTCTCGGCCTTGCCCAGTGATCCCACCGCCACGATCTCCTGTTCGTGTCGACCGGCCTCGGCGAACATGCACAGATCCAGACTGGCGCGCACGCCGTTGTCGTACTCGACGATCACATAGGCATTGTCCAGAATGTCGGAGCGTTCGCCGTCGTAGATCTCGTCCAGATGATTGACGTCCTGACCGCCGCTGGCGAAGACGCGAAATGGACGCGAGCCCACGGCCTGATTCATGAGATCGAAGAAATGGCAGCACTTCTCGACCAAGGTGCCACCGGTGTTGCGCGTGAAGCGGTTCCAGTTGTCCACCTTGACCAGGAACGGAAAGCGATGTTCTCGGATGGCCAGCATCTTGAGTGGACCGAGCCGTCCGGACCGCACCACGTCCAAGAGCGCCTGCACCGGTGCCATGTACCGGTATTCGAGACCCACCCAGGTGATGGCCGAGCGTCGTTCGGCGGCGTCGACGACCTCCAGACAATCGACGACGGTGGTGCACAGGGGCTTCTCCACCAGACACGGTACGTCACTGTCGAGTACGTCGCGCAGAACTTCCACATGGGTGTGATTGGGCGAGGCGACGATCACGCCGTCGAGATCGCCGGCATCGAGCAATTCGCGATGATCGGAATGGATCCGGGGCGCCGCGTGGTCACCCAAGGTGAGCAACGCCGCGTCGAGCGAGGGTCGGTGCGGATCACTGATCGCCGTCACCTCGGCGCCGTCCAAGGCCATGACGTTGCGAATGTGTTCGCACCCCATCATCCCGGTGCCGATGATCCCGAGGCGCAATGTGGATCGGCTCATGAGATCTCGATCAGGGCAGGGCACCTTCGACATCGTGGGGGCCCACGAAGTCCCAGGAACCCTCGCGCCGAACGACCGCCGAGGACGACGGCAGGAAGACGAGCGGCACGTTGGCCAACTTCCTGGTTCGGGCCTGTCGATCGGCGGTCTCCAGTTCCGATTGGGACACGACCGCCACGCCGGTGATCATTCCGAGACCGAGAGCCAATGCACCGCCACGAGGATCGATCATCGGATCGCACAGCGCCGATGCTGGCGCTCCGACCCCGACCACCAATCCCCCAGCCCGCAACACCTGGCAGACGGCCTCCCAGACCGGAGTGTCCTTCAGAACACTGCGGAGATGAATGGGGTTGTCTCCCACCAGCCACACCGCCCGAGCATTGCGCAGCACGTCGGCATTGCTCTCGTCCAGAGCTTCGGTCCGCCGCATGACCATCAGGGGTTCGACCGTCACCCCCAGTCGAGTGGCCCAGGTACGGGCGGCCTCGATCAGGTCCTCGGGCTGCTCGAAGGCATCGGCCGTGGGCAGGACCACCACCGACGTGGCACCCACGTCGGCGAGCAGCCGTCGATCCAGATCATCGTGCAGTCGGAACGCTCCGCCGCCTTCGAGGGCGATGATGCCGGCCATGGCCCGATCGTAGTGGGCGCCGACTTGGGCCTGGTTACCGCCCGGTAACTAGGCTGGTCCAACGCCGCTCCATGCGCCGGCCCACGAGGAGACACCATGGCCACGTCAGCAGTTCGCACCGTCGGAGTCGTCGGCTCCGGAATCATGGGATCGGGTCTGGCCGAAGTCGTCGCCCGCGCCGGGATGAACGTGATCGTCCGTTCCCGTCAGCAAGCGACCGCCGATGCCATGGTGGCCACGGTGGCCAAAGGTCTGGCCAAACAAGTGGAGAAGGGTCGACTCACCGATGACGAGCGCACGGCCATCCTCGGTCGCATCACCGCGGTCGCCGATCTCTCGGCCTTGGCGGACTGCGATCTCATCATCGAGAGCGTGGTCGAGGACTTGGCCACCAAAAAGGCTCTCGTCGCCGAGTTGGATGCATTGGCCAAACCGTCGGCGATCATCGGCACCAACACCTCCACCCTGCCGGTCATCGAATTGGCCATGAGCACCAAGCGGCCGGACAAGGTGTGCGGAATCCACTTCTTCAATCCGGCTCCGGCCATGCCCTTGGTCGAGATCGTGCAACCGCTCTCGGCCAGTGCCGACACCATCGCCACGGCCACCGCTTTCGCCGAGGCCTGCGGCAAGCAGCCGGTGCAGGTGCAGGATCGCGCCGGGTTCATCGTCAACGCGCTGCTCTTCCCGTACCTCAACAATGCGATTCGCATGTTGGAACAGGGCACGGCCAGCAAGGAGGACATCGACGCGGCCATGAAGGGCGGATGCAATTTCCCCATGGGTCCCTTCGCCCTGCTCGATCTGGTGGGCCTCGACACCTCCCTGGCCATCCTCGACGCCCTGTACGACGAGTTCCGCGACCCCAACTACGCCGCTGTCCCGACGTTGCGACGTATGGTGGCGGCCGGTCAACTCGGCCGCAAGACCAAGGTCGGCTTCTACAGTTACTGAATGCCGAGGATCGAACACCCGTGACCGGGGGAGCACTCACCGCCAGCCGCGTCATGGCCGATGTGCTCACTTCTGCTCAACGTGACGTCTTCCGACGTCGACAACCGCCGCCACCGCTGAGCGTCTGGGATTTCCGGGGAATTCATCTCGGCGAGAGTGATCTCGTGGCCATGGGTGCCGACCTCGAGATCGGCACCCTGGTGCACGCCTATTCGTGCGGACTGTTCCCCATGCCGGTGGACGATTCCATCGGATGGTTCTCTCCGGTGCGACGCGGCATCATTCCGGTCGACGGTCTCCACATCTCGCGTTCTCTGTACAAGAGTTGCCGTCGCTATCGCATCGGCGTCGACACCTGTTTCGAAGACGTCATGATCTCCTGCGGTGACCCACGTCGACCGCACGGATGGATCAACGATGATTTCGTCGCCGCCTATCGGCGTCTGCACGATGCAGGTTGGGCCCACAGCGTCGA
>JBJTYE010000236.1:0-4172 GCA_046082625.1 Actinomycetota bacterium | reverse complement strand
GGTTCCGTGAACTCCCCCTGGCGGAAACGTACCCCACACCGACGCGCTGTCAAGGCCATGTCGCCAGGTGATCCGCCGACGAGATCCATTGACGACGTCAACCGCGAGGGTTAACAGAGACGAAATGTAAACGCCATTATTCATAGACTGTTGGCGTGAGTCCTCGGTCCGATACACCGCAACGTCTGCTGGCCGAAGCCGTGCGCGTCATCGACGCCCACGGTGAAGCGGCCGTGCACATTCGCGACGTGGCCTCCGCCTGCGGCGTGACCTCGCCCATCGTCTACAAGGCCTTCGGCAGTCGCGAAGGTTTGATCGTGGCCGCCCAATCGGAGCGCTACATCCGCTCGTGGCGGGAGACCTCCGCCGGAGTTCCCGAGGCCATTCATGCCGCCACCACCGAAGCCGAACTGAAACAGGCCATCGGCCAGGCCATCGTGCGCATCCTCGGTCCGAACCGCCATCTCTACCGGCGCGTGCGTCACGAGGTGCTCGGATCCCTGGTGCATCTGCCGGCCCTCGAGAAAGCGGTGGTCGACCAGTTGGCCGTCATGCGCCGGGCCTTCGCCGAGGCTTTCGGTGCTGCCCAACGACGGGGCCTCACCCGTCAGGACGTGGACGTGGATGCCGCCTTCATGTGGTACATCGGCCAGATCGAAGGTCGGTTCATGATCGAACTGGATCCAGGCAGCGTGGACCAAAAGGCTTGGAACAAGATCTTCATCGAAGCCGTCTTCTTCAGTTTGTTCACCGATCCGTCGGTGCCCGCCGATCTCCTGACCTGACGTCCGCCCATCGACGCGGCGTCAGGATTTCTTCGACGAGATCTTCTGTTGCAACGCGGCGATGCGCTCGGCGAACCAGGGCTGCCGAGTACTCCAGAGTTGCGGTGCGAGTTCGCGATCCACGGCGGCCGGATGGGTGTCCACATCGGCCATGGCCTGCACGGTCTTCTTGGTTTCGATGACCAGGTCGCGGGGCGCGGATGCCGCCCGGGCCGCCATGGTCTGGGCGACGGACATGAGATCGCCATCGGGGACGCAACGGTGCACCACACCCACTCGCTCGGCTTCGGCTCCGTCCATGATCTCGCCGAAGACCACGGCGGCCATGGCGGTCTGGGGTCCGGCGATTCGGCGCAGCATCCAGGTGTGTCCGCCTCCCGGATGGATGCCGATCTGCAAGAAACGGGTGTCGAACTTGGCACTGGCGGCGGCGATCCGCACATCGCATCCGAGAGCGAGATTCATTCCGGCGCCCACGGCCGCGCCGTTCACCGCAGCGAGAGTGGGCAGCGGACTGCGAGCGATGCGCAGGAAGCCTTCGTAGATGCGGCCGAGACTCTCGGCGCTGCTCTGTTGCAGATTGCCGAGATTGGCTCCGGCGCAGAAGGCCGGAGCCGCTCCGGTCACGACCAACGCGCCGATGGCCGGATCGTTCTCGATGCGGTCCATGGCGTCCACGATCTCGTCCACCATGGGAGCGGTCAACGTGTTGCGTTCGCTGGGGTTGTTGAGAGTGAGGGTGGCCACTGCGTCGGTCACCGAGACCAGGACCAGCGGCGCGGCAGATGTCGTCACCGCATCATCCTGCCAGGTCACCCCGGACACCCGAGAAATGACCGGGGAGACTCGGGCACTACGGTGGCCTCATGAGCGACTCCCCCAGTCGGCCGGCGGCCACCGTGGTGCTGACCCGACCGAGTGCGCGGTCGTCCTGTGGGGTGGAGGCCCTCCTGTTGCGTCGCAGCGACGTGGGAGCCTTCGCCGGCATGTGGGTGTTCCCGGGTGGACGAGTGGACGATGCCGATGACGGCCACGATGATCTCAGCCGTGCGGCCGCGGCGGCGGTGCGCGAAGCGGCCGAGGAAGTCTCGGCGCAAGTACGCCGCGAGGCTCTGGTGACTTGGAGTCATTGGACACCGCCGGCCATGGCGCCGGCGCGGTTCACCACTTGGTTCTTCGTGGCGCCCTGGGAAGGTGACGACATCGTCGTCGACGGCCACGAGATCGTGGAGCACGCCTGGATGTCCCCCGAGGCCGCGCTGGCGGCGCGTCTACCCATGGCGCCACCCACCATCGTCACCTTGCACGAGTTGCTGGAAGCCGGCAGCGCGGACGCCATCTGGCGCGGTCGCACCGAACCGCCGGCGTACGTGACCCGACCGGGTCAGACCCTTGACGGCGTCACGGTGCTCATGTGGCACGGGGACGCCGGCTACGAGACCGGCGTTCCAGACACTCCGGGGGGCGCGCAATCGCCTGGTCATGCCGGAGGGATTCGGCAGTCCGGTATTCGAATACCTGCGTTCGGTCTAATCGACGCCTGCGCTGACGGCCCGGACAGCCACACCGGTAGGGTCGCCCCAGTGCTCGACCACGTGTTCACCGATGTCATCAGCGCCCTGCGCGATGCCTTCGAGCGCGCCTTTCTCGAACGGCAGGCCTTCGAGGAACACTTCCAAGCCGACGTGTTGTTGGGTGATCTCAGTTGGGAGACCAGTTACGGACTTCCCGGTGAAGGACAGCCGCCGCGCGTGCTGGCCCACATCACCTTCGATTGGCCGTCGGCCAGCCAGACCGCCTATCGCAAGTGGTACACCGACTTCGACTTCGAGGAACCGCCGGCCATCGAAATGGAGATCGTGTTGCGCATCCAGCGCATCAAGGACTCCCCCGATCTGCAACGCGTCCGCGACATCACCCCGGCCACCAGTCCGGCCATCGGGGACGGTCGACTGACGCGCATGGCTCTCACGGTCGAGACCACCTACGAGACCGAGGCCGATCTCCCCGAACACGCCGTCGAGATCACCTACGAGGGTCTCTACGAATTGCGCGAGGAATCGCTGGCCGACGGAGCGAACACCTTGTTGGACGATCACTTTGGAGCACTCGGTGGATGGATCGCCGCGATGTTGGTGAAACTCGGCGACCTGCCCTACGTTTTCTTTCCGGCCGACGACCCGGCCTGACCGAGACACTGAAGGCGACCCATGACTCTGCGCACTGCACCGGACAGCGTGGTGCTCCTCGACATCGAGGATCGCATCGCCACCGTCACACTGAACCGCCCGTCGGCGCGTAACGCTCTGTCGTCGGAGGTGTTGCGCCTCCTGCCGCAGTTGATGCTGGCCGCCAACGACGATGACGAGGTCGACGTGGTGATCCTGACCGGAACCGATCCGGCCTTCTGCGCCGGATTGGATCTGAAAGAACTGGGTTCGACCGGAGGCAATCTGGGCGCCGGTTCGACCGAACGTCGAGCCGCCGAGTCATCGCGGACGCGGCGCGGTCCGTTCCCGGACATGGACAAGCCGGTCATCGGGGCCGTCAATGGCGTGGCCATCACCGGCGGTTTCGAACTGGCCCTCAATTGCGATTTCCTGGTCGCCTCCGAGCACGCCAAGTTCGGCGACACGCACGCCCGAGTGGGGGTGATGCCCGGATGGGGTTTGACGGTGCTCCTGCCCCAGGCCATCGGGGTGCGCCGAGCCCGCGAGATGTCCTTCACCGGCAACTTCCTCTCCGCCGACGAGGCCTTCCAGTGGGGGCTCGTCAATCATGTGGCGCCCCACGCCGAGCTCTTGCCCACGGCACGACGGTTGGCCCGGGACATCGTGGGCAACGACCAGCCCGGGGTCCGCCAGATCCGACGCACCTATGCCGAGATCCACGCCGACACCGAGGGCTGGGCCATCGAAGGACGCGACGGCGCCCGTTGGCAGAAGGACCAGTTCTCCCCCGAGAAGGTGGCCGCTCGGCGCGCCGCCATCCAAGAACGCGGCCGAGTTCAATAGCCGTCCGGACGGCCCGAGGGCGCTGAACTGGGCTCCGTGCGCCTGGTGTAGCCTGGCCTGACCATTCGCCCGACACCACGGTTGGGCGACTCAGGGGAGGACAATCAACAATGCGCAAGAACGTACGACTGCTGGCGGCCTCGCTGGCAGCCCTCAGCCTCGTGGCCACCGCCTGCGGCGGCGACGACAGCGACGCATCGGATGCACCCGCAGATGACGCGGCCATCACATCCGAAGCCCCAACCACCGAAGGCATCAAGGCCGGTATCGCCTTCGACACCGGTGGACGCGGCGACGGAACCTTCAACGACTCGGCGGCAACTGGTGGCGAGCGTGCGACCAGCGAACTGGGCGCCCAGGTCACCGAACTCGA
>JBJTYE010000235.1:0-15332 GCA_046082625.1 Actinomycetota bacterium | reverse complement strand
ACAGGTCACGATGGTTTCCTTGATGCCGAAATCCATGGCCACGACGCGGCGTCTTGCACCTGTCGTGCTCGGAACGACTCGCGAACTCGGCGCCGACACCTGAGCCACCAGATCGACACCGTCGGTTCCCGTCTCCCGGCGGGCACGGTCCAACAAGACGTCCACCGATGCGGTCCCGAAAGCTCCCGCCATGGCTCCCGTGTCCCGCAACAACCGTGTCAATCGACGAGTATCCACTCCGGCGATCCCCGACAGTCCGTGAGCCACGAGGTAGTCCTCGAGACTGCGGTCGGCTCGATGGTTGCTGGCCCGACGCGCCAGGTCGCGCACGATCACCCCGCGACAGGCCGGACGACGCGATTCCTCGTCGTGGGTGGTCGTTCCGTAGTTGCCGATGTGGGGATAGGTGAAGGTGACGATCTGGCCGGCGTAACTGGGATCGGAGATGACCTCCTGGTAGCCGGCGAGGACGGTGTTGAAGACCACTTCACCGGCGGACACGCCGTCGACCGGTTGGGCCCCGATGGCCTCCCCCTCGAAGACCGACCCATCGGCCAGCACCAGGGTCGCCTCACGGATCGTTCTGCCGACCATGTCAGCAACCACCCAGCGCCCATGGAAGAGTTTGCATGATCATGAATACATTAGCATGACTATTCATTGATCTGCCCATCCACCACCACCGGCCGGCCACCGAAGACCGTGTGCCGTACCCGTCCCCGGACCTGGCGGCCGTGGTACGGGGTGTTCCGACTGCGGCTGGCCAGACCCGTGCGCGACACCGTCCAGGTCGCCGAGGGATCGAAGACCACCAGGTTCGCCGGCTCGCCGACGGCAACCGGACGACCATGTCGATCGGCGATGCCGGCGATACGTGCCGGTTTCCAACTGAGGGCCGCCACGATCTCCGACAGCGGCATGTCCAGTTCCGACACCGCCAGGGCCAACGCCGTCTCGAGACCCAGCATGCCCGGAGGGGCCAGATCGAGAGGTTGCTCCTTCAGGTGGTCGGCGTGCGGGGCATGGTCGGTGGCGATGGCGTCGATGGTTCCGTCGCGCAATCCCTCTTTCAGCGCCGCGATGTCGGCCGCCGTCCTGAGGGGCGGATTGACCTTGAACACCGGATCGAAACCGGCGAGATGTTCGTCGGTCAAGGTGAAGTGGTGAGGAGCGACTTCGGCCGTCACGGCCAGACCGTCGGCCTTGGCGGCACGCACCAGGGCCACGCTCCCGGCGGTCGACAGGTGCAACAGATGCAGTCGACCGCCGGTGAGGCGAACCAACTCGATGTCCCGATGCACCATCAGCTCCTCGGCGATCGACGGCCAGCCGGGAAGACCGAGATGAGAACAACAGGCTCCCTCGTGCATCACTGCTCCGGCGGTGAGGCTCTTCACTTCGCAATGCTGGGCCAGAGTGATCCCGAGGTCCGAGGCGTATTCCAGAGCACGTCTCATCAAGTGGGCGTCCTGGACCCCGTTTCCGTCGTCGGTGAACAACGTGACCCCGGCCGCCTGCAGATCGGCGAAGGGTGCCAAACGCTCTCCGGCTCGGCCCACCGTGATGCAACCGGAGGGCACCACCTCGCACCATCCGGCTCGATAACCGCGATCCCGGACGAACTCGATGACCGACCGTGCATCTTGAGCCGGTTCGGTGTTGGGCATGGCCACCACCGCTCCGAAGCCCCCGCGAGCTGCGGCCCGGGTTCCCGTGTCGATGGTTTCGGATTCCTCCTGGCCGGGTTCACGGAGATGGACGTGGAGATCCACGAACGAGGGGCTGACGAAACACTCCGATGCATCGAGTTCGGTGGCCGCCGCGCCTGCCCCACCGGCTGGACCGATGTCGCTGATCAGGCCGTCGGCGATGGTGATGTCGACACGTCTCGAGGTGTCGACATCGGCGGTCCGTTGATCGAGGATCGCGGCGTTGCGAATGACGACGCTCATCGTCCCTCCGTTTCCAGCAACTGAGCCGAGGACAGCGAGTCGAACAAGACGGCCATGCGCACCGACACCCCATTGGTGACCTGATCCTTGATGACGCTGGTCCCGATGTCGTCAGGATCCATCTGCATCTCGACACCGCGGTTCATCGGTCCCGGATGCATGACCAGAGTCCGGTCCCCGAGCCGCCGAGCCCGATCGGGATCCAGCGCGAAACGCCGCGAATACTCGGCCAGGTCGGGGACGAGGGCCTCCGACATGCGTTCCCGCTGCATGCGCAGGAGATAGAGCACGTCGATCGATCCGAGCACTGCGTCGAGATCGGAACTCGTCTCCACCTTCCAACTGGAGACGTCCGGCGGCAAGAGGGTGCGCGGGGCCACCAGGACGACCTCTGCCCCGAGTCCGGTGAAGGCTTCGATGTTGCTGCGGGCCACTCTGCTGTGCCGGACGTCGCCCACGATGGCGATTCTCAAGCCCGCCAGACAGTCGACGGACCTCTGGCGTCCGAGGTGCTGGGTGATGGTGTAGGCGTCCAGCAAGGCCTGGGTGGGGTGCTGATGCCACCCGTCCCCGGCGTTGATCACGCACGCATCGGTCCACTGCGAGATCTGCCAGGGTACTCCGCTCGTCCGATGACGGACGACGAACGCCGAGACGCCCAGGGCGCTGATCGTCTCCACCGTGTCGCGGAGGCTCTCGCCCTTGTTCACGCTGGAAGCCGAGACGTTGAAGGTCATGGTGTCGGCCGACAGCCGGCGAGCGGCGGTCTCGAAACTGATGCGGGTGCGCGTCGAGTCCTCGAAGAAGAGCGTCACCACGTTGCGGCCCGTCAATGCCGGCACCTTGGGGATCGGACGCTCGTTGATGGCTTCCATGTGCTCGGCGAGCTTCAGGATCCGGGCCATCCCGTCTGCTCCCAGTTCGTCGATGCTCCGCAGGTGTTTCACGTCGCACCGGCCCGGAACAACACGACACCATCGGGAGTGACGTCGACATCCTCGTCCCGGCTGGTCGGAAGGTTCTTGCCGACGTAGTCGGGACGGATGGGCAGTTCCCGATGTCCTCGGTCCACCAGCACCGCCAGTTGCACGCTTGCCGGACGACCGTATTGGTTCAACGCGTCGAGGGCTGCCCTGACGGTTCGGCCGGTGAAGAGCACATCGTCCACCAGAACCACCTTGGACCCGGAGAGATCGGCGGGAATGGAACTCGGAGCCACGGGCGACACCGGTCGCAGGGCCAGATCGTCACGGAACATGGACACGTCGAGATGACCGACCGCCACCGATTCCCCGCCGTCGAGACCCGAGATCGCGTCCGCCAGTCGACGTGCCAGCCACACTCCTCCGGTCTGGAGCCCGATGATGACGATTCCCTCCAGCCCCCGATTGCGTTCGCCGATCTCGTGAGCGATACGCACGACGGCCCGATTCACGTCACTGGCCGAGAGCACCGTGGAGGAATGACGCGAAGACGGCGAGACGGCTCGCTCGTACTCTGCCGGCGTGCCGGCACCTTCGACATTCATCGTTCCTCCGTTCGGGCCTCACAGGACCCGTTTGACGGTCGCAGGGAAACTAGCAGGACGAAGCCACGCTCAGTGGCATCTCCCGAGAAGAGCGGCCAAATCTTCGGGGAGCGGACTGTTGAACACCAGATGACGGCCGTCCAGCGGATGCTCGAGTTCGAGTCGGTCGGCGTGCAGGAAGGGGCGATCGGCGCGGAGCGAGGCGCGTGCGCCTCCGTACACGGCATCGCCCACCACCGGGTGGCCGATGGCTTGCAGGTGCACCCGGATCTGATGCGTTCGGCCGGTTTCCAGTTCGCAGTCCACGAGGGTGACAGGTGGCTCGGTGAATCGACGCCGCTCCTCGTAGCGAGTTCGCGCCTCTTTTCCCGTTGCCACCACCGCCATACGTAGCGGGGACCGCGGATCCCGTCCGAGCGGAGCATCGATGGTTCCCCGGGGAGACTCCAGGTGGCCCCAGACCAACGCGATGTAGTGCCGGTGAACCTGGCGCTCCGACATCATCGCCACCAGTTCGTCGTAGGCGTCCTGCCGACGGGCAACGATCAAGAGGCCGCTCGTCCCGCTGTCGAGTCGATGCACGATTCCCGGACGATGAGCCTGACCCACGTCCGCGATCTCCGGGAAACTCGCCAACAGGCCATTGACCAATGTCCCGTCCGGCCGTCCGGCACCCGGATGCACCACCAGGCCCGCCGGCTTGTCGACCACCACCACCGCATCATCGGCATAGACGACGTCGAATCGAACGGTGGAATCGGCCGTCGGCAATGCATCGCGAGGAATGCGGCTCTGGTCGACGCTGACCGTCTGTCCGAGCCGCAATCGCCCTTTGCCGACGGTGACCAGTTCCCCGTCCACCCGCACACCGGAATTGGCGATCAGTTCTCCGGCTGCCGAGCGGCTGATCTCCGCGATCATCGCCACCACTCGATCGAGTCGTTCACCCACCAACGCTTCGGGAACCTCTTCGGAGAGGATCTCACCCATCAGGCCACCCGGCGGGAGGCTCGGAAATAGCCGAGAACGAGAAGTGCTCCTCCCACGTTGATGCACATGTCGGCCACGTTGAAGATCGCGAACCACTGGAAGTCGATGAAGTCCACGACACGGCCGCGCAGCCAGGCCTCGTCGCGGAACAACCGATCGATCAGATTTCCGGTCGCACCTCCGACGATGCAACCCACTGCAATCGCAGAAAGACGCCCATCAGTGGTCTTGATGCTGAGGACGAACGCCACGATGACCAGGGTGGCCAGGACGGCGATGAAGGGCCCCCAACCCTGGGCGCGGCCGAATGCCATCCCACTGTTGAAGGACAGATTGAACTGCAATGTCCAGACCACATGGTCGACATGTCCGTCGGCCAGGTGGGACAGGGCCCAGGCCTTGGTCAGTTGGTCGATCACCACCACCACGATCGCCACGACGACCGTCGATGGCGGGATCGACCCACTCCGCTGCTTCAGGGCCCTCGCCCACTCCCGGGTGATGGCAGTCGAGGACACTCAGCGACGACCGATCCAACCCACGCGTTCTTCGACCAGTTCGGTGGCCCAGGGAATGACTTCCAATCGCTCCCGAGGGATGGGTTTGGTGGAGACCACGCTGTAGCCGTAGTCGCCGGAGGTGATCCGCGCCAGTGCCGCGTCGATCTCCTCGACCGTCTGCCGGGCCTGGTCGGACAACACCCGGTCTCTCTCGCGCTCGACGGCCATGGTGTCGCCTTCACCACCATCTTCGTCGAATTGATCGTCTCCCATTCCCGCTTCTTCGATGAGACGCTCGCGTTCGATGTCCAGACGCTCGGCTTGGCCCAGCAGATGAGCCCGTTGCTGCTGGAGAAGCACTCTTTGGGCACGAAGGAATGTCAGATCGAAATCCCGATTGGCGATGATGCCGTCTTTGGACGGGGCCTTCTTGCCGGGAACCGGGGGTTTGACGAAGACCGGCTTGGGCGGCGCCTTCTTCACCGGCGCCTTCTTCGGGGGCGCAGCGACGACCGGGGCCTTCTTCGACGCCACCGTGGCGCCGGGCACCGTCTTCGCCGGAGCCTTCTTGGCAGGAGCCTTCTTCACCGGAGCCTTCTTCACCGGAGCCTTCTTCGCCGGAGCCTTCTTCACCGGCGATTTCTTCGGCGGAGCTTTTTTGGCGGGAGCCTTCTTCGCCGGTGCCTTCTTCGCCGGTGCCCTCTTGGCAGGAGCCTTCTTCACCGGGGCTTTCTTCGCAGGAGCCTTCTTGGCAGGGGCCTTCTTCGCCGGTGCCTTCTTGGCGGGCGTCTTCTTCGCCGGAGCCTTCTTGGCGGCGGATGTGGAAACCTTCTTGGCTGCGGCCTGCGCCATGGTCATGACCCTCCTGATTCGGTTCCGGGCGATGTTACCGCCGCGCATCCATGACCGTGACCGGACTTCCGCCGGCGATGTCACGCTTTGCGCACACCGATGAAGACGTCGTCATCGTCGAGCTGCGCATTGGGCTCGCCGATTCCCCATTCCAAGGTGGTGGCCAAGGTCTCGGTCGCGATCATGGTGATGAACGGCTGTACGTTCCGCCGGACGAATTCCGGAACACCGAGCGTGAGAACGATTCGATCACTGACCAGGAGACCGGCCTCCCGTCGAGCCTGCTGCACCAAACGCACCAGATCGCGCGCCCGGCCCTCGGCCTCGAGTTCTGGCGTCACTGCGACGTCGATCGCCACCAGCCCCTGGCCGTCAGTCGTGGTCATGGTCGCCCCGCCCTCGCTGGCCGCCAATTTCAGAATGAACTCTCCCGGCCGCAATTCGATGTCTCCCGCCACCACGCGGTCACCGTCTTTGACCCAACGACCTTCCTTGACCGCTCGGATGACCTCCTGGGTCCGACCGCCGAGTCGGGGGCCGACCGCAGCCGGCACAACCTGTAGAACGGTGGCCGACACTGTGGCCGCATCGGCCGCCAACACCACGTTCTTGACGTTCACTTCATCGGCGATCAGGTCGGCGAACGAACGCAGTGCATCGGCATCGGGATGAGTGATGGTCATCTCCGCCAAGGGAAGTCGGACCCGAAGATTGTTGGCCTTGCGGATCGAGAGTCCGAGTGAGCACACATCGCGGACTCGGTCCATCGAGCGCACGAGATCTCCGTCCGATGGGACGTCGACCGTGTTCGGCCAATCCGAGAGGTGGACGCTCCCGGCATCGGGTGTCAGTCCCCCGTAGATCTTCTCCGACACCATTGGAAGCAACGGAGCCGCGACACGGCACAACAGGACCAGAACGGAATGCAACGTGTCGATGGCATCGCGGTCACCGTCCCAGAAACGATCCCGTGAGCGCCGGATGTACCAGTTGGTGAGCACGTCCAGGAAGTCCCGAATGGCACCGGTGGCCGCGAAGAGATCGTAGGCATCCAGATCCCGGGTCGCGTTTTCGATCAACTCCCCCGTCTTGGCCACGATGTAGCGATCCAGAACGTGGTCGGAATCGAGTCGGAATCTTCCGCGCTCCCCTTCGGCGTTGGCGTACAGACCGAGGAAGTACCAAGCGTTCCAGAACGGCAGGAGCACCTGGCGCACGGTCTCCCTGATGCCTTGTTCGGTGACCGAGAAATCGGCTCCTCGCAGGATCGAAGACGACAGCAGATACCAACGCATGGCATCGGCTCCGTACTTCTCGAAGACGGCGCGTGGATCGGGATAGTTGCGCAGACTCTTCGACATCTTCTGTCCGTCGTCGCCGAGCACGATGCCGTGACTCACGCAGGTGGCAAAGGCTGGCCGATCGAAGAGAGCCGTGGCCAGGACGTGGAGGGTGTAGAACCAGCCGCGGGTCTGGCCGATGTACTCGACGATGAAATCCCCCGGATAGTGCTGTTCGAACCAATCGGTGTTCTCGAAGGGATAATGCACTTGGGCGAAGGGCATCGAGCCGCTCTCGAACCAGCAATCGAGGACTTCTGGAACACGGCGCATCATCGACCGGCCACTGGGATCGTCCGGGTTCGGGCGCACCAGATCGTCCACCGCTGGCCGATGGAGGTCGGTGATCTCGACCCCGAAGTCTCGTCGCAGATCGGCCAAGCTGCCGTACACGTCGAGGCGCGGGTGATCCGGATCATCGCTCTTCCAGACCGGAATCGGCGATCCCCAGAAGCGATTGCGGCTGATGGACCAGTCGCGGGCGTTCGCCAACCACTTTCCGAACGATCCGTCCTTCAGGTGCTCGGGCACCCAACGGATCTCCCGGTTCAGTTCCAGCATGCGATCCTTGATGCGCGTCACCTCGACGAACCACGACGAAATCGCCCGGTAGACGAGGGGCTCGGTACAACGCCAACAATGCGGATAGGGATGGTCGTATGTCTCGTGCCGCACCACCACGTGGCGTTCCTTGAGATGGCGGATGATGTCCCCATTGGCTTCGAAGACGTGACGTCCGGCCCAGGGTTCCACCTCGGAGGTGAAGCAACCGTGGCTGTCCATCGGACACACGGTGGGGATTCCAGCGGCCGCGCAGGTGTTCTGGTCGTCCTCGCCGAAACCAGGTGCCATGTGTACGACTCCGGTTCCGTCCTCCACGGTCACGAAATCCGCTCCCAGCACCTTGAAGGCTCCCGGTGTGTCGTGGAAGAAATCGAAGAGTGGCTCGTAGGTCCTACCGACGAGATCCCGACCAGGGATCGTGCGCACGGGTTCCGCCTCACCGAACTCTCTCGCGTACGCACGCAGTCGATCGGACGCGATCACAACCTCGCGGCCCTCCCAGAGAACCACCGCGTACTCCACGTTCGGATTCACGGCCAGAGCCAGATTCGACGGCAATGTCCACGGCGTGGTCGTCCACACCAGGATCGTCTCCCCCGACTCCAAGTGGAATCCGACCGTGAGCGCCGGGTCCTGGCGATTCCGATAGACGTCGTCCATTCGAGTCTCGGTATTGCTGAGCGGAGTCTCGCAACGCCAGCAGTAGGCCAACACCCGAAATCCCTCGTATATCAAACCCTTGTCGTGCAGAGTCTTGAAGGCCCACATGACGCTCTCCATGTAGGAGAGATCCAGGGTCTTGTAGTCGTTGGCGAAGTCCACCCAACGGGCCTGCCTGGTCACGTACTCTTCCCAGTCGTTGGTGTACTTGAGGACGCTGGTCCGGCAGTACTCGTTGAAGTTCTCCACTCCGAAGGCTGTGATCTCGGGGTGACCGGAGATACCGAGTTGCTTCTCAGCTTCCACCTCGGCCGGCAGGCCGTGGCAGTCCCAGCCGAATCGTCGCTCCACCCGCTGGCCCCGCATGGTGCGGTACCGCGGAATGGCGTCCTTCACGAAACCGGTCAGGAGATGCCCGTAATGAGGCAGGCCATTGGCGAAGGGCGGACCGTCGTAGAACACGAACTCGTTGTCTCCCTGCGGTCCCGTCGGACGGGCGGCCACCGAGGCCGCGAACGTTCCCTCCCTCGCCCAGCGGGCGAGAATCTCGTCTTCGATCGAAGGGAAGGAGGGTTGGGCCTCGGTCTGCGGATATCCCGAATCACTCATGGCGGTTCGATTCAACAACCCAGAATCAGACCCTGCACCACGATCGACAAGAAGAGAAGTACGACGATCGGTGAGAAGTCGAGCCCTCCGAAGGGAGGCAAGGCCCGCCGCACCGGACCGAGGACGGGTTCGGTGACCCGAACCAGCCAGTACTGAGCCGTGGCCATCGGACCCTGCGACACCGGGAACCATGACAGCACGATGCGGATGACGATGGCGATCTGATACAGCCACGCCAACTGACAGAGGAGTTCCACGAGGATCAGTACTCGGAGAACTGCGAGCGCGATGCCGGCTTCAAGAGGTAGACACCGCGCGCAACCTTCTCGATCTTTCCGTGCAGGGCGTAGCAGAGCCCGCTCGAGAAGTCGATCATGCGCCGGGCGACGTCGTCCTCGCAGCCTTCGGTGTTGAGAATGACGGGGTGGCCGTCCCGAAAGCGGTTGGCCACCTCCTGGATGTCGTTGAAGCGAATGGCCTTGACGGTGTGGGGCTCTCCCTGGCCCGGTCCGCCGAGCGTGCGCACCGACGAGCCCTGCCGAGGGGCCACCGGCCGGGGCTGGAGGGCGGAATCGTCGAACACCGTGCGACGTGCCGGCAAGGGATCGGTGTCCCGGGGGGTCACCTGCCGGGGAATGGGGCGAGAAGGGTCGTCGTACTCGGGCCGCCGCGGGTCGTGGGTCCGAGACATGCCGCCGGAACGGTCCATCGGCTCGTAGTCGTCGTAGTCGTCGTACGCCTCGTCCTCACCCAAACCGAGGTAGTCCATGGCGCGTCGAAAGATTGACATTGCCCCTCATATTAATGGCCAATTCGGATTCTTGGGTGGACGCTCTCCGAAGATGGCCCGGCCGATGCGCACCATGGTCGCACCGAGGGGAACGGCGATGTCCAGGTCGTTCGACATGCCCATCGACAGTTCCGCAAGACCGAGAACGCTGCGCAACGCCGCCACGGTGGCGAATGCCAGTTTCGTCCGCTCTCTGTCGCCATCGGTGGGGCCGATCGTCATGAGACCGACGACTTCCAGACCGAGCGCACGCGATTCGCTCACGAGCGCCGGAGTATCGGAAAGCCGGCAACCGCCCTTTCCTGCTTCGTCCGTGGCATCGACTTGGACGAGGACCCGAGCCCCGGGTCGACGGCGCGCGATCGCGCCGGCGATGGACGGACGGTCGACGGTCTGCCAGACCGACACCAGCGGTGCCAAGGCGGCCACCTTGTTCGACTGCAGTTGACCGATGAGGTGAATCTCCGGACGCCGTTCGGGCTCCATCGGACCGAATTTGGCCACGACTTCTTGGGCGTAGTTCTCTCCGACGTCCCGACAGCCGGCATCCATGACCGCCTGCACCGCCTCGGGACCGAAACCCTTGGTGACGGCGATGATGCGGGCCCGAGCTCCGCCCAGGTCGTCGATGATCCGGCGGAGCCGGAGCAGATTCCCAGCGACGACTCCGGGATCGACTGCTGCGTCACCTTGCCGCTGGCGGCGAGGCTCCCCCTGAGGGGCGGCGGTCACTTCAAGAACGACGGAACGTCGAAATCGTCTTCGCCGTCGTCCTCGAACGGGGCCAAGGGATCGCCAGCGAAGATGTCCTTGGCAGGAGCTCGCTGTTCGCGCTCGGGCTTGGCGGACCGACTCGACGGCCGACCTGACGACCGCACTTGCGGTCCCCCGTCCCAGCGGTCGAAACCGGCGGCGATCACCGTGACCCGCACTTCGTCACCCAGGTCGTCGTTGATGACCGTTCCGAAGATGATGTTGGCGTCCTGGTGGGCGATGCCATGAATGATCTCGGCCGCTTCGTTCATCTCCATGAGCGTCATACTCGACGGTCCGGTCACATTGAGCAGCACGCTTCGTGCGCCGTCGATCGATGCTTCGAGGAGGTTGCTCGACAAGGCCTTGAGAGCGGCGTCGCGGGCTCGGCTGTCGCCGCTGGCGGAACCGATTCCCATGAGTGCCGAGCCGGCGTTCTGGAGCGTCATCTTCACGTCGGCGAAGTCGGTGTTGATCAGACCCGGGTTGGTGATGAGTTCGCTGATACCGGACACGCCGCTGTACAGGACCTCGTCGGCCCGCGCGAATGCCTCCATCACGGTGTCGCGAGCATCGACCACCGACAACAGCCGATCGTTGGGAACCACGATGAGGGTGTCGACCTTCTCCTTCAACTTGGCGATACCGCCGTCGGCCTGGACCGCTCGACGACGTCCTTCGAAGGAGAACGGACGCGTCACGATGCCGATGGTCAGTGCTCCGACCGACTTGGCGATCTCGGCCACTACCGGTGCCGCTCCGGTTCCGGTTCCGCCACCCTCGCCGGCGGCGATGAAAACCATGTCGGCACCCTTCAGTGCGTCTTCGATCTCGTCACGGTGAGCCTCTGCGGCCTGCCGGCCGATCTCTGGGTCGCTTCCCGCTCCGAGGCCACGGGTCAGTTCCCGGCCGATGTCCAATTTCAACTCGGCATCACTGGTCATGAGAGCCTGAATGTCGGTGTTCACGGCGATGAACTCGACGCCACGAAGGTTGCGCTCGATCATGCGGTTCACGGCGTTCACGCCGCCCCCGCCCACGCCGACCACCTTGATCTGGCAGATGTAGTTGTTCTGTCCACCAACCATGTCGGGAGACTCCTCTACTTTCGGATGCCGGACCAGCCGACGTTGAAACGATTGACCCCACGTGATCGGCCGATCCCGAGAGGAACTTGAGTGGAAATTGCCGAGAAATACTGGAATGTCCTTCGCAGTCTCTCAGTTACAGCCCGGAAATGGGGGGATATCCTGCCCAAACGCCCTGCAGACGCCCCATTTCGGGCCCGTCAGCGGACGTTGGGTTCGCCGGTCGAGACGTCGATGACCGTGTAGGAGCGCGAGCCTTGCCTCTTGATCTCGTTGATGACTCCCACCAGTTTCGCCTGATAGTCCGAGGGCGCCCCGAAGATCACCTGCAAATTGGGGGTGAACTGAAGCGAGATCTCCCCCTCCGGGCTGACACTGGCCGACACCAGCCGTTCGGCCAGGTCCACCGGTAAGGCGTTGATCAGCTGGGCCGCCCCCAGAAAGGGCTGCGGGACGAAATCCCCAGCCACCAGGGTGGGAGCGATGCCGTTGATCCGGACGTAGTCGGTGGGGTCGCCCTCGATGACGTCGAGCACTCGCCCGTCCCGGTCGATCACCCGATTGAAACCGTCCGAGGACCGGACGTACGCCAGCGGGGTTCGCTCGTCGACCTGGATGAGGATCCGCGACGGGAGATGCATGCTCACCCGAGCCTTGCGAACCCACGGTATGGCCTCCACCCGGACCTGGGCTCCGTGGAGATCGGCGGTGAGAATCGGGTCGCCTTCCAACTCGGCGATGACGTCGGCCAGCAAGCGGGGGTCGGTGTAGACGTTTCCCTCGACATCCACCCGCTTGATCGCCAGGATCGGACTCGACAGGAGGAGGAGCCCGCCGATGAGCAGGGCCACGCCCGCACTGACCACGACGTACCAGCGGGGCCTCCACCGACCGTCGAGGCGCTGTTTGGCGCGCCGCTGTTTGCGCAGTCTGGACAATTCGTCGTCTTCGGCACTGCGCGCCCGCTGCCAGAAACGACGACGTGGACGACCGGCTCGACGCCTGTCATGGGATTCGCGCGCTGCATCGACAGTGTCATCGGTGATGACCACGCGCTTCTTGCCTCCCACCGCCGGAAGCTCGCCGTCGGATGACGGGTCGGCTGGCGAATCGTCGGGTGAAACATCTCGAGGCGCGTCATCCGGCTCGTGGATCCGGGCATCGACGGCCGGGCCGTCGGCTCGGGACTTCACGCGTGTGTCGTAGTCCCGCGCGATCTCCAGGATCGAACGACGACGGCGCCGACCGAATCGCCCCTTCCTCTGCGAGGTGGCAACGGGTTCGACGGGCGAGTCCCTCGACGGCTCGATCGGCTGTTCGAAGGGCGATACGACGTCGACGGTGGCATCACCGGTGGCATGACTCGACGTTTCGTCCTTGATGCGCAAACGACCCGTGTCCCGCGAGAAGGCCGCTTCCAGGTCGGCACGCACGTCATCGTCGATGTCGGTCGGCGTCGACTCGACCCCTCCGGAGTCCGCGTTTCCGGAGCCACTCGTGCTCATGGGCGACCCTCGACCTCGTCGGACATCTGGTGCGACTCATCACCATGGAGGTCGGCCAGGATCGTCGGATCGAATCCCAGGAGTCTCACCTCGGAGCGCAGACGATGACCTGTGGAGGCGGCCACGACGTCTCGGACGTGGCACATGACGGCCACCACATCGTCGGCCGTGCCGTCGGGTTCGGCTTGGATGAAATTCGCATGCTTGGACGAGACATGGGCCGTCCCGATGCGAAACCCGCGCAAACCGCAGCCGTCGATGAGTTCACCGGCGGACACCTGGCCGGGAACAGGATTCACGAACACCGATCCAGCGTTCTGTCCTCCAGGTTGGTTGGCCCGGCGCCACCGGACGATTTCGTCGATCTCCTCCGTGGCCTCGCTCGATGATCCACGCTCCAATCCGACGACCACCGACAACACGACGTCACTGTCCGACAGCGCCGACCCGCGAAATCGCAAACCGACATCAGCCGGGACCAGCGTTCTCGTCCCCGCGTCGGCCAGGTCGAAGACCTCTACCGACAGCAGTGTGCGAGCCATGTCCGATCCGTGTCCCCCGGCATTCATCCGGACCGCTCCGCCCACCGATCCGGGCACCCCCACCGCCCACTCGAAACCACGCAGTCCGGCCGCCGCAGTCTGTCGAGCCGCCACCGGGAGAGCCACCGCCGCACCGATGCGTACTTCGACCTGCCCGGATTCGGGCATCACGGCGGGAATGTCCATGACGGACGCGAACTCGCCCAATTGCAGGACCAGTCCGTCATACCCGGTGTCGGCGAACAAGACGTTGCTGCCCCGTCCGAGGACCACCACCGGCAGACCGGTGCGGTCCATCAACTCGGCGACCGCTGCGAGATCAGCCGTCGATTCGGCCACGAAGAAGAACGCGGCGCGCCCCCCGACCCGATAGGTGGTCTGATCGGATACCGGATGATCGACTCGGACACGGTCCCCCAAACGGGCTCGCACGACCTCGACCGTCGGAGATTCCCGTTCAGTCGTGTCCATGTCGTTCTGATCCGAATCTTCGGGGTTCGTGCACGTGCCGTCCGTGGTTCTCTCGCAGGATGGCCAGGATCTCGCCCGGAAGGGTCTCGACGTCCCCGCATCCCATGGAGATGCACAGATCTCCTGCCTCGAGAATAGGAGCCACGAACCGGGCCAGCGTGTCACGCCGTGGCGCCCACCGGACATCGGCGTCCGGATGGGCTTCCCGCACCGCTCGGACCACCATCTCGCCAGTCACTCCCTCGATCGACGCGGTACCGGAGGCATAGATGTCGGTGACGATCACCACATCGGCCGATGTGAAGCAGTCGGCATAGGCCGGAGACAGTACCGACATGCGATTGAAGCGATTGGGCTGGAAGACCGCCACGACTCGCCGCCAGTCGTCGCCGGAGGATCGAGCGGCTCGAAGCACCGCCTCGATCTCGCGAGGAAGATGGGCGTAATCGTCGACACAGGTGATGCCGCTCTCGACGCCGACGATCTGGAAACGACGTCCGACCCCGGCGAAGCCGGCCACTGCCGTCACCACGGGATCCCATGTAATGCCCAGTGCCCGTGTCATGGCCATCACCGCGGTGATGTTGGCGACGTTGTGCACGCCGCGTAGACCCGTCGACACCGATCGCGAAGCCGCGCCGGCGATGCTCACGTCGAAACTTGTTCGTCCGTGACGTGCTTCGACCGCATCGAAACGGACGTGAGCCTCGGGATGAGCTCCGTAGGTGATGATCGACGCGTCGGCTGGATTCCCGAGACCATCGAGCACCCGACGACATCCAGGATCATCGAGGCAAACGACCTTCGGACCAGCAATCGCCGAGAGGTAGCGACGGAAGGAGTCGACGATCGCATCGAAGTCGGTGAAGTGGTCCAAATGGTCCACGTCGACATTGGTCAGGATGGTGGCCGCCAAGGGAAGTTGGAGATGCGTCCCGTCGCTCTCGTCGACCTCGACCACGGTCCAGGGTCCGCTGTCCCAGCGGGCGTTGACGCCGGTGTCGAGCATCTCACCTCCCACCACGAAGGATGGCAGAAGACCGGCCTCGTGCAAGGCGCTCACCAGAAGCGAGGTCGTCGTCGTCTTGCCGTGGGTGCCCGCCACTCCGACCGTGGGCCGGACGGCGCAGATCGCAGCCATCATCTCGGCGCGACTGAGGAACCGACCGCGAGAGTGAGCGGCCGCCA
>JBJTYE010000234.1:0-5470 GCA_046082625.1 Actinomycetota bacterium | reverse complement strand
GGCGCCGCCGATGCGGCCGCACCGTCTCCGACCACGGCGATGACCGCGCCCACCGGCACGGTGTCACCTTCGGGCACGCGGATCTCCAACAGAGTTCCGGCCACCGGAGACGGCACTTCGGTGTCCACTTTGTCGGTCGACACTTCGAACAACGGCTCGTCGGCCTTGACAGCATCGCCGACTTTCTTGAACCAGCGCGTGATGGTCCCCTCGGTGACCGTCTCACCCAGTTGGGGCAGAACTACCTCAGCCATCTCGTGTGCCTTCTCCTCGACTCGTACTACTCACGTGTTCAAACTGCGACCGGTGAGCGACAGTACCGTCTCACCGAACAACTCCGAGAGACTCGGGTGCGGCTGCACGAACTCGGCCGTCTCGGCCACCGTCGCCTCCCAGTTGACCGCCAGATACCCGCCCGACAACTGCTCGGTCACCCACGGGCCGACCATGTGCACGCCGAGAATCTGTCCGGCGGTTCCGTCGGCGTCGCGCTTGGCGATGATCTTCACCAGTCCGTCCATCTCGCCCAGGATCTGGGCCCGGCTGTTGCCGCGGAATTGGTGCTTGGCCACCACCACATCGAACCCGGCTTCCTTGGCGGCGTCCTCACCCGGTCCGGCCCACGCGACTTCGGGATGGCAGTAGATGGCCCATGGCACTCGGTCATAGGCGATCGGCATCGGGTTCTCCCCGAGGATGTGCTTGATCACCAAGATGGCTTCGGCGTAGGCGACGTGTGCCAATTGCGGGGTGTTGATCAGGTCGCCGATGGCATACACATTGGGCTCGCCGGTGCGGCAGAGCGGATCCACGTCCACGAAACCGCGATCGGAGACCTTCACTCCCGTTCCGGTGAGACCGAGCGTCTCACTCAGCGGACGGCGGCCGATCGACACCACCACGGCATCGACTTCCAGTTGCTCGCCCTCGCCGAAGGACACCACCGTGCTCCCAGATCCGGTCGGCGCATGACTCTTCACCGCCACCCCGGTGCGGATGTCGATGCCCTTCTTCTTCAACGAGCGGACCACCACGTTGGCGACATCGCCGTCGAGGCCGGGCAGGATCTTGGGCAGGCCCTCGAGGATGGTCACCGACGCCCCGAGATCGGCGAAGGTGGATGCGAACTCGCAGCCGATGGCTCCACCACCGATGACGGCGATACGCGCCGGAACGTGATCGAGGTCCAACACTTCGTCACTGGTGAGGATCGGTCCGCCCCGTTCGAAACCGGGAATGAGACGCGGCACCGATCCGGTGGCCAGTACCACGTGATCACCGCTCACGGTCGTCGTCGTGCCGTCGTTGCCGGCGATGGTTACCGTGCGCTGGGTACCCAGAGTTCCGGTGCCGTTGAACACCGTCACTTTGCGGGCCTTGCACAGTCCGCCGATGCCGTGCACCAGACCGCTCACGATCTTCTGCTTGCGCGCCTGGGTGACGGCGAACTGCACCGCCGGAGCGCTGGCCTCGATGCCGAAATCGGCGGCGTGGGCCACGTGGCGGAAGACGGCAGCGGTTTCCAAGAAGGCCTTGGCCGGAATGCAGCCCCGGTTCAGGCAGGTTCCTCCGAGGGCGTCCCGCTCCACCAGAGCGACGTTCAGTCCGGCCGAGGCGCCATACAGTGCGGCGCCGTACCCCCCGGGCCCGCCACCGATGATGACCAGGTCAAAGTGCTCAGCCGTACGGACCACCTCCGCGATCAGGGCGCCGACGGGGCGCGCGTGTGCCCCCAACGGTATCGGTCAGGGTGCCCACTGACGCTGTTCGCCAGCGCGGGTATAGGCCACGGCCTGGACCGTTTCCACCGCTGCGAACCGCAGGGTGCAACGCACGGTGGAGCCGTCATCCGGCACCAGGGTTCGACCCGAACAGAACCGGTCGTCTCCGCTGGCTCCGGTGGCCTCGATCACCGAACCGTCTCCCAGGAGCCGCCAGTCCTCGATGACCGCTTCACCGGCCACCCCGGACATCGAGATCTCCACCAAGGTCCCGTCGGCGGCCTGCGACACCGACGCCACCGCCACGGTCATGTCACCGATGACCGCCGACTGGCCGAGGTCGAGGACCCGCACCTCGGTGCGATCAGTGGCCACTTGAAGCAGCTTCACCCCGCCCGCCAACAAGATGAGTAGTCCGACCCCCACCGACAGCAACAGCAAGGTTCGGGTTTTCATCGCCCTCGGAGCCTACGGGGCCGTTCCACCCGATGGGTAGGCTGGCTCCTCGTGGGATCCGACAAGACCGCTGGGCCGGAGTCGGTCGACCTCGGCCGCAAGATCCATCAGTCCGGCGGCATTCTCGGTTCCACCGACGAGGACGAGGACGATCTTCCGCCTGCTCCCGCCGAGGCCGAGCACCACCAGCCCACCACCAAGCGGGGAACTGCGCTCCTGGCACTCGGAGCCCTGGGTGTGGTCTACGGCGACATCGGCACCAGCCCGCTGTACGCCATGCGCGAGGCCTTCACCGGGCACTCGCACGAAATGACCGTGGACCGCATCAACGTCTACGGCATCTGCTCGCTCGCCTTCTGGTCCCTCGTCATCATCATCTCCATCAAGTACCTGTTCTTCGTCATGCGGGCCGACAACCACGGCGAAGGCGGCATCCTCGCCCTCACCGCCTTGGTCATGGGCAAGAAGGAGCAGGTGGCCAAGGCCGGTCTGCTCGTGTCCCTCGGCGTGTTCGGCACCGCCATGCTCTACGGCGACGGCGCCATCACTCCGGCCATCTCGGTCTTGTCCGCCGTCGAAGGACTGGAAGAAGTCTCCACCTCGTTCACGTCCTGGGTGGTGCCCATCGCCATCGTCATTCTGGTGGCCATCTTCTCGGTGCAGAGTCGCGGCACCGGTGCCGTGGGCCGAGTCTTCGGCCCGATCATGATCGTCTGGTTCGTCACCCTGGGCCTGCTCGGACTGGCCAAGGTGCTCGAAAACCCGGGGATCATCGAAGCCATCAACCCGATGCACGCTTACGACTACTTCACCCACGAAAGTCTGAAGGCGTTCCTGTCCCTCGGATCCATCTTCTTGGTCGTGACCGGCGGCGAGGCCCTGTACGCCGACATGGGTCACTTCGGACGCAACCGATCATGACCGGGTGGTACAGCTTGGTGTTGCCGGCTCTGCTCCTCAACTACTGGGGCCAAGGCGCCATGTTGCTCGACAACCCCGAGATCGTGGACAAGAAGTTCTTCTTCCTGCTGGCCCCCGAAGCCCTAAAATTGCCACTCGTCATCCTGGCCACCATGGCCACCATCATCGCCTCGCAGGCGCTGATCTCCGGTGTGTTCTCCTTGACCGCGCAGGCGGTGCAGCTCGACTATTTGCCGCGTATCTCCATTCGCCACACTTCGTCCAGCCAGTCCGGTCAGATCTACGTACCGTTCGTGAACTGGCTGTTGATGGCGGCCTGTATCGGGTTGGTGCTCGGCTTCCAGACCTCGGAGAATCTGGCCGCGGCCTACGGCGTCGCGGTGACCCTGACCATGGCCATCACCACCTTGATCTTCTTCAAGGTGCTGGTCGACCGCTGGAACTGGAAGCCGTGGCGGGCCTATCTGATCTGCGTCCCCCTCCTCGGAGTCGAGATGGGATTCCTCGGGGCGAATCTCGTCAAGGTTCCGGCCGGAGGCTGGTTCGCGCTTGTCGTGGGCGTCGTCTTGATGGTGCAGATGCAGACCTGGCGACGAGGTCGACAGCTGGTGGCCGAACGCATCCATCGTGGCGAGCGACCCCTGGTCGAGGTCCTCGACGAGAACGTCGAAGCCAAGAAGGTCGACGGCACGGCAGTGTTCATGTTCAAGGACTACGGCAAGGCTCCGCCGGCTCTGGTCAACAACTTGCGCCACAATCGAGTCCTGCATCGCACCACGCTCATCGTGTCGGTGGTGACGGCCGAGACGCCGCGTGCGTCGGCCGAGGATCGCGTCTTCGTCCACCGCGTGGAACCCGGCGTGTACCAAGTCCAGTTGACCTTCGGCTTCATGGAAGAACCCGATGTGCCCAAGGCCCTGGCCAGCTTGGACATCCGGGGTCACGAATTCGATCCGATGACGGCCACCTATTTCATCGGTCGGGAATCGATCCTGGCCGGCAAGGCCCCCGGGATGAACATCTGGGCCGAGCGTTTGTTCGTGCTGTTGAACCGCGGCGCCGACAGCGCCAGCCGCTTCTTCAACCTGCCCACCGACAAGGTCTTCGAAGTCGGCTCCCAGGTCGAGATCTAGGGCCTCCGGGTCACGTCGGCTCCGGTAGGGAGTCGTAGCCTGGACCCATGTCCCCTCGCACCATCGCCATCACCGGAGCCAGCGGCCTCATCGGCACCGCTCTGTCCGCCCATCTCACCGCCCGCGGCGATCGCGTCCTGTCCTTCACCCGCTCGGGAGGCTCCGGCCCGAACACCATCGCCTGGAATCCGGTCACGGGGTCGATCGACGCCGACAAGTTGCGCGGCGTCGATGCCGTCGTCCACCTGGCCGGTGCCGGTATCGGCGACAAGCGTTGGACCGATGCCTACAAGCGCGAAATCCTTGAGAGCCGCACCAAGAGCACCTCGTTGCTGGCTTCGACCATGGCTGGTCTCGACGACGGTCCGAAAGTTCTGCTCTCGGGTTCGGCCATCGGCTACTACGGCGAATCGTTGACTGCCGAGTTCACCGAGGAGTCCCCCGCCGGGTCGGGATTCCTCGCCGAAGTCTGCGTACTCTGGGAAGCCGCCACCGAGTCGGCGTCCAAGGCCGGCATCCGAGTCGCCCATCTGCGCACCGGCATCGTGCTCAGCCCCAAAGGCGGCGCGCTCAAGAAGCTCCTGCCACTCTTCAAAGTGGGAGCCGGCGGTCGCATGGGATCAGGTCGCCAATGGCAGAGCTGGATCTCCATCGACGACGAAGTGGCCGCCATCGATCATCTGCTGTCGGCTCAAGTATCCGGAGCCGTGAATCTCACCGCACCGAACCCGGTGACCCAGGCGGATTTCACCAAGACCTTGGCCCGCGTCCTGCGTCGACCGTCGCTGCTGCCGGTGCCGTCCTTCGGACCGAAACTTCTGCTCGGAGGCGAACTGGCCGACGCACTTCTGTTCACCGGCCAGAGGGTGCTGCCCGCCGTGTTGCAGAAGTCCGGCTACTCCTTCCGTCACGCCGACCTCGAATCCGCTCTGCGGTCCTTGCTCGGCCGCCCGGCCTGAGTCACGTCTCGACACCAGCTCCCGATGTCCGCACTCCCCGACTCCTGCGACGTCGCCGTGGTCGGCGCCGGTCTCGCCGGACTGAGTGCGGCGCGTCATCTGCACGCCGCCGGACGCGATGTGCAGATCTTCGAAGCCGGTGACGGTGTCGGCGGCCGGGTGCGATCGGATCACGTCGACGGCTTCATCCTCGATCGCGGCTTCCAGATCCTTCTCACCGCCTACCCCGAACTCCACCGGCAGTTCGACGTTCCGGCACTCGATCTGCGGTCCTTCGATC
>JBJTYE010000233.1:0-5821 GCA_046082625.1 Actinomycetota bacterium | reverse complement strand
CATCAGTCTCCAGAAAGATGTCGCCCTGGTCAGTCTGATCGGTCCCATCGAGGTGCTCCGTCAGGCCGGAATCGACAAGTCGAAATACGCCAACTTCACGCCGTACGTGGGAGCAGCCATTCTGTTCCTGCTCCTCACGATTCCCGAAACGCGCTTCGTGGATCATCTCATCGCCCGTGAGCGCCGACGAACCAGCGGGACGGCCATTCGATGACGAACGGAACAACGAAGCTCTCGATCCGCAACGTCCACAAGTCCTTCGCCGACCGGGCCGTTCTGGCCGGGATCGACTTGGACGTGGCGCCGAGTGAAGTCGTGGCCTTCGTCGGCGCCTCCGGTTCCGGCAAGAGCACCTTGCTGCGTTGTCTGAATCTCCTGGAATCGATCGACGACGGCGAGATCCTGCTCGATAGTGTGGACATCAGCGCCCCCGGCTACCGAGCCGACACGGTCCGCCGACGCATCGGCATGGTCTTCCAGAGTTTCAACCTGTTCCCTCATATGACCGTCCTGCAGAACCTGGCTCTCGGCCCGCGCAAGGTCCTCGGCATCGCCACCGACGATGCCGAATCACGGGGGATGGATCTCTTGCGGCGTCTCGGACTCGAGGACCGATCGTCCAGTTATCCGGACCAACTCTCGGGCGGTCAGCAGCAACGGGTGGCGATCGCCCGGAGCCTGGCCATGGATCCGGAGGTCATGCTGCTGGACGAGATCACCTCGGCCCTGGATCCTGAACTCGTCGGGGAAGTGCTGGACGTGGTGCGCGAACTCAAGGTCGGCGGCATGACCATGCTCATCGTGACCCACGAGATGAACTTCGCCCGCGAGATCGCCGACCGAGTGTGCTTCTTGCACGCCGGACAGATCCTCGAGTGCGACGTTCCCGAGCGCCTCTTCGGCGACCCTCGCAACGAGCGCACGCGCCAGTTCCTGCGACGAGTGACCGAAGCCGGTCGCATGTGACCTTCAGAACGGCATGCGGCCACTCGAGATGCGGCAGACGTTCTGGCGCCTGATGCAGAGGTCGACTTCGCTCTCCAGTTCCTCCTGGTCCCAGGAATTGACGAAGTCGGCATGTCCGCTCAGCAAGCTGCCCGATGCCAGTCGCATGTCACTGACATCTCCGTGAACCGGATACGTGACCGACAGAACGAGTTGAGGAATCGCGGTCGGATGCGATTCGGGACAGCGACCGCCATTCGAGTACCGCAGGTGGCCGCGATGTCCTGGCACGTCGAGATTGACTCCGTCCCAGCAATCCGGGAAGGTCACGTCCAGACGTAGAGGGGCTCCGCTGTCACAGGTCGGTGGAAGGACGTCCCGACGGGATCCGATACCGCAGGACCAGGCCACCACCGAGACCGGTTGGGGTCCGGTGGCCAGCGGATCCCCGGCGATCATGGTCAGACCGGGTGGGTAGGACTGCACCGACGTCGGATCGACGCCGAGGCCGGCCCGGTAGTAGGCCACGGCGTAGGTGGGGGCCACCACCTCGCCCTCGTCGAAGAGAACCGGCACCCAATAGGCGGCGGTGTCCCGCACGTCATCGCAACTGGTCGATGCACCGAGCAAGTCCTCGAGGGTCGACGACGCTGTCACCGCCTCGTTGCCGAAGAAGGCATGAAGATGCGACTCGCCGGGACGGCCCGGATAGACGATGGGGTCATCGGGGGCCACGTGGCTCAATTCGCATTCCACCACGAATTGGCCGACGGCTCCTTGCGGTCCGGTGATCGGACGATCCGGCTGGCCCATCGAGACCGCGGGAGCGAGTGACGCGCCGGCATGCGAACCATCGTCTCCCGACAATGCTGATCCGGAGCGGTCCGATGACGAACCACAGGCCGCCAGCACCACTGCGGCGACAGCGACGACGACGCCGGACCTCGACGAGGAGAGCGCGGACCGGCGGTGGTCGACGTTCACTCGATGCGCTCCGGCACCTCGATGGCGTCCTCGTCGATGGTCGGGGGCACGCCACTGGCCGGGACCGCCGGAGCAGTCGCCGCATCGGGCATGTTGGGCAGAATCGGCCGTTCTGGCAAGGGAGCCGTCTCGTAGTCCGGTCCGCGATTGGTGGACGACCAGCGATCCAGCCACGCCACCATGTCCACCACCGAATCGGTCCACTCTCCGTCACCGGACTCGCCCTCACAGGGAGCCAAGGCCTCGAGCTCCCGAGGTGCCGCTACGGCGAACGTGTTTCCCGAGAAGCAATTGCCCAGCGTCGAGATGTCGGTGGTGGTGGATGCCAGCACCAGATCCGCCACACGGCTGTCCTCGATGACGTTGTCCAGAACACGCGATTCGATGGAGTCCCACAGCAACTCTCCGACCGGTCGACCCGGTAGCAGATTGCGGGTTTCGGAACAGGGGTCCTCCCAGTACTGGCGATCAGGAATCACGTCGTTCGGAGCCCTCTCCACGTAGGGAACGAGTCCGACTCCGATCGCATCGTGATCCCAGACCCGGTTCTTGGCAATGACGTTCTCCACTCCTCCGGCGGAGAAGATGCCGGACCCCATGAAGAGAATGGCCCATCGGAAGGCCGCCGTGTCCGCCTGGTTGTTGGAGTACACCTGGTTGCCCATGATGGTGGTCCGACGCTGGGGATAGCACAGTTCGTAGGTCCCGCTGTTGAGCACGATGCCCATGCGATTGTTCCGGAAGACGGAATTCACCACGTACAGATTCCCGCCGGCGTTGGTTCCCGAGTACCCCAGGGCGTTGTACTCGGCAATCGAGTCGGTCACCACGGCGTCGCAGGGATAGCACTGGCCGATGTAGATGCCGGCATCCGTGCTCCCGGCGGCATAGGAGTGCTCGATCAGTCCGCCCACGGCGTCGAAGGCGTAGATGCCGTAGTCCCCGTTGCGCCACGCCGTGAGATAAGAACCTCGATACCCGGTCGCGCCGGTCCACAGGATTCCGTTGTTGCGATAGTTCATGGCGGTCAAGTTCTCGACGGCCACACCGTTGGCACCGACCACACGGATGCCGTTGTTCTTCTCGAATCGGCCGTCGAGAATCACTTCGTTGCGATCCAGTCCGCGAATGACGATGTCGTCGGTCGTGACCTCGACCTCTTCGTTGTAGGTCCCCGGTGAGATGAGCACCAGGTCCCCCTCGGTGGCCGCGTCGACGGCCCCCTGAATGGTGGGATGATCCTCGGGGACCCGCAGAACTCGCCCACTGGCCGCCACCCCGGCGACCGTCGACGAGGATTCTTCGGTCGCAGAATCTCGGTTCGCTCCGTCCGAACACGAGGTCGTCACCAGGATGCCGACGACGACTGCCCCGGTCAGCCGCCAGCCACGAGACGCCGTGGAACGCGCCACGCTCTCGGTGTCTGTGAACTTCATGTGCACCTTCTCCCTGTCCACGCGATGACGGACTCAGCCCTCACCCGGGTCGGTGACCACCAACGATCCGTACATACCAGCGCCGGGCGAACCATGGATCGAGCAGTAGTAGGTATAGGTCCCGGGGACGTCGAAGATGTGGGTGTAGGTGTCCCCCGGGACGAATTCGGCCGCCACCACTCCCCATCCCTCCCCGCCAGCGAGCAGAGTCGTCAACTCCTCGTCGTTGGCCACCGCATCGGGGAGGATGTTGTGGTCGTTGCGGCCTCGATTCTCGAAGACCACTTCGGTTCCGGCCGTGATCTCGAACTCCACCGGTCGGAAAGAGTTGTCGAGAGCCTGGATGGTGATGGTCTCGCCATTCGGAACGAAGGACGTCACCACGCCACCCTCCTCGTCACTTCCGCAGGCGCTCACCACACCGCAGACCAGGAAGGTCGGCAGGACCAACACGGAGCCGATCCGCTGCAACGACATCCCTCGATTATGGCGTGCGTTCGCCGGCACCGGGTAGTCGGCTCAGTCGATTTCGTCGGGGACGGCGATGGCCGCCAGATCGATCGTCGGGGGAACGGCACTGGCCGGAACCGCCGGAGCTCCCGCGGCATCGGGCATGTTCTCCAGAATCGGACGCTCGGGAAGATTGGCCGTCTTCCAGTCCGCCGACGGAGGAGCCGTCTCGGCATCCACCAGCCACGAGATGACGTTGAGATCTCCCGTCAGCCAGTCACCGGCGACATCCAGTCCGCTGCACGGGGACAATGTCACGAGGTTGGTCGGTGCCGTCGTGGTGAAGACGTTGTCCTCGAAGCAGTTGCCCAATTCCCACAGGTTCGTTCCCGCCGATCCAACGGCGAGGTCGGCGACGCGATTGTCCTCGAGAACGTTCCCGCGCACGACGTTGTCCTGCGAGTCCCACAGCACCGCGCCCTCGGGGACCACGGGCATCTTGGTCTTTGATTCGTCACAGGTGGTGTCCCAGTCGGACTCTGCCGGCATCGAGTCGCTGGGGTCTTCTTCGAGGAATGGAACCAGGCCGATTCCGGTCTTGTCGTGATCCCAGACGCGATTTCGCTCGATCACATTCCTGACGCCACCGGCGCTGAGGATGCCATTGCCCATGGCCAGAATGGCCACGTCGATCGCCGGCGTGTCGGGTTGGTTGTTCGAGTACACGAGATTGCCCACGATGGTCGATTCCCGCTCGGGATAGCACAGTTCATAGCTTCCGCTGTTGGGCACGATGCCGGCCCGATTGCGTCGGAAGATCGACTCGATGATCAAGAGATTGCCCCCCGAATTGGTCCCGGAGTAGCCGAGGCCGTTGTGCTCGGACGTGACGTTGCGGATCACGGCATCGCAGGGGTAGCACTGGCCGATGTAGAACCCGGCATCAGGACTGCCGGCCGCGTACGAGTGCTCCAGCAGACCCCCGACCGAATCGAAGGCGTAGATGCCATAGTCCCCGTTTCGCCAGGCCGTGAGGTACGAGCCGCGGTACCCGGTCGCACCGGTCCAGAAGAATCCGTTCCGGGTGTAGTTCATGGCCGTCATGTTCTCGATGGCCACACCGGACGCGCCGAGCACCCGGATGCCGTTGTCCAATTCGAAGTTGCCGTCGAGGACGACCTCGTTGCGGTCGAGGCCGCGAATGACGATGTCGTTCGTGGTGACCTGCACCGCCTCGTTGTAGGTACCTGGAGCGATGAGGACCAGATCACCCGGGGCCGCGGCATCCACGGCTTCCTGGATCGTGCCGAACTCAGAGGGGACTTCGAGAACCTGTCCCCCGGACGTGGAGCCGGTCGACTCCTCGGGCATCTGCTCCACCACCGAGGCGTCGGCCTGTCCCGCATCGGAGCTCTCATCCGATCCGCAACCAGCGATCGACAGACCGACGAGGGACACGATCACGACGACGCGCGCCGTTCGGTTCACTTTCGACATTTCTCCATCTACTGACTTCATTGCAGTGCCCCTTTCAATTCGATCGACACACGGGATCAACTCGACGGCCATTCATGGTCGGCGAACCGATCGCGAAGGGTCTTCTTCGAGAACTTGCCGACGCTGGTCTTGGGGACTTCGTCGATGAAGACCACGTCGTCGGGAACCTGCCACTTGGCCACCTTGCTGGCCACGAACTCGAGGATCTCCTCCTTGGAGATCTGTGCCCCGGGTTCCGGAACGACGCAGGCCAATGGTCGCTCGCTCCATTTCTCGTGCGCCACTCCGATGACCGCAGCCTCCCGAATCCGGGGATGGGCCATGAGTTCGTTCTCGAGTTCGACGGAACTGATCCATTCACCGCCGCTCTTGATCAGATCCTTGGTGCGGTCGAGCAGTCGGATCCGACCCCGTTCGTCCACTGCTGCCACGTCGCCGGTACGCAACCAGCCGTCGGCCGTGAAACTCTCGCCGGCCCTGTCGTCGTTGTAGTACGTGGCGGCGATCCA
>JBJTYE010000232.1:0-6319 GCA_046082625.1 Actinomycetota bacterium | reverse complement strand
CCGGCGTCGAGGGCCAGTTGCGTCGCCGCCGCGACGTCCAAACAACAGGCATCCAAGTCGTTGGGTCGCCGATACGACACTCGAAGTACCGGAACACCGCGTGCCGACCAGCGATCACCGAGCATTTGATAGAGGCCTTGGGACGGTCCGAGAAGTCCACCCATGGCTCCACCACAGGCCACGATGGCCGAAGAACTGATATCCGTGTTCACGGGCACCTGATGCCAGAGAACGGTGACCAGGCCACGCAGGGTGAACAACTCGACATGGCGCAGATCAGGGGTGATCATGACGCTCTGGGACGCCAACACCTCGAGGGCATCGAGAGGCGACTCCATAGCTTGTACCCTACTTCTCAGATGTCCGCCCCCCGGATCCCCGTCGTCGATCTCAACGACCCTGCGCAGCGCGAAGTGGCGATGCGGGTCGGACGCGCCTGGCGCGAAATCAGACGTGGCGCATCCATGAGTCGACTCATCGAATATCTCTTCGGCGTCGGCGACGATGCCCTCGAGATCGGCCAGATGGACACCCTCGATCTCTTGGTGCAGCAACCGGCCTGGCGGATGGGAGATCTGGCCGACGCTCTGCGCGTCGATCCCTCGACGGCCACCCGGGCCGTGCAGCGTCTCGAAAAGTTCGGCTTGGCCACTCGCTGCAATTCGCCCGAGGACAAGCGGGTGGTCATGGTGTCGGCCACTCCGGCCGGGCACGAGCGTCACGCCGACGCCGCGGCCCACCGGCAGGAGTTGATGCAGCACATCATGTCGTCGTTCGGCCATGGCGAGCTCGAGAACCTGGCTTCGACCCTCGAGCGCTTCATCGGAGCCATCGACGAGTTCGTGGATCATCTGCCGCGACCGACCAACCAGATCGACCATGGCTGATCGTTCGACATTCGCCGACGAGGCCATGCAGTACGCCCCGCAATTGCTGAGCACCGCGCTGCGCATGACCCGCAACCGTTCGGACGCCGAAGACCTGGTGCAGGAGACCATGCTCAAGGCCTACAGATCCTTCGGGTCCTACGAGGACGGCACCAATCTGCGCGCCTGGCTGTTCCGCATCCTCACCAATACCTTCATCAACACGTACAACGCCAAGAAGGTGCGACCGCAGGAGAACGATCTCGCCGAGCTCGAAAACCTGTATCTGTACCGACACGTGGGCCAGATGAGCGACAAGTTGAAGGGCCGGAGCGCCGAGGACGAAGTCTTCGATCTGTTCACCGACGACGAGGTCAAACATGCTCTCGAGGAATTGCCCGAGGTCTATCTGCTCCCGGTGCTACTCGCCGACATCCAGGAGTTCTCGTATCAGGAGATCGCCGACATGTTGAACGTTCCGATCGGCACGGTGATGTCACGACTGCATCGCGGTCGCAAGGCCCTGCAGAAGTCCCTGGTCGACTTCGCCAAGGAAAGGGGTCTGATCGATGCTTCGACCTGAACCACGCATCATGACCGACGACGAGAGGAGTTCTCATGGCCGAGTGCGATGAAACGATCCGACAGTTGTACGCCTATCTCGACGACTTCCTGGACGACTCGATGCGATCCGAGATCACCTCGCACCTGGTGGACTGCCCGGACTGCCAGGGCCGGGTGGAGTTCGAATACTCCTTGAAGATCCACATCCGCGAACGCGCCAAAGAGGAGCCGTTGCCGGACGAATTACGCCGTCGTCTCCTGAGTTGCTTCGATCTCGACATGACCGACGGAGCCGACTGACGCGTCTCGTCCTGCCAGCGAGTGGCCGGAGTCCCGGCGGATGGCTACGATGGACGCATGCTCGCAGCGAATGTTTGGCACTGGTGGATCGGCATCGTTCTCACGGTGGTCGGCGTCCTGACAGTGGCTGCCCTCGGTGGGGGCTACATCAAGCAAGTGACCGCCACCCGTTTTCCGGGCAAGCGGCAGCGGCGCGGCCACGACGAGGGCTGAGCCATTCCCGATCGGGACCTGCCGTGGACTCGGTCCCCGGTCGTCGCCGATCTCCTGAAGTCGTGCCGATTCCCTGATCCGGGGACCACCGTGGTGTGCGCGGTGTCGGGCGGTGCCGATTCCCTGGCTCTCATGGCGCTGGCGGTGGCGGCTTCGTTGGAGGTCACGGCGATCCATGTCGACCACGGCTTGCGCCCCGATTCCGCCGGCGAGGCCGATCGGGTCCGACGAGCCGCCGACGAGGTCGGGGCCGACTTCCGGTCCGTGAGCATCGACGTCGGTGCCGGTCCGAACCTGGAGGCTCGGGCCCGAGAGGCGCGCTACGGAGTCCTGCCCGACGACGTCCTCACCGGCCATACCGCCGATGACCAGGCCGAGACCGTCGTGCTGAACTTGCTGCGCGGGGCGGGTCTGGACGGCTTGGCCGGGATCCGCGCCATCGGGGGTCCGAGTGGCAATGTTCGTCACCCGCTCCTCGGGATCCGCCGCGCCGACACCGAGGCCGTGTGCACATTGCTCGGCTGGGACTGGTTCCGCGACCCGAGCAATGACGACCCGACGATCCTGCGCAATCGCGTCCGGCTGGAGACCCTGCCGGGCATGAACCTCGCCGCCGGACGCGATCTGGTTCCGATCCTGTGCCGTCAAGCCGCCCTCCTGGCCGAGGAGTCCGATGCTCTCGACCTCCTCGCCGCCTCGATCGATCCCACCGATGCCCTCCAGGTGGCCGCGGCCCCGTCGGCTCTGGCTCGACGAGCCGTCCGTCGCTGGTTGACCGACACCCATCCCCCGGATCTGGCCACGGTGGAACGCGTTCTGGCCGTGGCCCGCGGCGACTCGGTGGCCTGTGAAATCCCGGGCGGGCGCCGGGTCACCCGGTCCCACCAGCGACTTTCCCTCGGGTGATCCCGACACCCACCGCCCTGATCAGGGCTAATGTCGGGAGAGTGCCGCCGAAGCTACGAGGAAAATGGGCCCAGGGGATCACCCCGCGCCATTTCGCCTGGATCCTCAAGGATCGCCTGGCGGTCTGCGAACGTCCCGGGGGCTACGGCGACAACCATCGCCGGGTACGTCGTCAAGAAGAGATCATCTGGATACGCGAAAACCAGTTCGGCTGCCTGATCAGCATCATCACCGCACCGCACAATCTTCACAATTACGACGAACTCGGAGTGCACTACCAGCACCGCCCGTACAACCCCGACGGAATCGACGACTGGGCTCGTGGTTTGTTCACCGAGATGCGTCGGCTTCTGACCAACGACGTGAAGGTCATCGTGCACGGAGAAGAAGTCGGTGATCGCATCATGGGCGCCATGGCGGCTTTCGTACGGTGGAACGGATTGGTGGAGGATCCCAAGGAGGCCATCGCCGTCGGTGAGCGCTTGGCCGGACATCAACTCGATCCGGCGGCACGGGAACTCATTCTGAGAGCCCACCTCCTGCGCTGATCCCGCAGTACCCTGGTCCATGCACATGGGTTCTGCAACCGGGCGCCGGGTTCTGATCACCGGAATGGGTGGACAATTGGGGTCCCTCATCGCCTTCGAGATGGAGAAGCAATCCTGGGTGGACAGCATCACCGGGATGGACTCCGACCCGCCCCGGCGTCGACTCGACCGATGCCAGTTCCACCGCATCGACGCCGATGATGCGAAGAAGACTCGCTCACTCATTGAGTCGGTCGATCCGCACGTTCTCATTCACGTGGCGGTGTGGGAACCCGATGCGCGCGCCACACCGCGTCATGCCGAGACCTTCACCTGCGACGCTGCTCATTCGGTGTTCGAAGCCGCTCGCCACGGCCGGTCCCTCGAACACGTCGTTCTTCGTTCCGGCCTCGAGGTCTACGGACGGTCCGGAGGGCGCCCCGACGTTCCCGATGAGGACACTCCGACCTCTCCCACCACTCTGTACGGGCGCATGCTGGTGGAATTGGAGGAATTCGCTGCCGCATCCTTCGCCGGGACCGGAGCCGACGTCACTGCGTTGCGGCTGGCTCCGGTGGTGGGCCCGCACATTCCGAGTCCCCTCGGACGACTGTTGCGCATGCCCTTCGTTCCCTTCAACGTGCTGAAGCCGCCGCTGTTCAGCGTGCTGCACGAGGACGACGCCGCCCGGGCGTTCATCCTGGCCGCCCAGCGCACCATCGGTCGGCCCATCAACGTCGTCGGACCCGGTGAGGTCAGCGGATTCTCGGTGGCCCGCCGCAGTCGTCATGTTCCATTGCCGCTCGTCGGTCCGGAGTGGATCATCACTCGTCGTATCGCCCATCTTTTCGGGGCGCCGGTCCCCGATCACGTGATGGAGGTGTTGCACCACGGACGCCGCGGCAGCAGTTCGCGATGTCGGTCGCTGCTCCAATGGGAACCGGAGATGTCCACCGAGGACGTCATCGACTCTCTGTTCACCTGGGAAGGCGTGGTGCGGATTCCTCCGCGGCAAGCCTGGGATGTGGCGTCGTGAGTTACGCCCTCGCCAACGATGGCGTGCGTTTGCACTACGAAGTCGTCGGTCGCAAGTCTGCTCCACCGGTGCTGTTGATTCAGGGTCTCGGCGCCGACAAGCACCTGTGGGATCTGCAGCGACTGGCCCTCGCCACGCGTTACCGCGTCATCGCGCACGACAATCGCGGTGCCGGCCGCAGCGACAAGCCCTTCGGCGCGTATTCGCTGGAGCAGATGGCGCATGACGCCATTGCGGTCCTCGATCACGCCGGGGTGGAGAACGCGCATGTCGTGGGAGCCTCGATGGGCGGAGCCATCACGCAGATCGTCGGCCTACTCCATCCCGAACGGACCCGCTCCCTGGCCCTGGTCTGCACCTCGTGCAGCAACCATCAATGGCGTCGTGATCTGCTCGCCTCGTGGGCCGACATCGCCACCAAGCACGGAATGGGCGAGATGACCACCCAGGCGGCACGTTGGGTCATCGGTCCGCGGTCGCTGAGGCGTCTGTGGCCGGCGGTCGGCTGGATGGGACCGATCGCCACCTCGCGGGCTTCGCACGGTTTCAGCGGCCAGGTGCGCGCCATTCTCGATGCCGACGACACCCTGCGCGACTCCCTCACCGCCATTCGAGTTCCCACTGCGGTGATCGTCGGCAATCAGGACGTCCTGACGCCGCGTGGAGACAGCGAGGAACTCGCCGAATTGATTCCGACGGCCGAGTTGACGGTGCTGTCCGGTGCCGCCCATGGGCTGATGGTGGAACACGCCACCACGTTCAACCGCGTTCTCGGAGACTTCCTGAGCCGCGCCAATCGGGCCTGGGAGGCGCGCCAAGCCGAGGCGAACACCGTGCGCCATCTCCGCTCCGTGCCCAACGCCTCCTGACGGCGTGGCCCGGATCGTCGTCGTCGGAGCCGGTGTCAGCGGGCTGACGGCTGCCACGACTCTGCAGGCATCGGGACACCAGGTGGTGGTTCTCGACAAGGGTCGAGGTGTCGGGGGTCGACTGGCCACCCGCCGGATCGTCACCCCCGGTGGAGACACTGCCACTTTCGATCACGGCGCCCAATTCTTCACCGCGAGATCCGACGACTTCGCGCGTGCCGTCGACGCCTGGACAGGGGCCGGAGTGGTCCGGGTGTGGTGTCGAGGTTTCGATCACGACGACGGCCATCCGCGTTACGTGGCCAACGGTGGCATGACAGCCCTCGCCAAACATCTGGCGTCATCGCTCGAGGTGCGGACCTCGACGCTGGTGTTCGAGATCAGGCCGGGAGTCACGCGGGAATGGACGGTGGTGATCGACGATGCCTCCACGATCGACTGCGATGCCGTGATCACCACCTGTCCGCTTCTCCAGTCGTACTCCATCACGGTGACCGCCGGTGCGGAGCTTCCGGCGGACTTGCTCCGCGCCGATTACGACCGAACCATCGGTCTGCTCGCCGTCCTGGATGGACCCCCCGACATTCCGGCACCTGGTGGACTGCAGAATCCCGACGGCGTCTTTTCCTGGATCGGCGACAATATGGCCAAAGGAGTCTCGACGACACCGGCGGTCACCTTCCATGCCGGACCGGAGTGGAGCGCGGCCCATTGGGACGACGATGTCGATGTCGGTCGCGCCGCCCACGTCGAAGCCGCCCGCCCCTATCTGGGATCGGCGTCCATCGTGGCGGCCGACTACAAGAAGTGGCGTTTCGCCACACCGCGCGCGCCCTGGCCCGAATCCTTCTTCGTCTCACCGGCGACGCCGGGCACATTGGTGTTCGCCGGGGACGCTTTCGCCGGACCCAAAGTAGAAGGTGCCTTTCTTTCGGGACTCGCCGCAGCGCGCCACCTGGAAGAACGACTCAGCGGATCGTGACGGACTGCAGCAAGGATCGCGGTGCGGCGCGCAGGGCCGCAGTGGCCGGAGATTGC
>JBJTYE010000231.1:0-27900 GCA_046082625.1 Actinomycetota bacterium | reverse complement strand
ATGACCCCGACCATCCGATCCGCCAATTGAGCCACGGCTCGGGTGTCGTTGCGGTACTTGAGACCGGTGATCAATCGCTGGGTCTCGCCGTCGAACGACCCGGCCGCCCTCCACCGACGTGGGCCGGTGAACCCGGGTGTCACCACTGGATCACCCGAAAGTCCCCGGCACGTCGGACACAGCCGTCGCCCGTTGGTCAAGGCCGAGACATGGGAACGTGCCGGTCGAGGCATGTCACCGGGCCGGTACAGAGCGGCACAACGGTGACAGGCGACCACGGTGAAGCGGGACGTCGTCATGGGTCCAGTGGACCACCGGGGTGTGGCAGATTTCGGCGGAGCGGAATTCAGCCGAGGTGTCGGAAGAGGTAACGGTCGAGCAGGGTCTCGATGAGATCGTTCCACCGGCCGTCATCGATGGGCTCGTTCGAGATGTCGTCGAGGACTCGTCCCAAGGTGTAGGCCTGAATGAACAAGCTTGTGGCTCGAGCGTCGACATCGGGAGCGATCCAACCCTTGGCTTGGGCCGCTTCGATCAGCTCCTGATAGGCCTCGTCCAGGAACTGTTGATCACGAGCGACCGTCAGCCGATAGCGCTCGTTGCGGTCGGTGGCGGCCAGCGCCGAGAGCCGTCGCATGCGATACGGCGCCCGCACCCGGGACTGAACCGTGCGACCGAAGTCGAAGACGCGACGGCGGAAATCCTCGGGCGAATCCGAGGAATCGATGAACGTCGCGAACGTGGCGATCGCCAAGCGCGTCCCTTCGGAGATGGCCTCGGCGGTGGCCTGTTCCAGGAGATCCTGGAAATCCTCGAAGTGGTGGTACAGGGAACTGCGGGAGACACCGCAAAGGTCGAGCACCAAATCGACCGTCACCTGATCCCAGGGAAGTCGATCGAGACACTCCCGCGCCGCTGCGATCAAGGTCTGTCGCGTCGGATGGGGCGGCTTCTTGGCCACCTTCCACCGTTCCGACGTTGCCTCACCCACAAAGATCCCGCCCCCTCGAACGAAAGTGCCCCATCGGGAACCTTTCGCCCTCCGTCATCGCCGGCCGGACTCAGCCGCCTCCGTTGCCGACGTTAACAAGAAATCAATCGGTGCGCCCGTCAGGGATCGCAACAACCGGGGTCCGGACGATGAAGTGGGGCAGAAGAAACTGCACCAGTGGACCGATCCCCACCATGAAGGCCACCGTTCCGATCCCGATCGGGCCGCCGAGAACGAACCCGGCCGCCAGTACGGAGGCTTCGACCGCCGTCCGTGCGGTACGAATGCTCACCCGTCGGTTTGCCCAGGTCCGGCCCGAGATGCCCATCATCAATCCGTCCCGAGGACCCGACCCCAAACCGGCTCCGATGTAGAGCGCTGAACCGAGCCCCACCACCAGCAGCCCAGAGGCCATCATCACGACCTGCACCGCCAAAGCATCGGCTTCACCGATGAGCGGTTTGGTGAGGTTGACGACCAGTCCGATCTCGACGGCGTTCAACACCGTGCCCACACCCGGACGCTGACTGAGAGGGATCCAGGCCAGGAGCAACAGGAAGCCGACCACGATGATCACCACTCCGAGGGAAAGATCGAGATTCTCGGCCACACCGAGGTGGAAGACGTCCCACGGCGCCAACCCGAGCCCGGCCCGCACGAAAAGGGTGATGCCGAATCCGAACAGGGCGAGGCCGAGGACGCAGCGAACCAGCCGCTCGAGAAGACGAGCGGACATCAGTATCGATAGCGCTCCGGCTTGAAGGGTCCGGACGGATCCACCCCGAGGTACTCGGCCTGCTCATCGGTGAGCTTGGTCAGTTTCACGCCGAGCGCTTCGAGGTGCAGCGCGGCGACCTTTTCGTCCAGGTGCCTGGGAAGTACGTAGACACCGAGCGGATACTTGTCGAGATTGTTGAACAACTCGATCTGGGCGATCACCTGGTTGGAGAACGAACAGCTCATCACGAAGCTCGGATGCCCGGTTGCGCAACCAAGATTCACCAGGCGCCCCTCGGCCAACACGATGATGGCGTGGCCGTCGGAGAAGGTCCACAGATCGGTACCCGGTTTCAATTGATCCCGGGTCGCTCCGCTGCGCGCCAAACCCGCCATGTCGATCTCGGAATCGAAGTGGCCGATGTTGCACACGATGGCATTGTGCTTCATCTCGGCCATGTGCTCGACAGTGATGATGTGATCGTTTCCGGTCGCCGATACGAAGATGTCCACTTCGCCGACCACATCCTCGATCGTGGTGACCTCGTAGCCCTCCATGGCCGCTTGGAGCGCATTGATCGGATCGACCTCGGCCACGATGACCCGCGCACCTTGGCCGCGCAGGCTCTGCGCGCAGCCCTTACCCACATCGCCGTACCCGGCGACGAGCGCAACCTTGCCGGCGATCATCACGTCGGTGGCTCGGCAGATGGCATCGACCAACGAATGCCGGCAACCGTAAAGATTGTCGAACTTCGACTTGGTGACCGAATCGTTCACATTGATGGCCGGAAAGAGGAGCTCACCGCGCTCGGCCATCTTGTAGAGGCGCATCACCCCGGTCGTGGTCTCCTCGGTCACGCCTTTCACTCCGGCGGCCATCCGCGTCCATTTGCTGGGATCCTGTTTCAGACCTCGTTGCAGCAGACCCAGCACGATGGCGAGTTCGGCGTTCGAGGCCGTGGTCGGATCCGGTACCTCGCCGTTCTTCTCGTATTCGACGCCCTTGTGGAGCAACAACGTGGCGTCGCCACCGTCGTCCAGGATCATGTTCGGCCCGTCTCCATCGGGCCAGGTCATCATCTGCTCGGTGCACCACCAGTACTCCTCGAGGGTCTCCCCTTTCCAGGCGAAGACCGGGACACCGGCCGGATTCTCGGGTGTTCCGCGAGGTCCCACCACCACCGCGGCCGCCGCATGGTCTTGGGTCGAGAAGATGTTGCAAGAGGCCCACCGAACCTCGGCACCCAATTCCACCAGCGTCTCGATCAGGACCGCGGTTTGGATCGTCATGTGCAACGAGCCCGAGATACGCGCTCCGCGCAGCGGCTTCGTAGCACCGTACTCCTTGCGCAACGCTCGTAATCCCGGCATCTCGTGCTCGGCGAGGTGGATCTCCTTGCGGCCGAACGGCGCCATCGAGAGATCGGCGACCCGAAAGTCTTGGCGGGCGGTGACGGATGACGACGACATGGATTCTCCTCGGAAGCGATCGATCGACCTCGAACGGCTCGATACGCCAGTGTAATCGACCCCCCGTTGCTGCCTCGTCGATCGCGTCGATCAGGATCCCGTGACGCGACTCTCACCCTTGGCGATGCGGGCCATGATGCGCTCGTGCTCCGAGGCGGACACTTCTTCGGACTCGTCCACCAACATGATGGCGATGCCGTCGCGAATGGCGTACCGGCGGCGAAGTCGGGGGTTGTAGAGGGAGTTCTCGTCTTCGAGAAGATGCAGCTCGCCCTTGTCGATCGGACAAGCGAGCACCTGCATCAGGTGTGGGTCGAGAGTCATGGGAACCTCCTGAGGAGATGGGGGTGGACGGACCTCATATCGATGTGATGGCAGCCAGGACTTCGGTCACCCGGTCATCGCACTCGTCCCGACCGGGTGCCTCGAGGTTGAGCCGGAGCAACGGCTCGGTGTTGGACGGACGCAGATTGAACCACCAGGTGCCGCAGTCGACCGTCAGCCCGTCGAGGCGATCCTGCTCGAAGGACTTGTACCGCTGCGACACCGCCTCGATCACACCCTGCGGGTCTTCCACTTGGGTGTTGATCTCACCACTCGAACTGTACCGCTCGAACGGACGCCGCATCTCCGAGAGCGGTCGGCCGGAACGACTCAATTCCTCGAGCATCATCATGACCGCGATCAAACCGCTGTCGGCTCGATAGTTGTCCTTGAAGTAGTAGTGCGCCGAATGCTCCCCACCGAACACCGCGCCGGTCTCCGCCATCGATTGCTTGATGAAGGAGTGTCCGACTTTGGTGCGCACGGGAATCCCACCGCTCTCGGTGATGATTTCGGGCACGGCACGACTGCAGATGAGATTGTGCAGCACCGTTGCTCCAGGGTGCTTGCGAAGCATGGCCGACGCCAGGATCGCCGTCGTGGTGGACCCGGAAAGGCCGCGACCGAGTTCGTCCACGACGAAGACGCGATCGGCGTCGCCGTCGAAGGCCAGTCCGATGTCGAATCCTCCCGCCACGACCCGCGCCTGGAGATCCCGCTGATTGGCCGATTGCAGAGGATCGGCCGGATGGTTGGGGAACGTCCCGTCGAGTTCGGCGTACATCACTTCGAGTTCGAGAAGCGGAAGTCGCTCGAAGACTGCGGGTACCACGAGTCCCCCCATGCCGTTCGCCGTATCCGCCACCACTCGCATGGGCCGCATCGTCGAAGGATCGACGAAGGAGACCACATGGTCCACGAAGGCCGACAGCATGTCGCGCTCGGTCGTGCGGCCACGACGATCGCTGGCCGGAGGCGGATTTCCGGCCAAGACCTTCTCGGCCACGGACCGGACCTGCTGCAGACCGGTGTCGGTTCCCACGGGCCGCGCTCCCGAAAGGCACAGCTTGATGCCGTTGTACTGGGCCGGATTGTGGGAAGCCGTGAACATGGCTCCGGGCGCATCCAGTCGTCCGGCAGCGAAGTAGAGCAGATCGGTCGAGGCGAGACCGATGTCGATGACGTCGCAGCCGTGGTCCATGAGCCCACGGCTGAACGCCTCCACCAACTCGGGACCCGACGGTCGCATGTCCCGAGCGACGATGGTCACCGGCGCTCCGCTGAACATCGCGAACCCAACCCCCAATGCATAGGCGACATCGCCGTCGAGCTGATCGGGAACGGTGCCACGAATGTCGTAGGCCTTCACGATCTGGTCAAGGAAGGATCCTGCAGACATGACCGTCGCACCCTATCGCTGACGGGTTCAGGCCGAAGCCGGACTTTGCGAGGACTCCGCTGCATCGTCAACGACCGATACGGGATCGGAGCTCGCCGCGATGTCGTTGGCGTGCTCGCTGACCTGCATGTTCCTTCGCCGATTGGAACGCCAGAGCAAGAAGACGGCCACGAATCCGGCCACGGTCAGCACATATGCGAACTTGTCGACGAGGCTCGATTCGAAATTCAGTGTGACTTCTGTGGACGTCGGCACGACCACCATCATGTTCGGGGCCACGCGATACGGACCTTCGGCGCCGGTGGCTTTCCAATTCGGGAAGTAACTGACCCGGACCAGAACCGGTGTTCCAGGTCGATCGACCCGGAACGACACGCTTTCGTCCTCGATCACCACATCGGACACCACTGGTGGTTCGACGGGTCGTTCGTCGACGGGATCCGCCAGCGTCACGATGTCGACTTTGCGCGAGTCCGATCCCGGTAGACCCTCCCGACGGGACTCGTCGATCTCGACGCGGGCCCGCTGCCATTCGGCTGGTCCATCCGCTGCGGGTAGAGCCGGCCATTCGGCGGGTTGCTGCAGCCAGCTGGTTCCCACTTCGAGCCAGCGCTCGCGTTGGTCTCCGTCTCGGGATTCGACGACCACCGGTTCCCGATCCAATGACACGACGACGTCGGAGTCGGCGACCTCGTAGATCCGCCATGGTCCGGCTTGCGCGACCTGAGTCAAGGTCCCGTCGGCGGCGGCCACGACATCGGCCTGCGAGATGGCCTCCGGTGTCACCGCCATGTAGTAGTTGATCCCGAGAGCCTGCAGGTACCCGACCCCCACCGAGGCATTGTTGTTCACGTACCGGAGCTCGCGTACCGGGTTGGAGCTCTGTTTGGACATCGCTCCAGCGGCCAGGAAGTGGTACGGCGTGGTCCCGGCGGCCTCGAAGAAGAGGCCTTCACTCGAGCCGATGCATCCATCGGTCCAGAAGGGGAGCAGCATGAGGGCCATGGTGGTTCCGTAGCGATCGTTGCCGCCGAAGTTCTCCCACAGGGCACGACCGCATCCTCGGGTCTCGCCGATCTCCTTCATGGTGCGGACCACCTGGTAATACTCCCCGTAGGCCGAGCGACTTTCGTAGCCGGAGAAATTCCAGCGGGCCCAACCGTCCACGAAGCCGCGATTTCCCGCGGCGGTTTCGAATGGACCCCAGGTGTATTCGAGACCTCGGCCCTCGTCGACCACCGAACCGAAGGGCAGAGACTGGAAGCGGAACCCGAAAACGAGCAGGGCCGTCACGGTCACAGCGACAGCGGTTCCGGTCCGGGCCGTGAACTGCTGGCGGTCTCTCAGGCCCGCCGTCGGCACATCCGACATCGCGTCGCGGGCACGGACCAGAACTTCGAGTTGCGCCAAACGCACGACGGCCGCGACCGTCTCGACGATGCCGATGGCCGCCAGGAGATACCGGCACAAATTGAACATCGGTAGGAGCCGGGGATTCCAGAGCAGGCCGATCACCGGCAAGCTGTCGTTGAACAGATAGACGAAGACCGCGAAGACCATGGCCGTGAATCCGAGCCACAATCCTGTTCGGTGGCGTCGAACGAACATCGCGGCAAATCCGATGACAGCGAAGGTCGCGAAGAAGACGTTCCAGAACGGCGGCAATGCGAAGAACATGCCCCAATAGGAGGTGAACGAACCGTTACCGGGTTCGCCCTTGTACTTCATGTCGGTCATATAGGCGTGGTTGAGCAGGAACGGCACGATCCAGAAGGCCGAGAGAAGCGACCCCGTCCCCACGGTGACGGCGAACCACCGCAGACGTCGTCGATCGATCCACAGCGCGAGCATGATCAACAGACCGACGGCCACGTAGATGGCCACGATGCCGTGACTCAGGACCGCCAACGCCATGAACACCGCCGACTTGATGCGATGGCGACCGGTCTCGAGTCCGTTGGCGAACAAACCGAAGGCCACCAGAGCGAATGACAGCGAGATAGAGAAGGAGAACTCTCCAGCCATCGTCGACGCGACGTTCCCGCCGTAGATGGTGTAACTGTCGTCCAACAGATAGATCAATCCGACGAGAGCGAACAATTCCGGAATCGGATATGCGAATCGCGCCAGCCGGCCGAACAGCCAGCAGCACACCGGCAGGGTGACGATTCCGAGAACGGCCACGATCTTGAACGCCACCGCATAGGGAAGAACCACGTCCAAGAAGACGATGAAGAGAGCCGGGACGACCATGTAGAAGCGGTACGCAGGGAAACCCGAATACCAATCCATCGTCCAGCCGGAGAGCTTCCAAGGAAGCAAGTGGTCGCGAAGGTATGCCGGCCCCCAGACGTGAGCCCCCATGTCACCCCCGGTCGGAGTGGTGTTTCGGATGATTTCGGAGGGTTGGACGACTCGAATGGCGATGAACGTGCTGATGCCGAGCACAGCGAACCTGACGATCAACGTGACCAATCGACGTCGGTCGGAGCGCAGCGCATCGACACGTTCACGGAAATCGCCCATAGACCCGATCATCTTGTCATCTGCGACGGCTGGATCGACGGCGGTCGGCGGTATCAGAGGGCCACGAGGAGCAGACCCGTGGCGTTGAATGCCGCATGAGCCAAGATGGCGCTCCCGAGACGGCCGGTCACCAGAAAACACAGACCGAGGACGACGGCGAAGGCGAACAGGCCCGGGAACTCGACGGGCTGCAGGTGAATACCGGCGAACCACACCGAGGACAGCACCAGTGCCAGGACGTCGTGGAGTCGGCCTTGCAGAGACTGCAGCAACAGACCCCGATAGACGATCTCCTCGATGAGGGGCGCTCCGACGACCACCACTGCGACCAACCCCACGACCCAGACCCCGTCGACCTTGTCCCACAGATCACGTGCTCTCTCCTCCACGTCTTCGCTCGAAAAAGCGTCGGGCCACCAGCTCTGCAAAGGCCAGTACACGAGTGGCAACAGGAACAACTGGCTGGCGACGCCGATCGGAACACCGGCGACATCAGCGAGCCGGAATCCGAGCCGGTAGTCACGCCACGGCTGGCCGGTTCCCCAGTAACGGCTGACCACGGCCAGCGTCACCAGGAACGGAATCCACAACAGCACCACTGAGGCGATGGTGATACCGATGGGCCATGTGTCCGGATCGTCGCCGCCGTACCCACTGAGAGCGATCACGGCGGCCTGGAGTGGCAGGGCCGCCACGTAGGCGGCCAGCCAAGCGACGAAGGCCACCCCCACCGAAAAGCGGATCGGCGACGACGGCCGCACGTATCCCACGGTGCGGACTAACCGGCAAGGCGGTGGACGAAGGGGAGAACTTCCGCACGACGTCGGTCGTGGAGGCTCCAACCGCTCGGAGGAGCGAAGCGCTGCCAGTGCTTGGCGCACAACTCGTAGACATTGGGCTCGCGCTCATCCTCAAGGTGATCGATCCATACCGTCGAGGTCGCGTAGTGGAACTCCAGCGAGATGTGCGCGTCCTCCCGACAGCCACTACGGGTACATGAACGCATGACAAGAAAGTACGCAAAAATCGCCCCTACTTGGTGGATCCAGGTTCTCCGGGCACGACGTACCGAGCCCGCGGAATCGGTCGTAGCATGACGCCATGAGCGAGTCCTCTCCTCCCCCGCCTCCTCCCCCGCCGTCTCCGAGCGCCGATTCCGGCCGCCGCTTCGGTCGCTCGTCCAAGGGCAAGGACGCCGAGTCCCGACCTCGTCGCGACACGGATCTGCGCACCGGACCGCAACCCGGTTCGAAGGGTCAACCCGATGGCCGGAGTGGCCGCCCGGCCATGCCCAAGTGGTCGGCGTGGGTATTGCTCGGGATCATTTTGGTTCTCATCTTCGGGCCGCAACTCCTGCCCGGCCCCGATCGGGAGAAGTTGGGCTTCGAGGAGTTCATCACCCAGGTCGAACAAGGTCGGGTGGACGAAGTCGAGTTGAACAACACCACGTTGTCCATCACCGGCACCTTCACCGACGGTAGTGAATTCTCCACGACGGCACCGCCCGGATTCCCCAACGAGAGCGACCGCGAGTTGTTGCGGACCAAAGGGGTGGACTTCAAGACGTCCACACCGCAATCGAATTGGCTGCTCAATCTCATCCCCTTGCTGTTGCCGTTCGTCCTCATCATCGGCTTCCTGGTCTGGATGAATCGACGCGCCTCCGGGCAGATGGGCAACATGATGTCCATCGGCCGCAGCCGCGCCAAGGCCTACTCGACCGACCGACCCTCCACCACCTTCGCCGACATCGCCGGGTACGAGGGCGTGAAGACCGAGATCAAAGAAGTGGTCGACTTCCTACGGATGCCGGAACGTTTCAAGGAGATCGGCGCCCGTGTCCCCAAGGGCATGTTGCTCGTCGGTCCGCCGGGAACTGGCAAGACCCTCTTCGCCCGGGCGGTGGCGGGTGAAGCCGGTGTGGGCTTCTTGTCGGTCACTGGGTCCGACTTCATGGAAATGTTCGTCGGCGTCGGGGCCAGTCGAGTTCGCGACCTCTTCCAACAGGCGCGCAAGATGGGCCGAGCGATCATCTTCATCGACGAAATCGACTCCATCGGCCGCAAGCGCGGTGCCGGTCTCGGTGGCGGCCACGACGAGCGCGAGCAGACGCTGAACCAGATGCTGGCGGAGATGGACGGATTCGAGACCTCCGAAGGCATCGTCATCCTGGCGGCCACCAACCGTCCCGACGTCCTCGATCCCGCCTTGCTGCGGCCTGGTCGCTTCGATCGGCAGATCGTCGTGCCATTGCCGGAATTCGAGGAGCGGGCGGCCATCTTGCGAGTGCACAGTCGTGATAAGCGCATGGGACCCGACGTCGATCTGGACACCATGGCCAAGGGCACGCCGGGAATGAGCGGTGCGGACCTCGCCAACCTCGTGAACGAAGCGGCCTTGTTCGCCGTGCGACGCGGAAGCTCCCAGATCGAGAAGATCGATTTCGAGTCCGCCCGCGACCGCATCATGATGGGAGCCAGCCGCGAGTCCCTGGTGTTGTCGGCAGAGGAAAAGCGCGTCACCGCCTATCACGAGGGCGGACATGCAGTACTGGCCGCCGTCCTGCCGAACGGCGACCCGCTCCACAAGGTGACCATCCTGCCCCGGGGTATGGCTCTCGGCGTGACCCAGACTCTCCCCGAAGAACGACACAGCTTTTCCAAGGACTACATCCAGGACCGGATCTGCATGGCCCTCGGCGGACGGGTGGCCGAACAGGTCGTCTTCGCGCAGCAGACGACCGGCGCCGCCAACGACCTCGAAGTGGTCACCGGACTGGCCCGTCGTATGGTGCGTGAATGGGGCATGAGCGACTCGGTCGGACCGATGGCCTGGCACAGCCAGCAACAGGTGTTCCTCGGCGAGGACCTCATGACCGGAGCCCGCGAATACAGCGACGACACCGCCCGCATGATCGACGAGGAGATCAACAAGATCCTGCGTGAACAAGAGGCTCGAGCCACTGCATTGCTCCAGAAGCACCGCAACGGGCTCGACCTGGTCGCCGAGGCACTGCTCGACAAGGAGACCATCGACGGTTCGTTGGTCAACGAGTTGGTGCAACGCGGGCTCGACGAGCCGACGCCGGCACCCGCTACGACCGACTGATCACGCCTCCCGCCCGCACGGGTCTTCCGAGGCATCGCGGACGCGGGCCACAGCGGCCCACAGATCCGTGGCACTCACCGGACCGAGAATCTGGTGTCGCACCACGCCCTCGACGTCGCAGACCAGCGTGGAGGGAACCGCTTCGATGCCGTATCGGTTGTGGAGATCACGCCGAGATTCGTAATCGGCCCGGAACACGGCTACCTCGCCACTGGCCAGAACCTGCACCTTGTCCCAGACGTCGGCACACACGTGACAGGAGGCTGAGGTGAACACCACCACCAACCAGACGGGTCGATTCGTATCGGCAAGGAAGTCCCGTCGATCGATCTGCGACGGAACGACGAACGAGCGCTGCGTCGGGGCGTCGGTTCGCTGACGTCGACGCACCACCAGAGCCACCGCAGCCACGACGACCGCGATGCTCGCGGCGACGACGACGTCGGTCACGGTCCGATCACTCCGGAATCGCCCAGGATCCGCTCCGACCGCGCAGAGTGGCGGTGCGTTCCAGCCTGCGCTCCACCAGGATCAGCTGATCGCTCTCCACCTCGAGAGACCGACCACGCAGGATCTCGTCCACCAGATCGATGACCAGGATGCCGTTGGCGGGGATGGCCAGATTCGTCAGTCTGGGAACGGGTTCGCTCCCGCCAGGACCAACCGACGACACGGTGACGGTGCCGGCGAAACCGGATGTGTTGAGGATGACCAATGCGCCTTCGAGAGCAAGGTTAGAACTCACCGGAATCACCCAGCGTTTCGACTGATAGCCCCCTTGGATCCCGATCATGGCGGTGGTCGCCACAGTGCTCTCGACGGGACGGGTGAGCACCCGCTCGACAACGATCGAAGGACCGCTGCGACTGGCGACCAGCACACCGTGTCGACCATCGGGGAGACCGGCGACATTGGCCATGTCGAAGACGACGACTTCTCCTGGTGGAATGGTGACCGAGGATGACGGAACCGGTGGGGCCGTCGGATCCAGGCCCAGCACCACCAGGTCGGCCACGACTTCCGCCGAGGTGGGATTCAGGATCATGTAGTTCTCGGCGACCCCCGACCCCTTCTCGCCATCGGCGAACCACCATTGGTCGGCCGTGGACGGGGCACCGAGAGCCATGATGTGCCCGAGACGTCCGGTTCCCAGGTAGTGCTGATACTTGGCGGCCACGATGCGCCCAGCAGTGGCCCGCACGGAGATGGCGGCGATCTTCTCGTCCCGGAATCCACTGGTCGAGATATTGACGACACGCAGCGATCGGGCCGGCACCACGAACCCCTGCAGATTCGACGGAGACCGCGGGCCGTTCTGCGTGGACACGTCCAAGTCGACGATGGCCGGTGACAGATACGGATTGGAGATGAGGATGCGGAAGTCCGAAGACGACGCCGTGAAACCGTCCGGGAAGAACCATTCCGACGACGTCTGGTTGGCGCACGGCGCGACTGCGGCACCGGCGGGATGGATCGCTCGCTGCTCGACGCTGGCTCGGGAATCGTCCAACTCCACCAACGTGCTGGCGAAGGGTGCCGTCACCTTGGCGTCCACGTCGTAGACCAACTTGGCCCGCGGTTCGACGGTCACCACCTCGGCCATCGGAGCCTGATCGCCGGTGAGGATGGTCACGAGACCCGACACCGGAGAATCCGTGGGGTTGGAGATGATCAATTCCCCGCCGTACTCCCCTTCGGCACTCTGGCCGAGGGCAGAGGTTCCGCCGCAGAACCAGGTCGCCGTGACCACATCGGGGCGGTCGTCGAGCGATGGAGTGCCGGGACGGAATTCGGCGGAGAACGAGGTCCCGGTGGACGGTTCAGCATTGCGCGAGACCACCAGACCCACGGCGACGACCACGAAGAGAATGGCTCCGTAGATGCCCCGACGGATCATGAGGAGATCTCCGAGGCAGGCACCGTCCCGAGGATCCGAGCCCGTCGTCGGACGACCGACGGAACGCAGATGACCGCGACCCAGGCGAGGACTTGCAGGACGACCCAGACGTACCTCGTGGGTGAGGTCGCATACTGCAGCTGGCCCCGTGCCGCACTTCCGAGATCGAAGGACATGACCGATCCGAAGGAGGGTTGAGGGTCGACGCGTCCAGTCGAAGCGGACAGACTCCAGCCCGAGTCGAAAGGCATCCCCCAGTGCAACGTTCCCTCGGGCAGATCGCCGGATGGTCGATGTGCCGCATCGGATCCGACGAGCACGGGAGTGGACCCGGACAGTTCCGCGGCAGCCAGAGCAGTTTCGCCACCGGCACGGCTGGACGTCTGGGCACTCGGCCCGAGAACTGCCGACAGTGGAATCCATTGGGTGTTCTCGAAGATCACCATGCTCGGAGGGCTGTAAACCTTCTGCAGGTCGAGTTGCTCGCTGAAGGCGGCGATCACGCCTTCGGGTTCGGGAAGCGGGGACGAACTGGTGGATCGGACGCGGTCGATCACTGGAACCACCACGTACCGGATGCCGAGCGGGGCCATCAGACGCCCGGCGCGCAAGGTCGTGTGATCGGCGACGGCATCGATCAGAGGACGAACCAGACGATCCACATCATCGGGACGCTGCGTCCAGTGATCGAGAATGCTGGCCCGGGAGTTCCGCAACACGGAGAACGCCATCCCGTCCCGGTAGGCGTGGGCTCCACCCACCGTCAGGCGGGCGTCCCCCAGCACGAGCGTCCGGTGATCGCTGTCGCCGCGTTCCTCCAGAAGTTCGGTGAGCTGGCGGTACAGAGACGTCGAGGGTTGATCCCATCGTCCGCTCACCGCCACCGAGGCCACCGGAACCAAGCCGATGGGGATGACCAACAGGGAAATCAACGCCGCCGGTTGTCGCCAGCCGAAGCGGCCCCCGCGAACGTCGATGCTCAACGACATCACCGACAGTGCCACACCGAGGGCCAGCCCGCAGGCCACGGGGACGAGGAGCACGCCGGCGTCGGGGAGCGAGAACGGCAGACGTCCGGAGTCCTTGAGCACGGTCACGGTGAGACCACCGAGAACCAAGATGGCCGCCCGCGACGCCCAGAGGAAGCGCGAGTGCCGAGCGATCAGCGGGACGACCAACAAGGGGATGTACAGGACCAGGATCAATCCGCCGAGTGCCGACGGCCCCACGCCGAATCGGAGAATGCCCCACCACCCGAGCTGGGATGCTTCGCGCTCGGGAACGCCGGCGATCACGTGCCAAGCGTCCCCGCTGAAAAAACGCGCGGTCCAGGGCAGGTTCAACACCAGCGCCACCGCCAACGCCGTCGACGCCGCCGCCACGCCGAGTGCGGCGGCCCGGACCGAACCGCCGGCCACCAACGAGGCCAGCATCCACGACACGGCACAGAAGAGAACCAGGACCGCCACCGCCGGAGCGAAGGCCACCACGAGGGCCATGATCACCGACAACTGCGCCACCTTGACGAGACGCTGTTCCGGACCCAGGTGGCGAACGACGTCGCGACGGGCATCGCTGCGTACCGGGCCGCCGATCCCGCCGAAAGAGCGCAAGAGGTGCAGCGACCAGGGCACAGCTGCATATGCGATCAATGCCTGGTGACGACCCGACGCCACGGCGGCATAGGGAAGCGGCACCGCGGCGTACGCCAGAAGTCCGGCCAGCCGGGCTCGCTCTTCGTGAATGACACTGCACAGCCGGGACATGCCCCACCACCCGAGAGGGATCATGCCGATGGTGACGAGCGTCTGCACCAATCCGAACTTGCCGAGAAAGACGATGCCGGCGAACGCCGTGAGCAGATGTGCCGTCGGATGAGCGGCGGTGGCGCCGAGATCGGCGTCCCACCATCCGCTGAGATACGACACGAGAAGGTCCCGACGCGATGTTTCGAGTGGCAGAAACTCCCCGACGGACTGCAGACCTTCGCCGATGATTTGGCGTCCGCCGATGAGGAAGAGCGCGCCGAGAACCGACCACACCAAGAGAGGACGATGACTTCGGGGCTCCTGCAGATCACCGGTGTCGTCACCCGTGACGTCGTCGGGCGAACTCTGGACATCGATGGCTCGTCGAAGGACCAGCCGCCAGCGGGACCTTCCGGTCGTCTGAAGGTCTGCGATCTCGCCGTCGGATACTCGGCGGATGGATCGCGCCGCCCGCCGTCGCCGACCGATGGCCCTCCCTTGCGTGAAGAGGGCCGCGACTCCGGCCAGTCGCGCCCGCGCCAGATGGCGACGGCGACGCACTCCCGACCAGACTGCAGAGGCCAGGCCCACCACCACCATGAAGACGAGCACCGGCGCCAGTCGTCCGCGTCCGGTGAGGCTCGCTGCGGTCATGACCCGATTCCGTTCGATCTCGATCAGGTCGCGCCGCGTCGTAGGTCGCATCGAGGTCTGGGCCCGATGTCGCGCCCGAGCATCGGGGACCACCACCACCCTGGCCCCAGACAGATGCGCCCGCCAGCAGAAGTCCAGTGCTTCGCCGACTCGACCGATGGTCGGTTCGAATCCTCCGAGCTTGCGGAACAGATCGGCGCGCACCAAGAGGCAGGCACTCGACAGGACGAACACGTCGCGAATGGCGTCGTGTTGCTCCTGGTCCACTTCGCGTGGCTCCACTCGATCGAAGAGATCGCCGTACCGATCACCGTCGAATCCCACCGATTGCAGACGCCGGGGATCGTCCCATTCGAGAAGCTTCGGACCGACCACGGCGGCCTTGGACCGGATCGATTCGGCGACCAGCAGACCGACGGCGTTCGGGGCCAGCGCCACGTCGTCGTGCATGATCAAGAAGTAGCCACTCGTCCCCTCGACCATCGAGAGAACGCCGTTCACCGCAGCGGCGAATCCGACGACCTCCGATCCGACCGGACGGACGTGAGCGGTCGGCAGAACGGAATCGACCAGGGACTGGACCCGGACCACGAAGTCAGGATCGCCTCCCACCACCAGCAGCAAGACCTGCAAGTCGTGGTGGTCCTGCGCCGCCAGGCCCTCCAGGACCTCGGGAAGGACCGTCGAGGGTTCGTGCACCACCACCGTGGCCACCACTCCGGGACCGAGAACTTGGTCACCGCCCGGAGTCGAACCAGCGGCGCCAGGGGATGTCGACAACTCGGTCACCACGGCGTCTTCAGGCTAGTCGCCGCGTCCGGCACGGTCGGTTCGCCCTGACCAGGGCAGACATACGGATTCCCGATGTCGTCAATGAGTAGGGTGAAGAGCCTTGACGTCCAACGATTCGTCACTTTCGAGGTGGACACGTGACCGCTAGCCCGGCCGATCCTGGTGGCTCGTCCCTCCCGATCGTTCCGTCGCCAGTGGATACCGCCCCCAAGACTCCGCTGCCCGAAGGGACCCTCGCCGTGGGTGCCGGGCTGTTGGTGGCCGGATTGTCGAGTTACGCCTTCTTCAAGGTCGGGCAAGAGGCACTCGGCAAGGACGACTTCAAACCACTGGTGGCGCTGTGGTTCGCCACCTTCGTCCTCGCGCCGGGATTCTTCCTCCCGCTCGAACAAGAGATGGGTCGGGCGTTGGCCCATCGTCGCGCCCTCGGCCAGGGCGGCCGGCCGGTGGTGTCACGCGTCGTTCCCCTGGGGGCCGGAATCGCCGGAGTCATCGTCGCACTCCTCGCAGGCTTCAGTTCCTTGGCCACACGGGAGTTCTTCGAGGGATTCGGGCTGGTGACGGCAGCCCTGATCGTGGCCTTCTTGTCGTATGCCCCGACGCATCTGGCGCGGGGAGTCTGTTCGGGGCAGGGACGCTTCGTTGCCTACGGCATCGTCATGGGTTCGGATGGATTCGTCCGTGTGGCCGGGTGCGTCATCCTCTGGCAATTGGACGTCCACAACGTCGGGGCCTACGCCATGTTGGTGGCGTTGTCGCCACTGAGCGGTGTGCTGATCGTGGCGATGCTCGGAGATCTGCGCACCGAACCCGGTCCTCCGGCGGCCTGGTCGGAAGTGACCCCGAACCTCGGATGGCTCCTCCTCGGCTCGCTGATGGGTGCTGGTCTCGTCAACGCCGGACCCATCGCCATCGACATCCTGGCCGCGGCCAACGAGTCGGAGAAGGTGACACGCTTCGGAAACGGCGTGCTGCTGTCGCGCGTCCCGCTCTTCCTCTTCCAAGCGGTGCAAGCGGCCCTCCTCCCGCGCCTGGCCCGACTCGCGGCCCAAGGCGACCTGTCCGAATTCCGACGGGGATTCCGACAACTGATGGCGGTGGTGATCTTCGTGGGCGCCCTCGGCACAGTGGGCTCGTTCGCCTTCGGGCCCCCGGTCCTGGATCTCGTCTACGACGGCGGGCTGGATCGGCGCACCCTGACATTGCTGGCTCTCGGGAGCGCCGTCTACATGGTGGCGCTCGCCACCGCCCAAGCGGTCATCGCACTGCACGGACACGCCCGCGTCGGCCTCGGATGGTTGACCGGGATGATCACCTTCCTCCTCTGCGCCTGGCTTTCTTCCGACGACTTGTACCTTCGTGTCGAAGTCGGACTGGTGGCCAGTTCGCTCGCAGCCCTCGCCGTCTTCACCGTCTCGTTGCGACGGTTGCAGGCTTCCGGCGCCACCGTCGACACCGATTCGCTGCGCGACGCGGTTTCCGATCGTCCTCTCGAGTCCTGAGATCAGGGAACGGGCAAGCCAGCGCGCATCGCCTCGTAGCGCAGATCGTGCTGGACCATCATCCGCACCAGACTCGGGAAGTCCACTTCGGGAGTCCATCCCAGTTTCGATCGGGCCTTGCTGGCATCGCCGATGAGCAGATCCACTTCGGCCGGACGGAAGAATTTGGGATCCTGCCGCACAAAAGGTCGCCAGTCTCCGATACCGGCCTCGACGAAGGCCAATTCCACCAATTCCTCGATGGAATGCGTCTCGCCGGTGGCGATCACGTAGTCGTCGGGCTCGTCCTGCTGCAACATCATCCACATGGCCCGCACGTAGTCACCGGCGTATCCCCAATCGCGCTTGGCGTCCAAGTTGCCCATCACCAACTCGCTCTGCAGGCCCAGCCTGATGCGAGCCGCGGCGTTGGTGACCTTGCGCGTGACGAATTCGACGCCGCGCCGCGGTCCTTCGTGATTGAACAGGATTCCCGAGCACGCCCAGAGTCCGTAGCTCTCGCGATAGTTCACCGTGATGTCGTGTCCGAAGACCTTGGCACACCCGTAGGGCGACCGCGGATGGAACGGCGTGAGTTCGTTCTGCGGGATCTCGCGCACTTTGCCGAACATCTCCGATGAGGACGCCTGATAGAAGCGGATGGGATTGTTCGACTGCCCGCCCACCATGCGCATCGCTTCCAACATGCGCAGGACTCCGGTGCCTGTGAGATTGGCGGTCAATTCCGCCTGATTCCAGGACAATGCCACGAACGAGATCGCCGCCAGGTTGTAGACCTCGTCGGGCTGCGCGACCTCCATGGCCTTCACCAACGACGGAAGATCGGCGAGGTCACCTGGCACCACGTGAACATATGGAAATTCGTCGCGGAGCAGTTCCGCCTTGGGATTGTTCTGGCCCTTGACCATCCCGTAGATGTCGTAGCCCTTGGAGTGCAGGAACTCGGCCATGTGCTGTCCGTCTTGGCCGGTCACTCCGGTGATAAAGGCTCGGGGCATGGACGACTCCTCACAAACACGTCGAGATCCCTCATGCTACGGGCTGGCCCCTACGCTCTTGTCATGACCGGACCACTGATCGTCGGGGATCGATGGGCAGGACCTACATGTTGACGGTGGCGCTCGATACCGGACCGCTGTACGGATCGGTGACGGGAGTCGGCCGGTCGGTGATCGAAGTCCTGGCCGAGTTCGAACGTCGGTCCACCGAGGTGTCGGTGATGCCCTACGTGCTGAGTTTCCGGGCCCCCGTGGCCGCTGGTACCAGGCGATTGACGATTCCAGCCGCTCTCGCCCTGCGCAGTTGGAGTCGCTGGGACTTCCCGCGAGTCGACCGAGCGTTGGCCGGCGCCGACCTCGTCCACGGTACGAACTTCACTGCGCCTCCGTCGAGGCTGCCTCGACTGGTCACCGTGCACGACTGCTGGGCATTGCGTCATCCGAAACAGTGCACTCCGGCAGTCGCGCTCTCCATGAACGTACTACGTCGAGCAGTGGAGACCGGAGCGCACGTCCATGCGCCATCTCGCGCCACTGCCGAAGGTGTGCGCGAATTCTTTCCGCGCGCCCCGGTCACCGTGGTTCCGTGGGCCACTCCGCGAATCGACGTCTCGGAACCCGTCAGACCCCGTGGAGCCTCCTGGGCCGACGGCACTCCGATCATCGCCTCGGTGGGCACCATCGACCATCGAAAGAATCCGGTCCGCCTCGTCGAAGCCTTCGCCGCCATCGCCGGAGACTTCCCCGATCTGCTGCTGGTACTGGCCGGCGCCCCCGGAACCGCCTCGGCCGATGTGGATCGCGCCGTGAGCCTGCTGCCGGCGGACCGGCGGTCTCGCATCGTGGTGCCGGGCGGGCTGACACCTGCCGAGATCTCCTGGCTCTACCGCGCCAGCGCGATGGTGGCCTATCCGTCACTCGACGAGGGCTTCGGATTTCCGGTGCTCGAGGCCATGGCTGCCGGCGTTCCGGTGGTGACCTCCGCGAGCGGATCGCTGCCGGAGGTCGCCGGTGACGCCGCAATGCTCGTCGATCCGACCGACGTTGCCGCACTGTCGGCAGCTCTGCGGCGGGTCCTCGACGACGAGGCCACGAGAACGGAACTCATTGCCTCCGGCCGCCGACGCGTCGACCAGTTCTCGTGGTCGGCCACTGCCGATGGACTGCTGGATCTCTATCGCTCCGTGGCGGCCACCGCCACGAAATCGGTCCGATGACGGAAGAATGATCCGATGATCGTGGTCCTGGCCGGAGGAGTGGGCGCCGCCCGTTTCCTACGAGGCCTCGTCCGGGTCGTCGATCCGGCAGCGATCACGGTGGTGGTCAACACCGGCGACGACACCGTGATGCACGGTCTGCACATTTCTCCGGACCTCGACACCGTCACCTACACGCTGGCAGAGGCCATCGACCCGGAACGCGGGTGGGGCCTGCGGGACGAGTCCTGGCGGGTCATGGAATCCCTGCGTCGCTACGAGTGGGTTCGCCCCGACGACTCGGAGGCCGCAGGCACCTGGTTCAATCTCGGGGACCGAGATCTCGCCACCCATCTCTATCGCTCGGCCCGACTGCGGGAGGGAGCGACACTCTCGGCCGTGACCGCCGAGATCACCTCGGCCTGGGAGGTGCCGGTACGCGTTCTGCCCATGTGCGACGAACCCGTGGCCACGATGGTGGACGTCGTGATACGAGACGAGTCGGTCACCGTCCCCTTCCAGGACTACTTCGTGCGCCACCGTCACTCGATTCCGGTCAGAGGCGTGACCTTCATCGGCAGCGAACGCGCCACGCCGACCTTCCTGGATCTTCTCGATCACGCTGAAGCCGTGATCGTCGCCCCGTCGAACCCGATCGTGTCACTCGGACCGATCCGCGCCCTGCCGGGTGTCGATGACGCACTCCGCCGCAATCGCTCGCGTACCGTGGCCATCTCGCCGATCGTGGCCGGTGCCGCGCTCAAGGGTCCGGCGGACCGGATGCTGCGGGAACTCGGCCACGAAGCCTCGGTAGTGGGAGTCGCCCGGTTGTACGCCGAGATCGCGTCGACGTTGGTGATCGACGAGTCCGACAGCGCGCTGTTCGGAACGGTGAGGGGAGCAGGCGTGGACTGTCTGGCCACCCCCACCATCATGAGCGATATCGAGACCACCACCCGTCTGGCCGCCACGGTGCTGGACGCAATTCGAACCGGAGGACCAACATGAACGGATCCAACGTTCCGATGCGACTCACTGCCTGGGGAGTCACTGGCATCGGCGAGATCGTCGCTGGCGACCAACTCGGTGACATCGTCGTCGAGGCCTGCTCCGCCGAGCCCAACGGACCCCTTCAGGACGGAGACGTCCTGGTCGTCACGCAGAAGATCGTGTCGAAAGCCGAGGGACGGATGGTGGCGATCGATCCCGAAGACCCACTGTCCCACAAAGCACTCGTGGAGCAGGAGGCGGTCCGGGTGGTCCGCCGCCGCGGTGATCTGATCATCACCGAAACGACGCACGGTTTCGTCTGCGCGAACAGTGGCATCGACTTGTCGAATGTGGAGCGCGGCTGGGCGGCGCTGCTCCCCCTCGACAGCGACCGCTCCGCACGTCGTGTCCACGACATCGTGAAAGCGAAACTCTGTATCCACGTCGGCGTCATCGTCTCGGACACCTTCGGGCGTCCGTGGCGCAAGGGACTCACCGATGTGGCCATCGGCGTTGCCGGTATCGCCGCCGTGGTCGATCTGCGCGGCACCCCCGACGCCCTCGGTCGCACCATGCAGGTCACGGAGGTCTGTGTCGCCGATGAGATCGCGTCGGCGGCCGAACTGGTCATGGGCAAGTCGAGCGGCGTTCCGGTGGCGGTCGTGCGTGGCCTGGACCCGGCGTGGTTGCGCCCGTCGTCCATCTCCGAGATCGTCCGGCCCGCCGCAGAGGACCTGTTCCGCTGATCGAATCAGATCCGCTACTGGGAACCGAGAAGCGCACTCACGCCCTCGGCCACTGAGGTCCACGACGTCCATCCCAGATGCAGCCGGGCCCGTGACGACGACAGCGCCATGCGACCGATGTCGTGCGGGGGACGTGGTAGTCGCCGGGTCTCGGCTCGACCACCGATGAGACTCCACAGATCGTTGATGCTGGTCTGGTGACCGGTTCCCACGTGCAGCACGAGTCCCCCGCCGCGGTCGAGGGATCTGGCGACCGCATCCACGGCATCGTCGACGTGGACCAAATCCCGTGTCTGACGTCCGTCCCCGTTGATGACCGCGCTCTCGCCCTGGCGACGCGCTGCCAGGAAGCGCGAGACCACGTTGTTGTCGGGCCGCTGACGAGGTCCGTACACCGTGGAGAGAGCCAGCGCCGTGAATTCGATGTCATGGTCTTGCCGGTACAGCTCCAAGAGTTCGATGATGGCCACTGCGGTCACGCCCGCCACACCGACGGGATGCCGTGGATGGTCCTCTTTCACCGGAAGGTCGCGATTGGCGAGTTCTCCGTACAACAGGCCTGCCGGAACGGTCACCACGACCTTGCCCACGTTGGCGTGGCGGGCCGCTTCGATCGCCGACGCAGCGATGGCGAAGGACTTCACCGCTCCGGCGAGATCACGGGTGGTCGGCGTGAGTACCCCGAGAACGTAGAGCACCTCGGGACGGCGGAGTCGAACCAGATCCACGAACTCGGGAATGACGGCGTCCAGGGTGTGGATCCGCAGTGCTCCATCGGCGGCCGCAGCGCGCGCTGCCGACAGATTGGACAGAGTCCCCGTCGACAGGTCGTCCACCACGTCGAGCCGCACGCCGTCGGACAGGAGTCGATCCACCAGGTGCGATCCGAGAAAGCCCGCACCTCCGATCACCATGGCCGAGGCAGGAGCGGTTCCAGTCATCTCAGCGACCAGTCCTACCAGGTTGCGGCGGAGTTCGATACCGGCGGGTTCGGCGGTCACTCATACGGTGGGGCGGGAACCCGGGCGTGCTCGAGCACCGCTGCCGGCGGCACCGAGCCGTCGGCGCCGATCACGGAGTCGACCACCACGGCATCGGATCCGATGGCCCCCATGACGATGGAGGATCGCACCGTGGCCCCCGGACCGATGACGGCTCCCCGGAGGACCACCGAATCCTCCAGGCGCACCCCGGCCGCGACCCGTGCACCCGCCGAAACCAGGCTGTGCCGGATCTCGGCCCCCGGATCGACATCGGCGCCAGCTTCGACCATCGGCACCGTGAAGGATCGACGTCCATCGATGAGATCCAGATTCGCCTGTCGATACGTCTCGGGACGGCCGGTGTCGATCCAGTAGTCATCGGTGGCCCAGGCGAACAATCCGCCGTCGGCCACGATCGCCGGAAAAGTTTCGCGCTCGATCGAGACCTTGCGGCCCGTCGGGATTCGCGCCAGCACGCTGGGCTCGAACACGTAGGTGCCGGCATTGATGAGATTGCTCGGAGCGGTGCCGGGCGCCGGCTTCTCCACGAAGCGATCCACTCGCCCGTCGGATCCGACCGCCACTACCCCGTAGGACGAGGGATCTTCGACCGGCGTCAAGTGAATGGTGGCCTCGGCCCTCGCCCCTCGGTGGCGTTCCACGAGTGCTCCGACGTCCAAGTCGGTGATGATGTCACCATTCACCACGACGAAAGTGTCGGTGATTCCGGCATGATCGGCGGCGAAGCGAATGGCACCCCCGGTGTCGAGAGGCTCGGGCTCGACCGCGTAGTGCAGAGGGACTCCGGCGCAGATCCCGTCGGGGAACGCGGCTGCAAAAGGTTCGGGGCGAAAGCCGAGACCCAGGACCACCTCGTCGATCCCGGCCCGTGCCAACATGCGCACCAAGTTCTCCACGATCGGTCGGTGCCCGACCGCCAACATGGGTTTGGGGGTGCTGAGGGTCAGAGGTCGCAGTCGGGTTCCGAAGCCCCCGACCAGCACCACCGCTCGCATCAGCCCGCAGTGGTCGTCGGTGCGTCCGTGGGTTGGCTGGCCGGCTCGGTTGCTCCCGGAGCGCCGGTCGTCGTCGATCCGGTGGCCACCGTGGTGGTCGGCTGACCCGTGGTTCCCGTGTCCGCGGCTCCGAGGGACGGCAGATCCTTGGCCGAGGGCGGCAGTCCCGGCTGCTCGCCGGCCGGTGCGAAGACGACGGTGAAGGCCATACCGTCCTGCATCAATCGCACGTCGTCGAAGTTCGTGATGTACGTCGTGAAGTCGTCGGGTGTGTTGTACGCATCGAAGGCGTACACGACCAACTGACCGTCGACCTCGTTGCCATCGGCATCGGTGCAGGTGGTGACGCCCTCTTCGTAGACCCCGCCACCTTGATCCTCGGGCATGGTCAACTTGTCATCGGACAACTTCACCCCGTACACGTCGAGGAAGACGCCGAGCTTGGCGTTCCGGCCTGAGGCCGCCGACGTGTACGGATGCCAGTGCATGACACCGTCGTCGTGGCTGTGGATGCCGGTGCGGCGGAATTCGTCGCTCACCAGGTTGCCGCGACTGTCGATCTCTTCCTTGTTGCCCTGGAGATCGGGCAACCATTCGCCACAGACGTAGAAGCCGTACGAGGCGTGCCAGTGGTCCTCGATGGTCGGAGCCACGTTGCGGTCCGGAATGGAGGCTCGGGAGTACACGATGAGGGCCAGACCCACGATCGAGACGCCCACCATCACCGCCGGGAAGAGGGTTCCCCCCTGGAAGCGAACTTTCCGTCCCTTGCCCTTCTGAGCGAGACGAGCGACCTTATTGGCAGATGATGCTTTACCCACGACCAGGGAAGGCTACTGCTCGGAACCTGGATTCGCCGATCAGGTCCCCGATGGCCCCTGAAGTCCGCCCGGCGTCCGGACCCGTTCGAACAACTCGACGTAGCGAGCCGCCACCGCTCCCGGTGACGCCTCGTGTTCGACGTGTCGGCGGGCCCGCTCTCCCAGTAGGGCACGCAGTTCGGCGTCGGCGGCCAATGAATCGATGGCCTCCCCGAATGCCTCCGGATCATCGGGTTCAACCACGACTCCGCACTGCGCAGCCTGCACCAGGCGCGGCACCTCGGTCCCGGGATCCACGGCGGCCACCACCGGTCGACCGGCGGCGAGGATCGAATACACCTTGGACGGGACGCTGACGTGACCGAGGCCACGACGCAAGGGCACCACATGGATGTCTCCGGTCGCCAGGACCTCGCTCAGCCGTTCGGCGGGCTGGAAGTCACCGAAGATCACATTGGCCAAACCGTCGGCCGACCGCTCCAGATCCGGACGCGCCGAACCCTGGCCGTTGATCACGAACACGAGGTCGGGTCGTGAACGGGCGGCGTCGATCATCGATTGAAGCGACTGCGAGTACCCGACGTTGCCGGCGTACATCACCACGCATCGATCCCCGATCCCGAGTTCCCGTCGGTATGCGGTCAGGCGATCACCCGGACGGATCCGCTCGGTGTCGACGAAGTTCGGAATCACGATCACCCGCGATCGCGAACGCTCGGGAAGTTTGGCGGCCACGTTGTGGTGGAGATCTTCGGAGAGGACCGTGACGTACCGAGCGGCACGATAGGTCGCTTTCTCCAGGAGTCGCGCCACTCCGATCACCCAGCGATTCGAGATCGCTCCGGTGGCGACCGCCGCGTCCGGGAAGACGTCCTGCACGTTGAAGATCAACGGGGCGCGCCGCACGACGGCCACCAACTTGGCCGCCAGACCGAGGGTCAAAGGCGGAGACATGGCCAGCACCGCGTCGAAACGTCGCCGGGGCGCAACCCTCCAACCGGCCACGACGGCCGCCACGGAGAAGAGGACGAATCCGAAGGTCCGGCGGAGAAGATTCGACTTGTCGGCCCCACCGCGGGGATGGAGACGCACCACTGATCCCCACGCCGTCGTCTCGGTTCGCGTCTTCCAGGTCACCTGGTTCCATGGCTCCTCGACGCGGTGATGGGCGTACCAGGGCAATGCAGTGACCACGTGGATCTCGTGGCCGGCTCCTGCCAATTCGTGCACGATCCGGGACATCACCACACCGGTGGGAGCAACGTCGGGTTCGAAGTGCGGGCACATGACCAGGATCCGATGTCTCCGATTCGTGCTCATGCCATCGCCCGTCGGTAGGCCGCGGCAAGCGCGGCTCCGGAGCGGTCGGCACCGAACTGCTCGACCCGCTGACGTCCGAGATCCACCAGTCGTTGACGTCGTGCCTCGACGGTTCGCAGAGCATCGACCCATGCCTGGACCTCGAGGGGCACGATCAGTCCGGCCTCTCCCACCACCTCGGGAAGACATGCGCGATCGCTGGCGACGACCGGGGTTCCGAGAGCCATGGCCTCGATCACCGGCGCACCGAAACCTTCGTATTCGCTCGGAAACACCACCGCCCTGGCCATCGCCACCAAGCCATCGCGATCATCGGAGGAGACTCGGCCCAGTTTCACCACGCGGGTCCGCAGACGTTCGTCCTCCAGGCGACTCGACACCTCCGCCTCGATCGAACCGGCCCCGCCGGTCAACACCAGAGTGAGATCGTCGTCGACATGCGTCATCACATCGAGAAGGAAGAGATGGCCCTTGTGGGGATGGGTCATGGCCGGAAAGACCACGATCGGATGCGATCCCAGCCGGTACTTGCGCCGAAGCGTCTCGGCATCGGTGGCCGACCGCCCGATCGTGGATTCCACACCGTGAGGGACGACGAGAACTCGCTCGGCGTCGACACCGTAGGCGTCGACGACCGTTTCCTTGACGAACTCGGTCGGGACGGTGATCACATCGGCTCGACGGGCCGATCGCGGCATGACCCGGCGCAGATAGGCGCGCCGAACCGGATGGAAATACCGAGGGAACGCCAGGTACTGCAGATCGTGGATGGTGAGCACCACCGGTCGGTTGTAACGGATGGGAACGGTCCCCCCACCGTGATGGACGACCTGTGATCGGCGGGTCCGGCGGTACAACCAGGTGGACTCCGACCAGATGCGACGTCCGCGTCGACGAGCGGCATGGGGCATCTCGACGATCGGATAGCGCGCGCCGAGCTCCGGATGGGCCTGGGCGAATCCGCGCGGTGCGAAGATCTCGAGCTCGAAGTCGGTTTCGGGCAGGCCGAGCAGCTGCCGGCACAAGTACTCCTCGCTTCCCCCGACCTCTCCGGGAATGCACCACGTCAGATTGACCGCTACGGCTGGGCGACTCACTGGAGAGCCTCCCGATAGGCCTGCGCGGTCAGACGGGCGGTGTCGGACCACTGATGGCGAGCGGCCCGGCGCAATCCCCACCGGGACAGATCGGCCCGATTGTCGAGAGCCTCTTCGATGCCGCGGGCGATGTCGTCGACGCTGAAGGGATTCACGAGCACGGCGGCCCCTCCGGCGACTTCCTCGGTCGAAGTACCGAGGCTCGTCACCACCGGCGTGCCATAGGACATGGCTTCGAGGACCGGCATCCCGAATCCCTCTCGTTCACTCGGATAGCAGAAGACCTCGGCCCCCGAATACAGAGCCGGCAGATCGGTGTCGGGAACGAATCCGATGAACTGCACGGACGAATCATGTGCCACGCCGGAGTCACCCCAACCCTGGGCTCCGGCGACCACCAGTGGCAACGGCGTCCCGATGGACTGCAGGGCTTCGATCAATCGACCGAGATTCTTGCGCGGCTCCACAGTGCCCACGAACAACAAGTACTTCGCCGGAAGGGAGTACCTCGACCGCACATGTCGACGATCGGCTTCGGCGACCTCGGCCGCCTGCACCCCCCACGGTACGAGTCGTAGTCGTTCCGGTTCGATCCCGGCCCGTTCGGCATCCAGCATGGTGGCGGTCGACGGACACAGAATCAGTCGAGCCCGACGTCTCATCTCGGAGAGACTGTGCTCGAAGACTCTCACCCCGTGGCGGGTGAATTGGTCGGGACGATGCCTCCAGGCGACGTCGTGCAACGTGGCCACCAGTGGTGCTTTCGACGCCGGCGGGATGAGTCCGGTGCAATGCACGAGATCCACAGGTCCGGTCACGCGCTCGACCGTCGGCCAACCCAGGCGCAACCAGGCCTCGTAGAGCATGAAGCCGCTGAGGGGCAACTGCTGCACGGGAATCGGCGGCATGAACGAAGGCTCAGGAGGGCGACGATGACGTCCAGCGACCCCGATCAACTCGATTCCCGGCACGTCGGCCAGCGCCACGGCTGCCCTGATGGCCGACATGGCCGTGCCTGCCGGAATCCGATGCCAGCACTGCTCGAGGGCGTAAGCCACGCGGATGGGTGCTCGCACCACCCCATCTTGCCGTGAACCGGTCCCTCCCGAGCCTCATCTCCGGCCCGGGTCCGGGCGGTTCGACTCCGGTTCGGGCAGACTCCTTCGATGCCCCCGACCGCCGACCGCACGCCCATCGATGTCCTGGCCTTCTCCGGCAGTCTCCGGCGCGAGTCCTCCAATACCGGTCTGGTGCGCATGGCCGAGCGCCTGAGTTCCGAGTTCGACGGGGCGATCCGCCTGCACATCGCATCGTCCATCGATGCGCTGCCCTTCTACAACGCCGACCTGGAGGTAGCCGGCGCGACACCGGAAGTGGTGACGTCGTGGCGTGACAGGGTGGCCACCTGCGACGCCCTCTTCATCGCCACCCCCGAGTACAACTTCGGCACGACGGCACTGTTGAAGAACGCCATCGACTGGGTGTCACGTCCTCCCGGTCAGCACGCGCTGCGGGGCAAGACCATCAGCGTCATGAGCAGTTCGGCCAGCACCGGTGGCAAGCATGTCCTCGAGTACTACACGAACCTGTTCACGCTGCTGG
>JBJTYE010000230.1:0-4817 GCA_046082625.1 Actinomycetota bacterium | reverse complement strand
TCTCGACATGGGTGCGCCGATCCGGATCGCCGACATGGCCCGACGTTTCGCTCGGCAGAGCGTCCCGGATTTGCCGGTGGTCTTCACCGGGCTCCGAGCCGGCGAGAAATTGCACGAGAGCTTGTTCGCCGACGACGAAGTCGACCTCCGACCGGTGCATCCACACGTGAGCCACGTCCCGGCGCCGCCGTTGTCCCCGGCGGACCTCGACGGCGATCTCGGGCGATTCGAGGATTCAGTCGTCGGTGCTGTGTTCGTCAATGAGGTCGCGACGTCCTGAGGGATCGTGGAGACGCCTCATTCCACGATGACGACAGCGATCGCCCCGAACTGACCGGGATCGGTTTCCATCCCCACACCGCCCCGCACGATGATCAAAATCGTGTCGCCGGGATCGGCGTCGGAGAGATCGAGGGTGACCCCGAAGGGGGCCGGGACACCCAGGTTGCCGGCGAAGGTGACTTCACGGTCGAGGACCGGCTCCGGTCGGCCGGCCACGAATGCCTCGATGATGACGGTGGCCTCGAAACCTTCGGCCTGGCCACTCACGATCACCTCGCCGGCGGTCACGCTCTGGCCGGTGGCGGGTGAGGAGATGAAGGCGTTGTCGTTGATGGTGCCGATGACGAACCAGCCGTTGGACGGGCCGAGCTGGCGGAGCAGCAGCAGGCTGCGCAGGGTGGGCGGATCCCCGGGGGAGTAGACCTCGATCTCGCCGCTGCGTGAATCCCCGGCCATGAAGTCGCCCAACTCGGGCGGGACTCCGAGAACCTGCACCACGAAGTCCTCGGCCGCCGCTCGCGGCGAGGTGAAAACTTCCGAGGGTGAGGGCCAGAGGGCTGGTTGCTCGAGTCCGGCGGGTCCGGTGGTGGTCGTCTCCGATGTTGGGTTCGTGGTTGAGGAGGTCGATGGCTGAGAAACCTCGGAGGGTCCGCTGTCCGGCCCAATAGTTCCATTCCTCCCACCGCAGGCGGCCAGGGTGATGACTGTCGACACCCAGAATACTCGCTGGGCGAACGCGGCGGTGGTTCTCGGTGAGTTCAACATTCCCCGAACATCGTCAGGTCACAGCGTCGACAGGTCCAAATCGGGCGGGAGCAGCACGGTCTCGATGATGTGCACCACGCCATTGGTGGCGGCGATGTCGGCGATCCGGATCGGGGCACCGTTCACCAGGATTCTCGGCGAGGTCTCGATGGCGATCTTCTCGCCTTCCTGGGTGGTGATTCCGTCATCGGTGAACGAGTACACCAACACCGATCCAGCCAAGAGGTGATAGGTCAGGACCTTCACCAGAGCGTCGCGATTCTCGGGCAACAGCAGCTTGGCGAGGACACCCTCGGGCAGGCTGTTGAACGCTTGGTCCGTGGGAGCGAGAAGGGTCAGGGGGCCTTCGCCTTCGAGCGTCGACAACAAATCGGCGGCGATCAGGGCCTCGACCAGAATGGCCGTGCCCTCGCTGTCGTAGAGAACGTCCACGATGGTGCCCCAGGCTTCGGACGAGCCGTACTCCATCTCCGGCATGTCGCTCGGAGCGGAGTCCTCGCTCGGCGTGGAGTCGGTGGGGGCCATCGACGAGGCCGAGTCGAGCGGCATCGACTCGAGGCTGTCGGAGGATCCGGAGTCGCCGCCTCCGCAGGCACTGAAAACCATCAGCGAGGCGGTGGTGACAGCGGTCAGGGTCTTGTACATGGCTCTCCTCGGGACGTGACGGATGGTCCGACCGTAGTGGGAACCGGGGTCGGGTTCGGTGGCATGCGGGGAGGAATTCGTCACGGATCCAGGACGCGAAATAGGCCCGGTCCTTCGACCGGACCTATTCGTTCTGGCAGGGGGATCTGTTCGGACTACGGGCAGGCGGTCCCGTTCGACTGGTAGGTCAGGGTGCCCACGTTGGTGACTCCGGTGAGACAGGCCGAGAAGACCGGACTCTTGAGCGACGTGGTGGTCGTGTAGGTGTAGACACCCGACGAGTTGGTGGTCCCGGAGAAGGTCTGGGTGAAACTGCCCGTGAACCTGCCGCTCACCCCGGCGCCCGACACCGGCTCACCGAGATCGTTGGTCACGGTCACCGTGACCACGCCGTAGACGTATCCCTTGGCCGCGCTCGCCGTCGAGGTCACCACCGTGGCGAAGGCCTTGGTGGCCGTGGGCTGCTGGGGATTGGCCGAACCGTCGCCGGTGATCTGCAAGAAGTCGACGTTGATCCGATCGAGACGGGTGTTGCCGCCCGAGCGGTTGGTGTCGATCACCCGCACCAACACGTTGCCAGTCGGGGCGCCGATGGGGAACGTGGTGTTCACCGAGGCGGTGACCGTCGTCAGTCGGCGCCAGGTGGTGCCGTTGGTGGACCATTCCAGGTTGAAACCGGAGTCGTTGTCGCCACCGTCCACCACGGTGGCCGACACGGCCAACACCTGGTTGCCGACGGCGGCCGGGATCGTCCAGCGATACTCGGCCAAGTCGAAGCGGGTGCGGGTGGATCCTCCCGAGAGACCCTCGGTGATCGTCTGCACACCGCCGCCTGCGGCGAAGGTGTCACTCACGGCACCGGTGCTGGTGCCGGCGACCTGTTGGCCGCTGCTGGCCGACGAGATGTAGGGCAGGGAGGCCGAGACCTCCGCTGAATTGGACGACGTGTTACCGAAGGCATCGCGGGCGGCAACGACGTAGTACACGGTTCCCTGCGGCGCAGTCGTGTCGGCATAGCTCGTCGATCCGGCAGGCACCGTGGCCACCGTCGTGTACGGACCTCCGGCGGTCTTGGACCGCTGCAGGACGTAGTTGGCCAAGTCCGATTCGGTGTTAGCCGTCCAGCTCAGATTGGCCGTCGAACCACTGGCGCTCGCCGCCAGACCCACCGGGGTGGCGGGCGGCGTCAGGTCCGGCGGTCCGGAATTGTCGATGGTTCCGGTCACGGTGTAGGTCCCGATATTGGCGTAATCGGTGAATCCGGTGGGCGAGGCCAGAAGGGGACTCCCGGCGCCGAGAGCCGACACCTCGACGGTGTAGGTCCCGGCTCCGAGGTTGGCCGAGAGGCTGGCATCGAGTTGCGTGGCGTGATTGTGGGTGGCCACGACCTGTCCCAGCGCGTCGCGCAAGGTCAAGGTGATGTCGAGGTTGGGTCGGAAAGTAGCCGGTGTGGCAGTGAACGTCACCGCGCCGCCGACCGTGGTGAAGGAGAACGTGTCCACGTCGGTGCGGCTGGCGATGAGGCCGGTGTTCGACGGAGCGTTGCCGTTGAAAGGAGTGGCCGTCGCGGCGGAATCACCGTGGTCGTCGGTGCGCAAACCGAAACCGTTGGTGGCGTTGGCGATGATGGCGGTGTCGTCCTGGGTCTGACTGGCCAGGTAGTAATCGCCCTTGCTCCATTGGGTGACCGGCTGGTAATAACCGGCGCCCATGATCGGCGCCCAGCCGGGGGTGTCGGCACTCGAATGGCCGTAGTAGTACTCGGCCGATCCGGACACGCCGTCGTGGTCGAGACCCAGCATGTGTCCGACTTCGTGACTGATGGCCTCGGCCATGCCGATGGTTCCACTGTTGAAGACGAAGGTGGGGGTGTCGGTCGACCAGGTGAACGAGCCGACGTAGGCGAACCCACCGCAGCCGCAGGCGGCGAAAGTGTCCTTGGTGATGACCACGCGGGCGCCCCACTTGGTGTCACCGGTTCCGGACTTGATCAGGTCCTGGAGCGGGGGTTCGATGGTGGTGACGTTGATGTTCCACGGGGCGAAGTCCTCCGCCGCTGCGGCCCAGGCGTCGCGGATGGTCGCCAGTTCGCCGGCCGACCAGGTGTCGAAGTTCCCGTTGGTGTCATAGGGATTGGTGACGATCGGATCCCCATAGGAATTGTTCCAGGCGGTTCCGCTGGTGACGTGGCCATCGAAATCCAAGAAGATTGTCTTGTCGGCGCCGGGCAGGCTGGCGAGCTGGAATTCGGGCCCGGTGATGGGCGGCGCGTAGGCCGTCACGGTGGAGGGTCCGGCGGTCACGGTCTCGCCGGGAGCAGGTGCGTCGATGTAGGCCAAGCGTCCGGCGACATCCACGGCCAGGGTCGAGTCCTCCTGGAAGAGCCGTTGCAGTTCGACGGTGCTCATTCCGTACTGCAGAGCGACGTTCGGCAGGCGATCGCCGAGGCGCTGAATGGCCTCCTGGCCTCGAGCGAACGCGCCAGCGGGTGCGCCAGAGGTGGCGAGGGCGGCCTGGCTGGTGATCAAACCTGCAGCGACGAGGCCGAGCAGGGCGAACACGGACAGGCGGCGGGAGGTTGCGGGGGCGGTGGACACGGGTCTCTCGTTTCTGAGGGGGTCATCGGGGGCCATCGTCTAGCCGACGACGGCGACAATCTAACGAGAGATACATCGTGTGGATAGAGAGAGATGTACCGAATGCGTAGGGAGAGTTGTACCGGTAGTGCCGGTACGAACGTCCCGGTGTGTGCGGCGCGTCGATCGCCGCTCGGAGAGTCAGCGCACCAGGATGTTGCGGAACTGCCAGGGATCCGAGGCGTCGATGTCCTCGTCGAAGTACGCCGATCTCCCAGCGAGAGGAGTCCAGGAGGTGCGGGCACCGAAGAGTCGGCCGAGAAACGGACGCTGGATCTCGAGGCACCGTTGGTGGTCCATCTGCTCAGCCTCGACGATGCCGGCGGTCGGATTCTCGAGGGCCCACACGGCGGCGGCCAGAACTGCGGACGTCACCTGCAGCCCGGTGGCGTTCTGATTCGACGCCAATGACCGGGCGTCGTCGATGGTGAGATGCGAGCCGAACCAGTAGGCGCCGCCGGACTGCCCGTAGAGGAGGACCCCCAATTC
>JBJTYE010000229.1:0-5625 GCA_046082625.1 Actinomycetota bacterium | reverse complement strand
ACGTGGATCACGGCCCCTGGTCGCAAGGCCGCCAGGGCCGCTTCCACCTCGGCCGTGGACCGCTGAGCCCCGCCCTTCAGGGATCGGTACCGATCGATGTCGCCGAAAGGACTGCGAGCGCGCTCGGTCCATTCGCCGAGTTCCTGTTGTCGTCTCTCCAGGCGAGCCTCCAAACGGACGACGTCCCGATCGCTCTGGTACTGCGCAAGTGACAGATTCAGTAGGTGCCGAGCCTCGGTGCGGGTGTAGGACCGGATGAGATTGGCGGCCATGTTGTACGTGGGTCGGAACGCCGACGTGAGACGGTAAGAACGGCTGGTGACCAGGGCCACCACCTGCTCGAAGCGCACGAAGGGGTTCCACAGCACCACCGCGTGGCCGCGTTCGTCCAGTCCCCGGCGACCGGCCCGGCCGGTGAGTTGGGTGTACTGACCGGCGGTGAGAAATTCGTGGTGGTCACCGGTGAACTTCGTGAGCTTCTCGATGACCACCGATCGCGCTGGCATGTTGAGGCCGACGGCCAGGGTCTCGGTGGCGAAGACCACCTTGATGAGTCCGTTCACGAAGCACTCCTCGACGGCTTCCTTGAACGGAGGGATCATTCCGGCGTGGTGGGCGGCGAAACCGGCAGCCAATTGCTCCAAGAACCGATCGAAACGGAGGACCTCCAGATCGTCCGGCTCGAGACCTTCGGTGTGGGACTCGACGATGGATGCAATGCGGCTTCGCTCGAGCGGGGTGGTGAGGCGGAGTCCGCTCGTCACGCAACTCTGAGCCGCCTCCTCGCAGGCCTGGCGGCTGAAGATGAAGTAGATCGCCGGGAGAAGATCCTCGTTGCGCATCCGCTCCACCACTTCGACTCGACGCGGAGTCTGCAAGGCGTGGCGCTGACGCGAACGGCCACGGGGAACGCTCACTCGCTCCTCCAAGCGAACCATCGCCGGATTGGCCCGACCGTGGGAGAGAACGGGAAGAAAGTGGAGGTCGTCGTGGCCCCTCTCCCCGACCATGATGTGGTTCTCGAGCTCCACGGGTCGCTTCTCTTCGACCACGAAACGCGTCGGCCCGCGTACTTCGGACATCCATTCAGCCACTTCGCCCACGTTGCTCACCGTGGCGCTCAAGCAGACCAACTGGATGTGGTGCGGAAGGTGGATGATCACCTCTTCCCACACCGGTCCGCGGTAGGTGTCCTGGATGAAGTGCACCTCGTCCAGCACCACGATGGCCACCTGGTTGAGGGCCGGAGACTTGGCGTACATCATGTTGCGAAGGACCTCGGTGGTCATCACCACCACCGGCGCATCGCCGTTGATCGAATTGTCGCCGGTGAGGAGCCCGACCCGGTCGCGGCCAAGGATCTGGACCAAGTCGTGGAACTTCTGATTGGACAGGGCCTTGATCGGGGCGGTGTAGAACGCTCGGCGGCCATCGGCCAGCGCCGCGGCGATGGCGTACTCGGCCACCACGGTCTTGCCGCTTCCGGTCGGTGCGGCCACGATGATCGATCGGCCGTCGTCCACGACATCGAGGGCCGCGTTCTGGAAGTCGTCGAGACCGAAGGAGTATCGGGAGATCAACTCCTGGCGATCGGCGCGCATGTCAGGTGGCGGTCCGCCGACGCGTCAGGAGATGGCCGATGAGGACGGCAACGAAATAGAGCACGATCAACGGTCCCGAGAGAGCGAGCAGGGTGATCGGATCCCCCGATGGGGTGATCACCGCTGCCAGGACGAAGATGGCCACGATGGCCACTCGCCAGCCGTCGACCAATTGACGCGGACGTACGGCTCCGGCCAGCTGCAAGAAGACCAGAAGCACCGGGAACTCGAATCCGATGCCGAACGCCGCGATCATGAGCGCCACCAGGCTCACGTACTTGGTGATCTGGTAGGCCTGCTGGACGTCGGACCCCGACCAGCCGACCAGGAATTCCAGCCCCCGATCGAGGGTCTCGTAGGCGAGGAAGCCGCCCACGACGAAAAGGAGCACCGATGACATGACGAAGGGAATGGCGTAGCGCTTCTCTTTGGCGTGAAGAGCGGGAACCACGAATCTCCAGATCTGCCAGAGGACCACCGGGAGGGCCAGGATCAAACCGCCGTAGAGCGCGATGCGCAGGCGGGCATTGAATCCGTCGAGCGGGCCGAGGGAATACAGGTCGCAATCGGTGACCAGGTCCGGTCGACGCTCGCAGAGGCGGTCATAGGGCTTGCGCAGAAACTCGAGGACCGGGTCGTAGAAGGCCAAGATGGCGATGACTCCGAGGGCCACGGCGAGGGAGCAGCGGATCAACCGGGACCGCAATTCCCGCAAATGCTCGGTGAGGGTCATCACCTCGTTGGTGGACGGCGTCTGTTGCCCACCCGTCCGGCAGAGCCTCATGGGCGATCCTTCTCGTCGCCGGTCGAGTCGGACGGCGACGCCTGTCGGCTGGGGGATGCGTCCTCCGTCGGATTGAGAACTGCTTCGCGGGTCAGTCGAGCGGTCTCACGAAGTTCGTTCAATGGCTCGTCGAAGGCGTTTCTGAACTCGCTCTGGAAACCACTGCCCATCTTGCGCAATTCGCCGTAGATCCGACCGAAACGTCGGATGGCTTCGGGGAGCTTCTCCGGACCGAGAACGATCAGGGCCAGCAGCAAAATGATGACGATCTCGCTACCGGACAGATTGAACACGTCTCGATTCTAGGGAACGCGCTGGTGAACCGACTTCGCCCCAGGAGACCTAGCATGAGCTCCCGGTGCAGCAACTCCTCCCTTCTCTGGTGGATCCCCCGATCGGCTTCGCGCATCGCGGAGCGCGAGCGTATGCGCCCGAGAACACCGTGGAGGCCTTCGGGCTGGCTCTCCGGCTCGGCGCCACCGGACTCGAGAGCGACGTCTGGGTGACCAGTGACGGCGTCGCCGTGCTCGACCACGACGGTGTGGTCCGTCGACGGGGCCGGAAGATCCCGATTTCGGTCGCCCCCCGACGTGACCTTCCGGCCCATGTGCCGACCCTTGGCGACGCCCTCGATCTCCTCGGGGCGGATTTCGATCTCTCCTTGGACGTCAAGGATCCTGCGGCATTCGCCCCGACGCTCGAGGCCATACGGTCAGCACACCCCGACTTGGAGGAACGCACCTGGTTGTGTCATCCGCTCTTCGATGTGGTGGCGAGTTGGCGGCCCTCGACCCGCGCCCGGCTGGTCGATTCGACGCGCCTGGCGAAGATCAAGGAGGGTGTCGAGCGGCGGGCAGCCCGCCTCAAGGAGGCCGGTGTGGACGCGTTGAACATGCACCATTCCGATTGGACCGGCGGTCTGGTGACACTGGTCCACCGCTTCGAACGGTTCGCCTTGGGCTGGGACATGCAATTCGATCACGTGCTGCGGAACGGACTCCGGATGGGACTGGACGGCGTGTTCAGCGACTACCCGGATCGATTGGTGGACGCACTGCACGGGTTCCGGTCGACGCCGGACGTCGAGCCGTCGTGATCAGAGCCAGGACCAGGCACTCGTGGGCCAGATGGCCACGAAGGCTCGCCCTCTGATCTTGTCGATCTCGATGGCATCGAAGGCGCGACTGTCGAAACTCTGCACGCGATTGTCCCCCATCACGAACACGTGGTCGTCCGGAACGATCACCGGAGCCATGTCCACGTAGTCCCCGCACCGTTGTCGCAAGTCGGTCTGGGCGAGTTGGATCGGGTCGAGATAGGGCTCCTCGAGAAGGCGACCGTCCACGTAGACCAGACACGAACGAACCTCGATCGTCTCGCCTGGGAGACCGATGACTCTCTTGATCAGGTCGTCGTGCTTGTCTCCCTGGACTCGATCGAAGACCACGACGTCACCCCGGTTGACGTCATGGAGCCGGTAGGACATCTTGTTGACGAGCACCCGCTCGCGGGGCAACAGGGTGGACTGCATACTCGGACCGTCGATGTAGTACTGCTGGAACATGAAGGTGCGGATCAAGAAGGCTGCGCTGACTGCGATGACCACCACCAGGATCCATTCCGAGACGGCCCAGAAGCCCGACCATCGGCGGACGGATCCCCGGGTCTCCGTCGAGAACTCGTTCATGTGACGTCCCGTCCATTCATGCCCGGACAACCGTACCGGCTGGCCGGATCAATGCCAGTCATGGGCGTCAGCCCAGCGAGGCGATGAGTTTTTCGACCCGCTCGTCCCGGCTCTTCAGAGGGTCCTTGCACAGAACGGTCCGCTGAGCTTGGTCGTTGAGCTTCAGATGGACCCAATCGACCGTGTAGTCCCGCTTGTGCAATTTGGCGGCCCGAATGAATTCGCCCCGGAGGCGGGCCCTGGTGGTCTGCGGAGGGGTGTCCACGGCGGTCTCCACATCGGCCGTCCGGCAGATGGTCTCCACCAGGTCATGATGTTGGAGCTTGTAGAACAGGCCGCGGTTCTGCATCACATCGTGGTACTGGAGGTCGATCAACTGGACCCGCGGGTCGTCGAACCCCACCTCGTGACGTTCGCAATACGCGGTCATCAATCGGTGCTTGATCACCCAGTCCACTTCTCGGTCAAGTGCCAGCGGGTCCTTCTCGAGCACGGTCATGCAGTGTTCCCACATTTCGAGGGCGCGCTGTTCGAGGGGTGGGAAGCCCTTGGAGTCTGCATACTTCAGCGCCCGATCCAGGTACTCCCGTTGGATGTCCAAGGCACTCACTTCCCGTCCGTTGGCCAGATTCACCGTCCGGCGACACGTGATGTCGTGGCTGATCTCGCGGATGGCGCGGATGGGATTCTCGAGGGTCATGTCCCGCAGGACGACATTGCGATCCTCCATCATGCGCAACATGCAGGCGGTCGATCCGACCTTCAAGAACGTGGAGTACTCGCTCATGTTGGAGTCCCCCACGATGACGTGTATACGTCGATACTTCTCGGCGTCGGCATGGGGTTCGTCGCGGGTGTTGATGATCGGACGACTGCGGGTCGTGGCCGACGACATCGTCTCCCAGATGTGATCGGCTCGTTGGGTGATGGAGTAGACCGGGCCGCGAGCCGTCTGCACGATCTTCCCGGCTCCGGTGTAGATCTGACGGGAGACGAGGAAAGGAATGAGCACTGCCGAATGAGCCCCCATGTCGTCGTCTCGGCTGGTGAGATAGTTCTCGTGACACCCGTAGCTGTTCCCGGCCGAATCGGTGTTGTTCTTGAACAGGTAGATGGTGCCGCGGATGCCCTCTTCGCGCAGCCTCTCCTCGGCGGAGATCACCAGCGTCTCCAGGATCCGCTCGCCGGCCTTGTCGTGAACGACCACGTCGTACAGGGAGTCGCATTCGGGGGTGGCGTACTCCGGATGGGAGCCCACGTCCAGGTAGAGGCGGGCGCCGTTCTCGAGGAAGACGTTCGAACTGCGACCCCAGGTCACGACCTTCCGGAAGAGGTAGCGGGCCACCTCATCGGGGCTGAGGCGACGATGACCGCGCAATGTACAGGTGATTCCGTACTCGTTCTCCAGCCCGTAGATACGACGCTCCACCCTGGCAAGGTATCCAGAAACTCCGCTCGGCAGCCATGCCGCCGGTTCACTGGCGGCGCTGTGTGGTCACGTCGGCGGTCAGGGCGTGTGGATCGAGTTCGCGCAGGGCCCGCACCGCCAGGGT
>JBJTYE010000228.1:0-2835 GCA_046082625.1 Actinomycetota bacterium | reverse complement strand
CCCCACCGACGGGCCTGCCAGATGTGGACGTCCTCGTGATCGGTCACCAGACGTCGCCGACGAGGCGTGAGGCGACCTTCGGTATCAGCGGCGCCGCTCACCGTGTAGCCGATGCTGATGGCGAACCCGCGTCGGACCACCGCCCCGCGGGTGAAGACCAAACGGTTCTGTCGTTCCGACAGTGATCGCTCGACCGGCGATCCGAGAGCGAGATCGGCCGCGGCAACGAGCACCCCGGCGGTGGTGGTGGCCAGGGCCCAGGTGTGATCGACGATCAAAGCCCGACGCCCGCGGCCGGTGGCCAGGTCGTAGATCCGGTACCGACCCGCCACGGCTCCCGACAGGGCCCCGATCGCCGTACCCCACCACCATCCCCGGGAGCGGCCGCCGATGATCGAGGCCAGAGCAGCGGTGGTCAGCGTGGCCAGCGTGGTCGCCGCCACGCCGGTGGCGATGATCCCAGCGTCGGACATTCCGGTATCGGGTGTTCCGGTATCGGGAACGTCACTATCAGGTCCGGTCGTCGACATCGCTCAGAACAAGAAGTCCTTGTGGGCGAGAGCGGCAACGTCCATCACCGCCGCCACCCCGAGATGAACGGCGATACCCCCGACGATGCTGCCGGTGCGCAGAGCCAGAGTTCCGAGGACCAAGCCACCGATGATCGAGGCCAGAGCTTCAGCTGGCGGCTTCACGAAATGGATCATCATGTAGGGCACCACCGCCACCAGCACCGCCGACGAACCGAGTCGCGGTGCCAGACCGAGCACCAGAAAGCCGCGGAAGAACGTTTCGATGGCCGCGAACTGGAGCGCGTACATGGGCCACCAGATCGCCAGGTCCCGCCACACGTTCTCCTGACCGCGCACGACTTCCAGGAGTGGGTACTGCTCCTGGAAGGACGCCGTCCCGCTCGCCACCACCACGAAAGGGACGGCCACGGCGAACAGCACTGCGTAGACACGCCAATGTCGTCCGAGACCGCGAACGGTCCATCCGAGATCCGACGGACGGAGACCGGTGACGGCCACCACCAGCAACGGCAACACGCCGTAGGCGAGGATCTGCGTCCCCGCCCACCAGTTGAGTTCGGCCAAGCGCGTCCACGACGGTGACACCGGATCCTGTCCGAAACGAGCCAACCACAGAGCGACGAGGCCGACGCCCAGGACGAGCGAGGTCCGTCGATCGAAGGACGGTCTCCGCGTCTGGTCCCCGCTCGGTGTCGACGTCATGGTCGGAGCGGGTGATGAATCAATGCTGGTCGATCAGCGCTCGCGCAACTTGGCGAGCAGTCGCAGGATCTCCAAGTAGAGCCAGACCACCGTCACCAGCAGTCCGAACGCCGCGAACCACTCCACCGACTCCGGCATCCGCTCCTTCGAACCTCGTTCGATGAAATCGAAATCGAGGGCGAGATTGAACGCCGCCAGAGCGGCCACGAAGAAGCTGAAGCCGATCCCGAAGACGCTGGTCGACTGGATGAACGGCGGCGTGGCACCGAAGAGGCTCATGAGCAGCGAGACACCGTAGAAGAGTGCGATTCCGAGGGTGGCACCCATCACGATGCGCCGGAAGCGACCGGTGACCTTGATGATGCGCAAGCCGTAGAGAGCGAGCATGGTGACGAACACGGCGATCGTCGCTCCGGCTGCCTGGATGACGATCCCGTCGTAGTAGGTCTCGTAGGCCCGGCTCACCGCACCCACGAACAGGCCCTGGGCCACGGCGTACTCCGGAGCCAGGTACCGGGCCAGATGCGGCTTGAAGGCCAAGAAGATGGCCAGGGCGAAGCCCACCAGAAGACCGACGATGGCGAAGGTCGGGAATTCATAGACGTTCCCATCGGGAGCATCCACGCCCAACCATCCGATGGTCGATCCGATGAGCAGCAGGACGAAGAGGACCGCCGCTGCACTCGCGGTGCCCCCGACGGTCATCGCCTTCTCGGCCGGCTTCCACGGACTGATGGGACCGTCGGTCATCGGAGCGCGAGTGCTGGCATCCGGCGCTGCCCACCCGGCCCGATCGGCGGCGGCCGCCTGTTCGAGACGCTTGTCATTCAGCAATGGGTTTCCCATGGCCACACGATATCGGTTCGTCAGCACGTCGTCTCGGCGAAGAACGAACTTCGCGACGTTCTCTGAACGCAGTATTTCCAGATAGTTGACGGAACTTTCTTCTTTCGGTTGGGGAATCGTCAGAGGTCGGTATCGTTCCAGCCACTGCGTCGGGGACGGGGAATGGCAAACCTGCGAATCGATTCAGGGCGGTCGAATGTCCTTCACGGATCGACGACCGGGTCAGTCGAGTGAGCAGCTACAGATAGAAGCGAGGTTCTCAAGTGGCCAAGGATCGCGTCGATCGTGACGAAGAGGACCTCGTCCGTCTCTATCTCTCCGACATCGGTCAGTACACACTGCTGACCAAGGACGACGAAGTTCGTCTGGCCAAACAGATCGAGGCCGGCAAAGCCGCCAAGGAAGAACTCGCTCTCGGTGGCAAGAGCATCGCCAAGGGCCGCAAGGCCGAACTCCAGCGGGTCGAGCGCCAGGGCGAGAAGGCCGAGCGGGCCTTCGTCCAGTCGAACCTGCGTCTGGTGGTCTCCATCGCCAAGAAGTACCAGGCTTCGGGTCTGCCCCTGCTGGATCTCATCCAGGAAGGCAACCTGGGTCTCATGCACGCCGTCGAGAAGTTCGACTGGCGCAAGGGCTTCAAGTTCTCGACCTACGCCACGTGGTGGATCCGCCAGGCCATCACCCGTGGCATCGCCAACACGGGTCGCACCATCCGCCTCCCGGTTCACGCCGGCGACACCTTGGCCCGTCTGCAGAA
>JBJTYE010000227.1:0-12746 GCA_046082625.1 Actinomycetota bacterium | reverse complement strand
GCTCAGTCTGGGCCTTCGCCGTGTGTTCGGTCGGCTCAGTCTGGGCCTTCGCCGTGTGTTCGGTCGGCTCAGTCTGCGCCTTCGCCGATTCTCATCGTGGCCGACAGGCTGAGTGACGAACTCGGGGTGCCGTTGACGATGGTGACGTCGAGGAGATCTCCATCGAAAATCGCCGGGGAGCGGTAGGCATCACTCACCTCCAAACCCTGGTGCCGGCCGACCCACAGTCCGCCGGCGGCGGTCGTCACTCCCGGGAAGAGGAAGAGTCCGTCGAATCGGTCGGCGGCGCAGTCGCGACCGTCGACCGCCAGGACCAGCTGCCCGCCGTCCATCCGGACGTCGACTCGGCACAGGTCGTCGCCCACCGCCGAGACGGCCTCGAGCCGTGCCGAGGCGTGACCTTGAACGGCCTCGAAGATGGGACGTCCTTGGTCGAGTCGGAGAACCCATCCGCCCTGATGGTCGCCCAGCGCAACCAGGACCCCGTTGGCGCTCGAGGCCTCCTTCACCCGCGCCGTCAGCGTGAATCCGGCGAACATGGACGGAACACGTCCAACGGCCACCGGTTCATCGGACGGCGTGTAGGTGGCCTGGCGCGGAACGGGGTACTCACCGGGATGGGCCGGGTAGTTCTTCGACGGATCGAAGAGGGGGAACACGTTGTTGGCCCGAGCCTCGGAGATCCAGAGATCCTGCAGGGCGCGAAGTCGCTCCGGCTCGACATCGGAGAGGTCGTGACATTCGGAGAAGTCGGCATCCACGTGGAAGAGCATCCAGCGGTCCGTCTCATAGGAGTGACTTCCGGAGATGTGGGAGCGTTCGTCGAACAGCGGCGACACGAAGTCGGTGGTGGCTTTCCAACCGTCGTGATAGATGGACCTCGATCCGTGCATCTCGAAGTACTGAGTGTGTCGGATCTCCGGCGTCGATCCGTCGACGAACACCTGGTGGCCGTCGATGCCGTCGACTCGCTGCTGGGTGACTCCGTCCACCTGACGGGGCATGTCGATGCCGATGAGTCCGAGGACCGATGGCGCGATGTCGACGGCATGGAGGAACTGCCCGCGCACCGCCCCGGCATCGGTGACGACGCGGGGATAGCGCATGATCAACGGGGCCCGAACCCCACCCAACCAGGAGTAGCGCTTCCACAGCCGGAAAGGACTGTTGCCCGCCCAGGCCCAACCCCACGGGTAATGGTTGGTGTGAAGGGGTCCGCCGATCTCGTCGATCCGTTCGAGGGCCTCTTCGATGGTGGGGAAGTCCCCCAACCACGAGGCCGCCTCGTTCAGGGTTCCCGTCGGCCCGCCCTCGCTGCTGGTGCCGTTGTCGGACATGAGGAACACGATGGTGTTCTCAGCGATACCCAAGTCGTCGAGATGGGAGAGCAGGCGACCGATCTGCTCGTCGGTATGGGACAGGAATCCGGCGAAGACCTCCATGTATCGAGCGAAGAGCCGGCGTCGGCCTTGGTCGAGAGAATCCCATGCCGGCACCCAGTCCGGACGCGCCGTCAGTTCGGTGGAGTGCGGCACGATGCCCAGTTCGCGCTGGCGATCGAAGGTCTCGGACCGGAGCGTTTCCCATCCGGCGTCGAAACGACCGCGGTATTTGTCGATCCACGGGCGCGCCACATGATGCGGCGCATGGGCGGCTCCGGTGGCGAACCACAACAAGAAGGGTTTGTCGGGTGCGGACTGCTTCTGGCTCCGGATCATGGCCGTGGCCTGATCTACCAAGTCTTCGGTGAGGTGATACGGCTCGCCGAGGGATGTGCGCGTCGGTGGCGTGATCGGAGTGTTGTCGCGCACCAATTCGGGCGACCAGTGGTTGGTCTCTGCGCCCAGGAATCCGTAGTACCGCTCGAAACCCAGGCCGAGAGGCCAGCGATCGAACGGACCGGCGGCGGAGTACTCGGCCTGGGGAGTCAGATGCCATTTGCCGACTGCGAACGTGTTGTAACCGCTGTTGCGGAGAGTGCGCGCCATGGTGGCGGCCGATCGCGGCAGCCGGCCGTTGTAGCCGGGAAGCGCGAAGGACGTCTCCTGGGTCGCCCCGACTCCCACGGCATGGTGATTCCGACCGGTGAGGAGCGCGGCCCTGGTGGACGAGCAAATCGAGGTCACGTGGAAGCGATTGAAGCGCAGTCCTCCGGCCGCCAGATGGTCGATGTGCGGGGTGGACAGCGGTGATCCGAAGCAACCGAGCTGACCGAAGCCCACGTCGTCGAGCACGATGACCACGATGTTCGGGGCGCCTTGGGGGGGAGCGGCGTAAGGGACACGAAACGTCTCGAACGTGTCGTCGGCGGCGGTCACGGAACGAGCCTAAGTGCTGAACGTCTCGTCGGGGCCGATGAAACGGATGCGATAGCGTTCGGGTCGATGACGATTCCACGGGTTCCGCGCCTCGCCGTGGGTCCGTCGAGTGCACCGGACTGGGTCCGCGAATCCATCACCGAGGGAGGTGCCGAAATCGTGGCCCTCGAAGATGCCGAGGCTCTGGTGTGGACGGCGCCGCGCGACGCCGACGGATTGGCCCAGGCCCTGTCGACCAACGGTGCGTTGCAGTGGGTGCAACTTCCCTTCGCCGGGATCGAGAACTTCGCCCATCTGATCGACACCGATCGCCTCTGGACCTGCGGCAAAGGCGTGTACGCCGAACCGGTGGCCGAGATGGCGCTCGGGATGATGCTGGCTGGTCTGCGCGGTCTCGGGACCTATACCCGGCGTCGGTCGTGGTCCGGTCCGATCGGACGGAATCTGCGCGGAGCGAACGTGACCGTCCTCGGAGGGGGTGGCATCACCGAATCCCTGGTGCGTCTCCTCCGACCCTTCGACTGCCGCATCACGGTGGTGCGTCGACAGGTGACGGCCATGGACGGAGTGACCGAGGTTCTTCCGAGCGATCGGTATCACGAGGCTCTGCCCGGTTCCGATGTGGTGGTCCTGGCGCTCGCCCTCACCAAGGAGACCGAGGGCATGATCGGACGCGACGAATTGGCGTCCATGGAGAGCCATACCTGGCTGGTCAACGTGGCTCGCGGACGGCATGTGGTGACCGATGAGCTGGTGGCGGCTCTCACCCGAGGATCCATCGGCGGAGCGGCCCTCGACGTGACCGATCCGGAACCGCTCCCGGACGATCATCCGTTGTGGCACCTGGACAACTGCATCATCACTCCACATGTCGGCAACACTCCCGAGATGGCCGTTCCTCTGCTGAGCGAGCGGATTCGACAGAACGTGCGTCGCTGGGCCCGCGGTGACGAACTTCTCGGTCCTGTCCACCCGGAACTCGGGTACTGAGTCCGAGGTGCCGACAGCATGACCCACTACGCCCGACTCGGTGTGTCGCTCGACGCGTCGCCGGAGCAGATCCGCGCCGCCTACCGCGAACTGGCCTGGCAACACCATCCCGATCGCACCGGTCGTCCGGCATCTCGCGAGATGATGGAGATCAACGAAGCCTGGCGCGTGCTGTCGGATCCGGTGTTGCGGCATTCCTACGATGCCGGACTGCGTTCCTCGGTCTCCGCGGCCCCGACGAGCACAACGTCGCCGGCTCCTGTCGTTTTCACTCCTGCTCGCTTCCCGTGGCGGTTCGTCCTCGGCTTCTTCGTACTGGCCACGGCCGTGGTCATCGTGCTCGGTGCCTTCACCGACTCGAGCGGAACCACGCCCATCGACAACATCATTCGCGTGGGCTCGTGTGTGGAGGTGGATCCGCAACGGGGTGAAGCGTGGGAGGTGTCCTGTGACGGACCGTACACCGCCGAAGTTGCGCAGCTGGTTCCCTTCGATGCCAAGTGCCCCGGCAGCATGACGAGCTATCGGGACCGGCAAGGTCTGGGACAGGTGTGCGTCGTCGAACGCTGAGGTTTCCGACCTCCGGTGGGGAGCGACCGGAGGGCTGGTAGGGTTTCGGGCGGTCGGGGCGATTAGCTCAGTCGGCTAGAGCGCCACGTTCACACCGTGGAGGTCGTGGGTTCGAGCCCCGCATCGCCCACCACACACCCCGACCCGTCCCCGCAGTGCCCGGGGCCGAGGGCTAATTTGGCCCCGTGCGTCGAACCTGCGAGCGACCGGGCTGTGGAGAGCCGGTGGCGGTCGTTTACGGCCAGGAGGCGGCCCCGCCCGAGTCCGGCGGAGCACAACAGTTCTGGATCGATGCCTGGTCGCCGGAGCGATCCGAGGAGATTCCACCGGATGGAACTCGCGGGGTTCTGTGCGCCCTGCACGGAGAACTGCTGCAGCCGCCGCGGGGCTGGACGCTGATCGACCGGCGCGATGCCGTACCGCGATTGTTCAAACCGCAACTGGTCCGGGATCCCTCGGCCCCGATGGGGCGACCCGAGGATGCCTCGGGAGCCATTCAGCGGCGTGCGGTCCGGGACGGGACGGGTCGACGACGGCCGAGTGACGTTCCCCGTCCGCAACTCTTCGGAGAGATCGAACGCTCCTCGCCGGCCGAGTCACCGATGGGCGACGAGACGTCGGCGGCTCCCGATGAGTTGTCCGACGTGTCCGGGCCCATGTTGCGTGACGCCTTCCGCCGGGCGGCCATCGGCAAACGCGATGCCGCCCGGGAATTGCTCCGACCGACGTCGGTTCCTCCGTCGGCGGACCGCGATCCGCGATGATCCATGTCGTCGAGGTCGACCTCCCGGTGTCCGGTCGCATCCTCGAGTCCGTCATCGGCGACTTGACGACCTATCCCCGCTGGATGGGTCTCGTGCATTCCGTTTCTCCAGCCGACGACCTCGGGGGACATCGAGTGGAACTGCGCGGCAAGATCGGACCCTTCGCCCGTTCCAAGGTGTTGCGGATGGAGCGGGTGGCCGATGCCGATGGCGTTCGTTTCGTCCGGCGCGAACTCGACGGACGTGAGCACGGTCGGTGGGAATTGCAGGCCGTGATCACGTCACCCCGCGCCCCGTCGGAATCGACGCTCACCATGACTCTGCTCTACGAAGGACGATGGTGGACCCCTGTCGTGGAGAAACTGCTCTCCGAAGAGGTGGAGGCCAGCAAGATCCGCTTGCGCGATGTGGTCATGGAGGCGGGCCGTTAGTTCTCACACGGCCCAGGCCGAATAGCGGCCATCCACCCGTTGTTCGAGATGCAGGTCGAGGCCGAAGCACTCCCCGAGGAGTGGTGCCGTCATCACTCGATCGATGGGGCCACTGTGAAGGACGCGACCGGAGCGAAGAAGCAGGGCATGGGTGATCCGGCGCGGAATCTCGTTCACATGGTGGGTCACGAGGACCAAAGGTGGGGACTCCACGTCGCCGGCCAGATCTCCGAGAGCCCGCACCAGGTTCTCGCGTCCGGCCAGGTCCAACCGAGCGCTGGGTTCGTCGAGCAGCACGAGGCCGGGATCGTTCATCAGGGTGCGGGCCAGTAGCACGCGCTGCTGCTCCCCGGAGGAGAGCGAGCCGAAGGTCCTCTCGGCCAGCGAGGCGACCGCCATGCGATCCAGACACTCCACGGCTCGGCGCCGGTCGTCGTCCCCGTAGCGGTGCCACCAGGGTTCCAGGGCCGCGAACTTGGCGGTCATGACCACCTCGGTGGCGGTCAGTTGCAGTCGCAGGGCATCGGCCAAGGAGGCCGACATGTATCCGATGCGCTGTCGCAACGTGCGCACATCGGTGGACCCCAGTCGTTCTCCGAGTACCTCCACCGAGCCCGCGGACGGGTGCTCGTAGAGAGCAGCCAGACGAACGAGAGACGTCTTGCCGGACCCGTTGGCTCCGAGGATCACCCAACGTTCGTGGGGTTCGACCCGCAGGTCGATCCCGTCCAGAATCTTGCGGCCGTCGCGGACGAAGTCCACGCCGGTCATGGCCAAGCTGGTCATGACCGGCAGGTTAGGACCGGTTGCGTCCATGCGCGAATGTAGGGGGATGTCCTCCGCCGATGAACTCGCCCTGGCGCTCGCCGGCGAATTGGGGGCGACGACCGTCACCGGACTCACGCGTCTCAGCGGAGGCGCGAGCCGGGAGACCTGGAGTTTCGAAGCCGATGGACGCCCCCTCATCGTCCAGCGTCAACGTCCGGGCGACACCCGCGACATGGCCGTGGAGGCCCGCGTGGTGCAGCGAGCGCACGCCGCGGGCGTGCCGGTGCCCGAGTTGATCGCCAGTGGTTCTGGCGCGATCGGGTCCCACTTCATGATCCTGTCCCATGTGTCCGGCGAGACCATCGCCCGCAAGATCCTGCGCGACGATCGCTACGCGTCTGCTCGGTCGGTACTGGTGCCGCAGATGGCCGAGGCTTTGGCCCGACTGCACGCCATCGAACCCGGAGAACTGGACGGTCTGCCGAGCGGCGATCAAGTGGAGCAGTACCGCCAGACCCTCGACTCCTTGAATGAGTCCCTGCATCAAGCGCACCCGGCTTTCGAACTGGCTTTTCGCTGGCTGGAGCGGAACCGGCCGACCGAGGTTCGCCGGCGCTTGGTGCACGGAGACTTCCGTCTGGGCAATCTGATGATCGGTGAGGATGGATTGCGCGCCGTCCTCGATTGGGAACTGGCCCATGTGGGCGACCCCATGGAAGATCTGGGCTGGCTGTGCGTGCGGGCGTGGCGCTTCGGATCCCCCCTCCCGGTGGCGGGAATCGGGGAGTACGCGACATTGATCGACTCCTACGAACGAGCCTCGGGATCCAAGGTGGATCGGAACCTGGTGCTCTGGTGGGAAGTTCTCGGAACTTTGAAATGGGGGATCATGTGCATGATCCAGACCAGCGCCCACCTTCTCGGTGCGGTGCGCAGCCACGAGATGGCCGCCATCGGGCGACGGGTCTGCGAAAACGAGTACGACCTCTTCGTGGCCCTCGAGGGTCGCTGGTCGAGTCCGGAGGCCAGATGAACGAGAGCGGGTCAGCTCCCGAGCCGAGTCTCCACGATGTACCGAGTGCTCGCCAGTTGGTGGAATCCGTGCGGGAATGGATGGAGCGGGACCTGCTGGCGTTCACATCCGGCAGGGTGCAGTTCCACACCCGCGTGGCCATCAACGTCTTGGCCATGGTTGAACGCGAATTGACGGTCGGAGCGGAGCAGCAGGCGCGGCACCGGGAGCGACTGGCGGCACTGGGCTTTTCCGACGACGTCGAACTCGCGGCGGCCATCCGCCGGGGGGACTTCGATCATGATCTGGATCGAGTGATCGAGGTGGTCCGCGCCGACGTGGAGGCCAAACTCAGCGTGGCGAACCCGGGGTACGCGATTCAGCTCGATGACTCCGGCGAGGACTCGGCACACCGACCGGGTTGAGCACTGTCTCGATCGGTTGTCCGGCGGCCAGTTGACCGCACGCCGCCGAGATCTCGGTACCGCGATTGCGGCGGACGGTGGCATTGACGCCGAGCCCGTTCAGCCGGTCACAGAACTCGTGCACCCGACGGGCGCTCGACCCGCGCACGGCGTAGCCGGGAGTGGGATTGAGCGGAATGAGGTTCACGTGGGCCGACAGGGGAAGCGAGCGGGAGAGTTCGGCCAATTCGGCGGCGTCGGAGTTCCGGTCGTTGACTCCCGAGATCATGGCCCATTCGAAGGTGAGCCGCCGGCCCTTGTGCACCAGGTAGTCGGCACAGGCATCCATGAGGGCCTCGAGTGGATAGCGGCGATTGATGGGCACCAGTTCGTCGCGAAGGTCGTCGTTGGCGGCGTGCAGGCTCACGGCAAGATTCACCGGGAGCGGGCGGACCGCCAGGCGACGGATACCGGGCACGATGCCCACGGTGCTGACGGTGAGGTGCCGAGCCGAGATTCCCAGGTCGTCGTGAGCTCGCTCGAGCGACTCCCACACCGGACCTTCGTTGGCCAGCGGCTCTCCCATCCCCATGTAGACGAGGTTGCTGACACGTCTGCCGAGGCTCTTGGCGCGTTGAGCGGCGCGCACGAACTGCTCCACGATCTCCCCGGACCGCAGATGACGTGTGAAACCTGCTTGACCGGTGGCACAGAACCCGCAGGCCATGGCACATCCGGCCTGCGTACTCACGCAGACGGTGGCCCGTTCCGGATAGAGCATGAGCACGGTTTCGATCCGGCCGCCGTCATGTAGTTGCCAGAGGAACTTCACGGTGTCGCCGTCATCGGACACGACCTCGTTCACCAGGTCGAGGGCCAGGGGAAGAGCACCTGCGACTCGGTTGCGCAGATCCTTGGGCAGAGTGGTGAGATCGGCGGGATCTCGGAGTTCGTCGTAGAGGCCCCGCCAGACCTGTTCGACGCGGAACGAGGGCTGTCCGGTGAGGAGGCGAGCCAGGTCGGCGCGGCTCGCGCCGTAGCGCGTCACCGGGTCCGTTCGGCGATCGTCCGGATCGTGCACGATGTCGGTCACGGCGTCCCTCCCGGGACGTCTCCCACGAATGCTTGATCGGTGCGGTGCACCCGGAAGCCCAGACTCTCGTACATCGCCATGGCCGCCTCGTTGCTGGCATCCACGTACAACATGGCCGTGGTGATGCCGCGTTCGGACATGTTGAGCAGTCCCGACACCACCATGCGCTTGCCCAGACCGCGGCCGTGGAAGTCCGGGTCCATGGCGATGACGTAGATCTCCCCGAGATCCGGATCGATGTCGCGATCCACCTTGGTCCAGCAGAATCCGGCCATCCTCCCGTCAATGTCGTGAACGACGAAACCTTCCGGATCGAACCAGGGCTGGGCCATACGCGACGACAGGGTGGTCAGATCCCAGCCGCCTTGTTCGGGGTGATGGGCGAAGGCCCGGTTGTTCACGTCCAACCAAGCGCTCTCGTCCTGGCCCGGTCGAAAGGCGCGCACGGAGAGAGCCAACGCGGCATCGGCTCGGGGCAGTGGCAGGGAGCGCCGCATCTGGTGCAACATGCGTCCGGGTCGCAGGCCCACTTCGGCAGCCACCTGTCGGTGACTGATGGTGGGTTCGAAGACCCACCAGTGCAAATGTCCTCCGCCATTGGCGGCGACCTCGGCGATGGCCGCGTGGAGCATCTCCGGACCGAGAAGGTGCATCTCGTAGCGGTGATGGGGATGGACCACCAGTTCCAGTGAATACGAATCGTGTCCACGGCTGATCTGGGCGTAGGCCACAGGGTGATCGTGGCCGGGCTCCCAGGCCACCAGTCCGGCGAATCCGGCCCGCCCGCCATCGACCAGGTCGAGCCACAAATGATCGGACAGGGGGCGATGTCCGTCGGCGTGTTCGGCATCGCGCAACAGGTCGCGCACGACGGCAATGTCATCGGCCTCCATCTGCCGCTTGATGTCGAGGAGCCTCACGTCCTCACCCTACCGGTGGTGCTCGACCGCTCCGAGAGGTCACGACGCGTGCGTCCGTTAAGGTCGCATTCATGGCCGGACCGGCATCGTCGAAGAAGTCCGGACGGCGTTCGGCGAGCAAGACGTCCGTCGATGCTGTGCGTCGACGAGCCGAAGAAGTGGCAACTCGACTCACCGTTTCGTATCCCGATGCCGAGTGCGAATTGATCCATCGGAATCCCTACGAATTGACGGCAGCCACGATTCTCTCGGCCCAATGCACCGACGTCCGCGTCAACATGGTCACCCCGGCGCTGTTCGCCAAGTATCCCGATCCGTATGCACTTGCGGCGGCCCGGCAGAGCGATGTCGAGAAGATCATCCGGTCGACGGGCTTCTATCAGAGCAAGGCCCGCAACTTGATCGGCATGGCCCGACGGGTGGTGGAGGAATTCGACGGCGAGATTCCGCGCGAATTGGAGGATCTGGTCACGCTGCCCGGAGTGGGGCGCAAGACGGGCAATGTGGTTCGCAGTGTGGCCTTCGACCTACCCGGCCTCCCCGTCGACACACATGTCGGGAGATTGTCGCGACGACTCGGGCTGACGACCGAGACCGATCCGGTCAAGGTCGAGAAGGTTCTGAACGACTTCATCCCCGGAGACGAACGCGGTCGCTTCAGTCTGCGGTTGATTCTCCACGGCCGACGGGTGTGCGACGCTCGACGACCGCGTTGCGAGGTCTGCGAGCTGGCCGACCTCTGTCCGTCGGCCGGATTGCCGGTGACAGGTCCGACGACGAAGAGATCCCGACGTCCGTCCTGAGTCAGCGGGCCAGGCGGTGGGCGCGGGCCAGGGATCGATGTGCCACTCGCAAGGAGCGCTCGGCCTCGTGGACAGCCGAAAGGAGATCGTCGTGGTCGGCTCCGATACTGGAGGACGCCAATTCGGCGACGCGCTGCGCATAACGCTCGGCTCCCTCCGACATCACGGACAGTTCGGCGGCCACGGTGGCGAGATCATCGGGAGTCACCGCATCACGATATTCGGCTCTGGTCGGAGAACCCCATCGGTAACCTGACGGGGTGGTGCGGGTACCGGTTCGCGACGATCTCTCGGCTCTGGAGGGCTACCACTCACCTCAAGTCGACGTGCGGGTCCGGCTGAACACGAATGAATCACCGCTGGCGCCGCCCCCGGAGTTCGTCGCCGCGCTGTCCCGCGAGATCGCTGGGATCTCCTGGAATCGGTACCCGGATCGGACCGCCCGTGGTCTGCGAACCGCGCTCGCCGATCACCACGGCGTCCATCCTGAGAACGTCTTCGTGGCCAATGGAAGCAATGAGGTGATTCAGACCCTGCTGCTCACCTTCGCCGGTCCGGGTCGGACCGTGGCCACTTTCGAGCCGACGTACCAATTGCACTCCCACATCGCTCGAATCACCGGAGCACGGGTCGTGGAGTCGGAGCGTCGATCGGACTTCTCCCTGGATCCGCGGCAAGTGGTCGAGGTGATCGAGAAGTCGCGTCCGCACGTGACGTTCCTGTGCTCTCCGAACAATCCGACCGGCACCGTGGATGCACCGGAGGTTCTGGACCGCGCCCTGGCGCGATCAGGAGGCTTGATCGCAGTGGACGAGGCCTACGGCCAGTTCGCGCCGCGCAGTGCCCTCGATCTCCTCGACGAGGAGGCGCCCTTGGTGGTCGTCAGGACGTTCTCCAAGACCTGGAGCATGGCGGCGGTCCGACTCGGATACCTGGTCGGACCGAAATGGCTGGTGGCCGAACTCGACAAGGTGGTGCTGCCGTATCACCTCGATGCCGTGAAGCAGATCGCCGGCACGGTGGCATTGCGTTTCGCGCCGCAGATGCTCGAGCGGGTCGGATTCCTCGTGTCGGAGCGGGAGCGTTTGGTCACGGCACTGAACGGTCTGGATCTCGAGGTGTTCCCGAGCGGAGCGAACTTCGTTCTCTTCCGTCCCCGGAGTCTTCCTGGTCGACATCTGTGGCAGGCCCTGGTCGATCGAGGTGTCCTGATTCGAGATTGCTCGAGCTGGCCACGTCTGTCCGACTGCCTGCGTGTCACCATCGGTTCCGCCGAGGAGAACGACTGCTTCGTGCAATCCCTGTCCGACGTCCTGAAGAGGTGACCCATGAGTCGACGAGCCCAACGATCACGCACCACCGGCGAGACATCCATCGACTTGATCCTCGACCTCGACGGCACGGGACAATGCACGGTCGACACCGGTATCCCGTTCTACGACCACATGCTGTCCCAGGTGGGCAAGCACGGCGGTTTCGACCTCACCATCCGCGCTCAGGGTGATCTGCACATCGACACCCATCACACGGTCGAAGACGTGGCCATCGCTTTCGGAGAAGCACTGCGCGAGGCTCTTGGCGACAAGTCGGGGATTCGTCGTTTCGCCAGCGGTTCCTATCCTCTCGACGAGGCGTTGGTGGACATCGCCCTCGATCTGTCGGGTCGTCCCTTCGTGGTCTGGAACGTGGAGATTCCCGAGTGTCTACCTCTCGGTGATCCGCCCTTCGATCCCCAACTGGCCGAACACGCCGTCTCATCGATCGCCACGGCGGCCGCCGTCACCCTGCATGTGGAACTCAAACATGGACGCAACGTCCACCACATCGTCGAGGCCGTCTTCAAAGGTCTCGGTCGCTGTCTGCGGGACGCCGTTCGGATCGAGGGTGGAGGTATCCCCTCCACCAAGGGAGTCCTGTGACGCAACCGGTCATCGCCGTCATCGACTACGGCATCGGCAATCTGCGTTCGGCCGAGAAAGCGTTGCAGAAGGTTGGCGCGAATGCCTGCTCCACCTCCGACCCGGCGGTCATCGACGCCGCTCGAGCCGTGGTCCTGCCAGGGGTCGGGGCCTTCGGCGCCTGTATGACGGCGCTTCGACATCACGGTCTGGACGATGCCGTGCGCCGCGCCGTGGACGACGGACGTCCATTCCTGGGAATCTGCGTGGGGATGCAGATGCTCTTCGAAACGAGTGAAGAGGATCCGGAGGCCGCCGGTCTCGGGGTCATACCCGGGGTGGTGCGTCGCATCCCAGAGGGAGTCAAGCATCCTCAGATGCAATGGAATCGATTGAACGTCCTTCAGCCATCGGACCCGGCATTCGCCGGTCGACGTTTCGCAGCGAAGACGTCCTATCCGTGGGTGTATTTCGTCCACTCCTTCCACGGGGTTCCCGACGATCCGTCGACAGTGGCCGCAACCTGTGACTACGGGACGACGTTGAACGCCGCTTTCCGCCGTCGGAACGTCTTCGCCACGCAGTTCCACCCGGAGAAGTCCGGTGCGACCGGGTTGGCATTGTTGGAGAACTTCGTGTCCAGCGTGTCGGGTCGGGGTTCGCAATGGGTGTAGTGGAGTTGTTCCCGGCCATCGACCTACGTGGAGGCCGAGTCGTTCGACTGCGCCAAGGTGACTACGACGCCGAAACCGTCTACGGCCAGGATCCCCTGGCC
>JBJTYE010000226.1:0-3777 GCA_046082625.1 Actinomycetota bacterium | reverse complement strand
TCGTCATGAGCATGCTCGTTCACGTACAGCATGGTCTCGGCCATGGAGACGTCGATCCGGTCGCCGCGTCCGGTGCGCTCGCGCTGGTAGAGCGCCGCCAGGATGGCCGAAGTGGTCTCGAGCGCAGTGTAGGTGTCGGCATGGGACCACGGATCGTTTCCGTAATGACCGCCACGAGCGTCGCCTTGCATACGCGTGAGACCGCTCTCGGCTCCGATCACCGTCGCATAGGCCCGGCGGTGCACCCAGGGACCATCGGCCCCGTATCCGCTGATGGAGGCGTAGACGAGTTGCGGTTGACGTTTCGACAGTTCGTCGTACCCGAGTCCGAGACGATCCATGACACCGGCCCGATAGTTCTCCACCAGGACGTCGGAGACCTCGACCAACTTCTTCAGGATCTCGGCTCCTTCGGGTGTGGAGAGGTCGATGCTGAGGCACTTCTTGCCGGCGTTCTGCTGGATGAAGTAGGTGGCCAGCGAGCCCACTCGGGGCGAGGAGAAGCGGGTCAGGTCGCCGTCGGGGGGTTCGATCTTCAGGACCTCGGCCCCGAGATCGCAGAGCATGCGCCCGCAATGGGGTCCGGCCAGAACCCTGGTCAGGTCCAGGACCCGAATGCCCTGCAGGGGAGCCTGAGGGCGAGATGCGGTCCTGGTCACGCCTCCATGATGGTCGTTGGGTCCGGACTCCTCCCATTCGGAGATCGGCGACCGAGGACGAATACGGTCGGGTCATGAGCCCGCACGACGATCAGGTACGCCACCACCCTCCGGAGTACGACGCCTTGCCCACCCGAGCCGGACTGCCGGCCAGTTGGGACCTGTGGGGCGACGACGCCGTGTTCGGCTGTCTGAATCTGCTGACCGCGGAGCGGGTGCGCGAGGCCGCCACGTTGGTGCGCGAGGGACGGGTCTTCGCCCTCAACTGGAGCATGCGACGGCCCGACCCTCCGCTCTTCGGTCGATCACCCTTTCGCCACGAGGTCACCGGTGCAGCCACCAGCACTAGTCACGACGACGTGCTCCACGAATGGAACACCCAGTCGAGCAGTCAGTGGGACGGATTCCGGCACATTCGCAACCATGCCGCTGGTGACGACGCATCCGTTCCGGGGACGGGACATTACGGCGGAGTCCCCGACGGTGATCACGGCATCGATCATTGGGCGCGGCGGGGGATCGCCGGTCGCGCCGTGCTCGCCGATCTCGGACGCTGGCGAGAGTCCATCGGGCGACCCATTCGCTGCGACGATGCCGATCCGGTGGATGCAAGCGAGATCGGCGACTGTCTGGCCGCCCAGGGCACGACGTTGCGCACCGGAGACGTGTTGTTGGTGCGCTTCGGTTGGATCACCTGGTACGAGAGTCAGTCGGTACGTGTGCGACAGGAACTTGCCGATGTCGGATCGCTCCGGGCCCCGGGTTTTCGACCGGGCGAAGAGTTGGCGCGCACCTTGTGGAATCTGCACATCGCCGCCATCGGCTGCGACAACCCGGCGGTCGAAGTGTGGCCACCAGGGGCGGTCAGTTCACCGGAGCACGAAGCCGAGGTGCGGGCCGATCGCACCCGTCTGCACGAGATCTTCACGCACACCTTGCTGTTGCCGATGCTCGGTCTGCCCCTTGGTGAGATGTGGTACCTCGACGATCTGGCCGAGCACTGCGCGCGCACTGGTCGCTACGAATGCTTCTTCGTGTCGGCTCCGTTGAATCTGCCCCAGGGTGTGGCCAGTCCGCCCAATGCGCTGGCGCTCATGTAGATCACTAGTCTCGGGCCATGTCGAAAACTGCTCAACCTCTCGCCGGCAACGTCGCTCTCGTCACCGGTGGAGGATCCGGTATCGGATTGGGCTGTGCTCGGGAATTGGTCCGTGACGGGGCCACCGTGGTGCTGGCGGCCCGGAACGTCGAGCGTCTGCAGAGCGCCGCCACCGAGCTGCGCGGTCTCGGCGAGGTGCACACCGTGGCCTGCGATGTCACCAACGAGGACAGTGTGCAGACGGCCTGTGCCGCGGCCCAGAAAGTGGGTCCGCTCACCATGGTGGTGGCCAATGCCGGATTCGGTACCGGTGGTCCCATCCACCTCACCAACCTGGATGACTGGAACGCCATCATGGCCACCAATCTCACCGGAGCCTTCCTGACCATCAAGCACGCCGTCCCGCATCTTGCGGCCAACGGTGGGGGATCAATCGTGGCCATCTCCTCCATCGCCGGTCCGGTGACCCATCGCTTCATGACTCCCTACGACGTCTCCAAGGCCGGGCTGGAGATGCTCGTCCGCCAGACCGCCGACGAACTGGGCTGTCGCAACATCCGTGCCAATGCCGTGCGACCCGGACTGGTGCCGACCGATGCCACCGAAGGACTCATGAGCATGGAGGCCATCGTCGAGGATTATCTGCAGCAGATGCCCCTCGGTCGGGTCGGCACCACCGAGGACGTCGGTCGTCTGGTGCGGTTCCTGCTCGGTCCGGAGAGCTCCTGGATCACCGGGACCTGCATCAGCATCGACGGTGGTCATCACCTGCGACGCGGACCGAACATTGAACCGGCCATGGAGATGGTGCTCGGTGACGCTCGTTATCCGAGCGGTCCCAGCTGAGAGAAAGCGGGTCTACTGCGGGGACAGATGCCGCAGGGCCAGCGAGCTGTACACCGCGATACCGGTGATCATGGCATTCTCGTCGTAGAACACCCGATTCGAGTGGTTCGGCGCGGCCGTGGCCGGATTCCGTTCGGGGGGAGTGGCGCCGAGGAACATCATCGCTCCCGGGACGTGATTGAGCACGTAGCCGAAATCCTCGGCTCCCATCACCGGTGTGGGCAGTTCGATGAAGTGATCGGCGCCGGCCACTTCACGGGCGATACCTCCGGCGAAGGCGGCGGCCGTTGCGTCGTTCACGGTGACGTCGTAGCCATCGGTCAACTCCACCGACACCTCCAGTCCGTGGGCGGCGGCGATCCCTTCGGCCACGCGCTTCACCCCGTCGTGCACCTGACGGCGGGTGTGTTCGCTGATGGCCCGGATGGTGCCGTTGATCTCGGCGGTTTCGGGAATCACGTTGAAGGCTGTACCGGCATTGATCTTGGTGACGGTGAGGACGCCCGGATTGAAGACGTTGATCCGGCGGGTGATCATGGACTGCAAGGCCTGCACGATCTCACAGGCCACCGGAATGGGATCCAGCGTTCGGTAGGGCTCGCTGGCGTGTCCGCCCTTGCCGGTGAGGCGGACGGTCCAGGTGTCGCTCGAGGCCATCAGCGGTCCTCCACGAGTACTCACGAACCCGGTGGGCAGAGCCGAGGTGGTGTGGAGAGCGAAGGCTCCGGTCACCGGTGACGGCGTGCCGTCGCGTAAGGGGCCGACGCTCAGCAGACCTTCGTCCAACATGTGCACCGCTCCGCCGTATCCCTCTTCACCAGGTTGGAACATGAACAGCACCCGGCCGCGCAGGTCGTCGCGACGTCCACTCAAGAGCCGCGCCGCTCCGGCCAACATGGCGGTGTGGGTGTCATGGCCGCAGGCGTGCATGACGTTGTCGACTCGCGAGCTGAAGTCCACACCGGTGTCCTCGGGCATCGGCAAGGCGTCCATGTCACCGCGCAAGAGCACCGTCGGTCCCGGCCGGGTTCCTTCGAGAGCGGCCACGATGCCCGAGGTGGTGTCGTGCAAGGTGATGTCGAGAGGCAGTCCCTCGAGGGCGTGGAGAACGCGCTCACGGGTACGGGGGAGATCGTTGCCCAGTTCGGGCCACTGATGGAGGTCCCGACGCAG
>JBJTYE010000225.1:0-6404 GCA_046082625.1 Actinomycetota bacterium | reverse complement strand
CCGATACTTGATCCAGCCGCCGCAACGGCAGATCGTCCCGCCGCTGCAACCAGTTCCACGCGGCGTACTCGGCTGCGGCCGACACGCAATGCAACGAGAAGGCGTGACGGCTCTTGTCCGACCGGTTCACATCGCTCCAATGGGGCAAGAGACCGTGCAACACCACGAGTGTTCCGGCTTTCACCTCGAGGGGCACCAGATCGTCGGGCGGAGCCGGTAGCGGCGACTCGTCGTGCACGGTGAACGTGGCGCCGTCGTCGTTGGTGTTGCGCACGAAGGTCTTGCGCAACGACGTGCGGTGCCCACCGGGCTGCGCCCACAGACAACCGTTCTCCAATGTCGCGTCCTCGATGGCGAACCAGAAGCCGGTCACCGTCACCGGATCGGTGAAGAGGAACGTGGCATCCTGATGGCAGCCCACCTCGCCCCCGATGCGGGGCTGCTTGCAGATGTACATGGTCTGCAACGCCACCGGATCGGGAAGCCCCACATCGTGAGCCACGGCCGCCAGGCGCGGGGTGTAGGTGAAGGATTCGAACACCGGATCCAGATCGTGCATGGCGTGACCGATCTTGTTCACGCACAATTCCTTGGCCTGCACCAGCCGTCCCTCGGCGTCGAAGGCCTCCTCTTCGAAGAAGCAGTGGATGCCCGAGGCCGAGTCTAGGAATTCCCGGTCGGCGTGACGGGACTGTTCGTTGGTGGTGAACACGCTGCGGTGGGCGTCGGGATCGAAATCGTGCAGGATCTGCTCGGCCCGGGCCTTCAGGCGCCCGCACTCCTCGGCCGACACGAAATCCGGCACCACCAGGAATCCGTCCCGGTGATAGGCGGCGATCTGATCCTCGGTCAACAGTTCTCCCATGGCGAAATCCTAGTGCCGAGGGTGCACGGCCCCGCCGACGCGGTGCCAACCCGCGGGCCGCGCCGTACGCTGGAGTCATGCCCATCGATCGCGAACCCCCGATCACCTCGACGCTCACGGTGCTCGGCGCCACGGTGCGCGAGGCCATCGACCACGTCGAAGTCTTCCCGGCCCCGACGAACGTGAGCACGGTCACCTTCACCACCGACGAGTTGTCGTCCATGTGCCCGGTGACCCAGCAGCCCGATCTGTCACGGGTGGAGATCGAGTACGTGCCCGATCAGTGGTGCGTGGAATCGAAGAGCCTGAAGCTCTAACTGTGGAGTTTCCGGGATCGGGCGGTTTTCGCCGAGGCGCTGGCCGCCGAGATCGCCGGGGAGATCATGAGCACCGCCCGCCCGAAGCGGGTGACGGTGACGCTCACGCAGCGCCCCCGCGGCGGTATCGAAGTGCGCGCCGTCGCCCAGTTGGGCGACTGAGATAACAGCCCGACTGGGCGACTGACGCCGCCGACCAGACTCAGTGGTTCTCGCCCGGGCGGTACGGCTGTCCGGCATGGGCCGGGGGCCGCAACTGCTGGCGGGCACCGGCCAACACCAACACCGTCACGATGTAGGGCGTGGCCTGCACGAACTCGCGCGGCACATCGTCGACCAAGACATACGTGAGCGCGGCCACGATGGCCGCCGTCAACGCTCCGGCCGCCGCACGGTGTTTCGCCGCCGACCAGAGCATCACCGCCACCACGGCCAGGATCACCGCACCGACCAGCAACAGGGCCGGCACGTTCTTGTCGTCGCGGAACTTGAGCGCCGTCGGGAAGCCGAACAACAGCGCCCCCCGGAACACTCCGAACGGATTCCAGTTGCCGAAGATGGTCGTGGCCAACCCGATGAAACCCTGGCCGCCCACTTGGCCTTGGCGATAGGTGTTGGTGAACACCGCCGACAGATACGCCCCGCCGAAAGCCGCCAGCGCACCGCTGATGGCCATGGCCTGATAGCGCAGTCGCACGATCGGCACCCCGAGGCTCTCACCGGCACGCGGCGATTCACCGCTCGACCGCACCCGCAATCCGAACCGGGTGCGCCACAAGATGTATCCGGTGAGGGGCACGAAGGCCACGGCGAGCAGCGTCGGAATGTAGCTGTCGCTCAGGATGCCCTTGCCGAGTCCGGCGAGATCGGGCAACAGCGGCCAGTTGTCGTGTTTCTCGATCCACCCGAGGATGTCCGGACTGCGCCAGGATCCGATACGTCCACCGGCCAGGAACGGCATGTCGAATTCGCCGTACCCGCCTTTGCCGGCCGGTGACTGGCTCTCGCCGCCGCCAGCCTGGCCCTTGAAGAAGATGATCGACAAGTACTCGGTCGATCCGGCGGCCAGGATGTTGATGGAGATACCCGACACCACGTGGTCCACGTTGAACCGCACGGTGGCCAGCGCGTGAATCAATCCCACCAGCGCCCCGCCGACCATGGCCAGCGCGATACCGGGCCACGATCCCCACTTCCAGGCCCCGTAGGCACCGAGCCACGACCCGATGATCATCATTCCTTCGATGCCGATGTTCACGATGCCGGCCCGCTCGGCCCACAGACCGGCCAGACCGGCCAAGAGAATCGGCGTGGCCACGCGCAGAGTCGACGACACGGTGCCCGAACTGGTGATGTCGTTGGCATTGGTGGCGATGCGCACCAGCGACAACGTCAACACCACGCCGAGGGACAAGATGATGCTGCGCTGGGCCGGCGACAAGGCCTTGAAGGTGTTCATGCCGACACCGTCTCCAGGGCCGCGGCGGCCTTGCGCTGGATGCGACGGTCGTCCCACCGCTTCACGGCCTCGTTGATGATGACCACCGCCAGCACGATGATGCCGGTCATGATGGTCACGATCTCTTTCGGAATGTCCTCCAACTGCAATTTGCCCGATGCTTCGCCGAGGAATCCGAAGAGCAGGGCCGAGAACAAGATGCCGAGCGGATGGTTGCGGCCGAGCAGCGCCACGGCGATGCCGTTGAAGCCCTGTTGTTCGGCCAGGTTGTTCTGATAGGCGTGCACGTCACCGAGGAGTGCTCGCATGCCCACCAGTCCGGCGATGGCGCCCGACAGCAGCATCGAGATCATCACCATGCGCTTCGGATTCACGCCGGTCACCCGGGCCGCTCCAGCGTTCTGGCCGGAGGCCCGCAACTGGAAACCGAAGCGGGTCTTCCACACCAGCACGTAGAAGAACACCAGCACCAACAGCGCCACGATGAACATGCCGTTCAGGCGTCGCTCCACCAGGTCCGGGAACCAGGCCGAGGTGGGCAGTTCCTTGGTCTTGACCAGCAGGCTCTCGGTGGCGCTGTCCACCCGGAAGAAGTCGTCGAAGGCCCAGGCCACCATGGCCAGGGCGATGAAGTTCAACATGATGGTCGAGATGACTTCGTTGACGCCGCGCTTGACCTTCAGCCAGCCGGCGATGCCGGACCAGGCGGCGCCAGCGGCCATGGCCACCACCAGACAGAAGAGGATGTGCAGGGGCTTGGGCAATTCGACGGCTGCTCCGAGAACGGCGGTGGTGAGGAGTGCCACCCGCATCTGGCCTTCGACGCCGATGTTGAAGAGGTTCATCTTGAACCCGATGGCCACGGCGGCGGCCGAGATCATGAGTGGTGTGGCTCGATTGGCCATGCCTTGCAGGGTGCGGGTGTCGCCGGCGGCACCGAAGAGGGTGCTGTAGGCCTGGATCGGATCCTTGCCGGTGATCACCAGGATCACGGCGCAGATGGCGAGGGCCACCACCACGGCGAAGACCGAACTGGCCGAGGTGACGAGCATGCGTTGCAGCCGCGGGTTCATGCGGCTCCACCGCCGGTCATATGAGTACCGAGCATTTCCGGCGTGGCGGTGCGGGGATCCAGATCGGCGGTGATCCGTCCGTCGAACATCACCAGGATGCGATCCGAGAGGCCGATCAACTCTTCGAGGTCGGCCGAGATCAGAAGCACGCCGAGACCGGCGTCGCGAGCGGCGCGCAGTTCGTCCCAGATGGCCGCTTGGGCGCCCACGTCTACGCCCCGGGTGGGATGGGCGGCCACCAGCACCCGTGGGTTGCTGGCCATCTCGCGGCCCACCACCAACTTCTGCTGATTCCCACCGGACAAGGCGAAGGCCGGCACCTGCTCCGACGGTGTGCGCACGCCGAACCGTTCGATGATGGCCCGACTGTCGGCTTCCATCTTGCGCCGCGAGATGAACGGTCCGCTGCCGAGGTCCTCGTTGAACTCCCGGCCGAGAAAGGTGTTCTCCCACAGCGGCGCATCCAACAGCAGTCCTTCACGGTGGCGATCGAAGGGGATGTAGGAGAGTCCGCCTTCGATGCGCTCCCGGGTCTCGACGTCGCTCACGTCCCGTCCGCACAGCACGATTCGTCCGGAGGAGAGGGGATGCAGTCCGAGAATGGCCTCGCACAATTCGAACTGGCCGTTGCCCTCCACGCCGGCGATGCCGACCACTTCGCCGGCGTGCACGGTGAGCGAGATGTGCTCCAACAACGACTTGGCGCCGGCGCCGGCCACGTCGACCTCGCTCATGGTCAAGAGTTCTTCGGTGCCGACGGTGGTGGTGCGGCCCGACGGATCGGGAAGATCGCTACCCACCATCATCTCGGCCAGGCGTTTGCGGTCCACCTGGGCCGGGGTGGTGTCGCCCACGGTGGTGCCCTGGCGGATGACGGTGATCTCATCGGATTGAGCCAGCACTTCGTCCAACTTGTGGGAGATGAAGATGATGGTGGCCCCGTCGCGCACGAGACGTTTCAAGGTCACGAAGAGCTCGTCCACTTCCTGGGGGACCAGCACGGCCGTCGGTTCGTCCAGGATCAGGATCTGGGCGCCGCGATACAGCACCTTCAAGATTTCGACCCGCTGCCGCTGACCGACGCCGAGCGAACCGACCGGAGCATCCAGATCCAGATCGGTGCCGAGCGAATGCATCAACTCGGTGATGCGGGTGCGGGCCACGTCCAGGCGCAGCCGTCCGCGGCCGCCGACCGGTTCGTCGCCCAGGATGATGTTCTCGAGAATGGTCAGGTTGTCGGCCAACATGAAGTGCTGGTGCACCATGCCGATGCCGGCGGCGATGGCGTCGGTCGGGGAGCGGAAAGTCATCTCCTGGCCCCGCACCCGGATCTGGCCCTCGTCGGGCTGGTGCATGCCGTACAGGGTCTTCATGAGTGTGGACTTGCCGGCCCCGTTCTCGCCCACGATGGCGTGGATGGTCCCGGGCCGCACCCGCAGGTCGATGTCGTAGTTGGCAATGACCCCCGGGAACCTCTTGGTGATCCCCCGCAATTCGACGGCCAGGTCGCTGCCGGTCCGCGTTGCCGAATCCTGCTCTGTGCTGGTCATGCCGGACAATTCCTACCATGCGGCCCAGAACGCGGAAGAACCCGGGTCGTCGACCCGGGTTCTTCGCTAGTGCTGATACGACGGGGCTGGCCCGTCGGTGGATCAGGGAGCCGTCGGAACGGTGATTTCTCCACTGATGATCTTGGCCTTGATCTCCTCGAGCTGATCGACGAAGTCGTCGATGTAGCCACCCGAGGTGGAGTAGCCCACACCGTCGTTCGAGAGGTCGAACACCTTGATGCCACCGGAGGTGTCACCATCGACGACGGCCTTGATGGTCTCGAACACCGCGACGTCGACCCGCTTCAACATGGAGGTCAAGATGACCGCCTTGGCGGCTTCGTCGTCACCGGACGTGAGGTACTGGTCGCTGTCCACACCGATGGCCCACTTGCCGGCCTCGATGGCGGCCTGAATGGTGCCCGCACCCGAACCGCCAGCGGCGGTGTAGATGACGTCGGTGCCGGCGGCGTACCAACCAGCGGCGATTTCCTTGGCGCCGGCAACGTTGCCCCACGCCGAGTTGTCACCTGCGGGTCCGAGGTACTGCACGTCCACCACGATGTCGGGGTTGATGTACTTGGCACCAGCGGTGTAGCCGGCCTCGAACTTCTTGATGAGGTCGATCTCCTGACCGCCGATGAAGCCGATCTTGCCGGACTCGCTCTTCAGGGCCGCGGCTGCGCCCACCAGGAACGAACCCTGCTCTTCGGCGAACACCAAGCTCTTCACGTTGTCGGCTTCGACGACGGAGTCGACGATGCCGAAGGTGATGTCCGGGTTGGCGGCGGCCACTTCGGCCATCGGGTCGGTGAACATGAAGCCCACACCGACGATGACGGCGTTGCCGTCGGAAGCCAGCAGTTCGAGGTTGGCCTTGCGGTCCTCGTCGACGGTGGCTTCGAGTTCGGTGACCTGGGCGCCCAGTTCGCTGGTCGCACGCTCGCCACCAGTTGCCGCCGAGTCGTTGAAGGTTCCGTCGCCGCGTCCGCCGGTGTCGAAAGCGATTCCGGCCTTGATGCCGTCTCCGCCGCCGTCACTCGATGAGTCGCTGTCGTCGCCGCCGCAGGCGGTGGCCACGAGGCTGAGGGCTGCCAGCGAGGCCGCCAGCAGTCGTACGTTCTTGCGCATTGTTGATTG
>JBJTYE010000224.1:0-8318 GCA_046082625.1 Actinomycetota bacterium | reverse complement strand
GCACAGCAGAGCAATCCGATGCTTGGTCTTCATGTCCTACCTCCGGTGTCGATCACGAGAACGATGCAGTGACGAGAGCCGCCGTCACCGCGAGCACCACTCCCCCTGTGGCCACCTCGATGGTGGCCGCCTTGGTCACCTCACGCAACTTCTTTTCCATCAGATTGGGATTGTCCTTCATTCTGGCCGCGATGCGCCGCCGATTCATGTCGCCCAGTCGCAACATGATCGCCACCACGATCAACTTCAACAGCAGCAGACGTCCGTGGCTCTGGGAGAAGAGTGTGGTGATTCCTCCGTGCAGTCTCAAGGTCCGGATCACACCGGTCACGATCAATGCGATCACCGCGAGCCTGGCCAACCGTCCGTAGCGTTCGAACGCCCGCCAGAGATCCTTCGGATCCAGAAGCGGGGCCACCAGCAGAACGAGGACGGCCAGTCCACCGAGCCAGACTGAGGCCGCCGCCAGGTGCACGGTGTCGGCGGGGATGCCCAGGATCGGCCAGGCCCGGGATCGCGAATGTCCGGTGTAGGCCTGCGCGAAGGCGTACAGCCCGGCAGCGGCCAGAACCAGACGTTGCTCGGACACCGTTGGCCGACCACGCATGACCGTCACGAGTTGGTAGCACAGCACGCCGCCCAGCACGGCGCGCACGAACATCATTGAACCTGGCGTGGTGTCGAAGACGTCGGCAAGGTGCGACAGGGCTCCGAGGACCGACGTCCCGAACACGTCGCCGAGAAAGATCAGCATCTGCAGAAGGGGCACGACCACCAATGCGCCGGCGATCACCTTCAGCACGGCGCGATCGCGCAGGGCAGCGAAGACACCTTCCACGATGTAGAGATCACTTACCAGCAATCCACCCAGCGCCATGAGTGCCACGAATCCGAAGAGGCGCAAGGCCCATCGCACCGGTTCGGGCGCCGGATCGCCGGGATCGAGATTGGTCGTTGCACCATCTGCCAGAACTCCGGAGAGATTGACGCCAGTGCCCACGGCGAAGGTCACCCGTCCGGAGATCACGTGCCCGTCGACACTCACCAATCGCCAACGGGCCGTGTGGGTGCCGGTGAGTCCGGGGGGCAGGGTGAAACTGATCACCGATGTCGATGCACCGTGCACCGGAGGCGCCAAGGTGGTGATCGTTCCGTCGGGTCCCACGATCTCCCCGGATGCGGAGTCCAAAGGGACCTCTTTGGCGAAGGTCATGTCCCAGGTCGCCGGGGAGGTCTCGAGGCGGGCCCCGTCGATGGGAGAGCTGCTCACGAACTCGTTGTGTGCCAGTGCCGGATCGGCCACGAAGATCGCCAGACCGAGTGCGATGAGCAATCCTGAACCGAAACGAGAACGACGACGAGAAGCCATGGGAATGCCGGAATTGTACGGCATCTGCACCGTCGGAACTTTTCGCCTCCTCGCGGGGGCGGGCGCGCGAGGGCTGTCAAGTCTTCGTGTTCTCCCTGCTCAACGACTCCTTCCTGTGACGAATTCGATGTCGCGATCGATGGTCGTGTTGTAGGGACAGCGGCCATGTCACATCCAACGAACATCACCACCACCTCACGTCCCACTCTCCTCGTCGTCGAATCTCCGGTGAAAGCGCGCACCATTGCTCGCTATCTGGGAGACGACTTCATGGTCCGATCCACCAAGGGGCATTTTGCCGACATCCCGACCGGCGCCGACGCCGTGGACGTGGCCAACGGATTCCACGTGAACTATGAGGTGCTGCAGGAGAGTCGGAGCATCCTCGAATCGTTGGGAAGCGATCTGGGACGGTGCAGCCGGCTGGTCCTGGCCACGGACGCCGACCGCGAAGGGGAGATGATCGCCGCTCTCCTGGTCGACTTCCTCCAACCGTCGGTTCCCGTCGAGCGCATCACCTTCCACGCCGTGACCGAGACGGCCATCCGTGAAGCATTGGAAACTCCTCGGACCATCGATGCCGATCTCGTCGCCGCCGCTCGGACGAGGCGCGTACTCGATCGCCTCTTCGGGTACGGAGTCACCGATGTCATGCGCCGCAAGGTTCGCTACGACACAACGGCTGGTCGGGTCCAGAGTCCGGCCTTGCGACTCATCGTGGAGCGGGAGTACGAACGCCAGGCCTTCCGTCCGGCGACGTACTTCGATGTGGAGGCGACCGTGGACTGCGTGCCGGCGACCACGGCGACGCTGGTGGCCGTGGACGGGGTGCCCGTGGCGAGTGGACGTCATTTCGACCAGCACGGGCGACTCACCGAAGCGGTCGAACGACTCGATCAGGCATCGGCTGAGAAGATCGCCGGTGAACTGATCGGTACCTCCCTCGAGGTCGTGAACGTGGAGACGACGACGAGATCGATCAAGCCACCCACACCCTTCGTCCTCAGCACTTTGGTGCAAGAAGCCTCGGGCCGTTTGGGAATTGGCTCCAAGGAGTTGGAGATGATCAGCAGCGAACTCTTCAACCGCGGCCACATCACCTACGTGCGGACCGACAACCCGGTACACGAGCCGAGCAGCCGCACCGAGATCCGAGCGCTCATCGCCGCGACCTACGGGTCGCAATGGGTGGAGCCCTCCGAGCGCTTCACTTCGTCTGGTCGCAAGTCCGTCCAAGGGGCTCACGAGGCCATCCGGCCCACGCATCTGGAACGGATCGAGCCCGCAGATCTCACGGCACGACAACTCGATGTGTACCGACTCGTGTGGCAGCGAACCGTGGCTTCGCAGATGGTGGACGCCCGTCGGATCACCACCACGGTGACCGGGCGCGCCACGGTCGACGGACGGGTCTGCGACTTCCGATTCTCGGGGTCGACGTACGCGGAGCGCGGCTTCCTGATGGTGTATCCGTCAGGTCGCGACGATGTCGAGATCCCCGATGTCGCCATCGGTGACCGTCTCGGGGTCGGTGCAGCCGAAGCCGTGGTGCATCGCACCAAACCGCCGGCTCGCTACACGGAAGCATCTCTGGTCAAGACCCTCGAAGAGTTGGGCATCGGCCGGCCGTCCACCTACGTGGCCATCGTCAAGAAGTTGCGGGAGGGGTACGTCTGGTCGCGTCGGGGCGATCGGGCGCTGATTCCCACTCTCACGGCCTTCGCCGCGCATCGGGTGTTGAGTGGATTCTTCGCCGACCTGATCAGCGACGACTTCACCAGCGGTCTCGAAGAACGTCTGGATCGCGTGAGCACGGGGGATCTCTCGGCGGAGTCGGTCCTGGAGGGCTTCTACCGGGGCGAGCTGCCGGACCGTCCCGGACTCGAGACGCTGATTCGAACGGTGACCGACGAACTCGATCCGCGCGAGGTGTACGTCGTCTCGCTCGGGCCACATCCGACGACCGGGGAAGAGGTCGTGGTGCGGGCGGGTCGCTCGGATGCCAAGGGTGCCCGCCCCTACGTCAAGATCGGCGACCGGAATCTGCCGTTATCCGACCAGACCGATCTCGACGACCTCGGTGCCGAGGTGCTGGTCGAGTTGTTGGCCCTGCCTCGGGTGCTGGGACGCGATCCGGAGACGGGTCAAGAGATCATCGCCAATGTCGGGCGCTGGGGGGCGTACGTGGATCGCGAGGGTCAGAGCGCGTCGGTGGACCGATTGAGTCGCTTGCTCACACTCTCGGTCGACGAGGCTCGGGCGCTCATCGAGAAGCGTGCCGAACGTTCGGCCCGACGAGAGAGTTCGACGCCGTCGACTCGCCCACGGTCGTCCCGTCGGCGGCGCTGACTAGAGTCGACTCGTGATTCCGGTGCATCCGAAGCCTTTCACCTCGGCGTGGACGGCCCGTTGGATCTGGCACGGTCAACCGGCCATCACCATGGAGTCGGCCACCCGACCGGTTCTCGATCATCCGGCGGATCGGGTGATGCTCATGCGACGCACACTCGATCTGGACGCTGTTCCGTCGACGGCGCCGTGTCGAGTGTGGGCCGACGGTCGCTACGTCCTGGCGGTGAACGGGGTCGAAGTGGCCCGTGGTCCGGTGCGCAGCGATCCGCGTCGGGCCCACTACGACCTCGTCGACCTCGCACCGTTCCTGCGCATCGGTCGCAACGTTCTCGCCATCACGGCGCGGCATTTCGGACGTGCCACCTCGTGGTGGATGCCGGCTCCGCCGAGTTACACCCTGGGTGGGGGCGGGGTGGTGCTCGAGGCGGTCATCGGTGATCTCGTTCTCGTGAGCGATCGCCAGTGGCGCACGCAGCCGGGTGAAGCCTGGACTCCCATCGCCGTTCCCGGTGATGTGGCCAGCCTGCCGCTCGAGTCCTTCGATGCCCGGGTACATCCGGCGTCCTGGCAGGATCCGGACTTCGACGACACCGCCTGGGCGCGGGCCTTCGAGATCACGCCGTTCCATACCGGCGCCCACGGATTCCTGTCGCCGCCGAGTGAACCCTTCGGTGCCCTTCTGCCTCCGGTGCGCGACACCTTCCCCGATGGCGAGCGACATGTCGCGTCAGCCGACACGGTACGTCACGTCGTCGGGGCGGCTCTCGAATGCGATCCAGTGCGCCAGGTTCTGGCCGACCAACGCACCACCGATCCCGGGGCGGTCGCCTTGCGGGGATTCGACCTCGGCCGGATCGCCGCCGGGACCGTGCAGATGACCGTGACCGGGGCGACCGCCGGAACCGTGATCGACGTGGCGGCCGCCGAATATCGCCGGGAATCGGGCGCTCTCGTGCCCCTCGGACAGCACTCCGGATACCGATATATATGTCACGGTGGCGGAACCGAGGAGTTCGAGACGTTCGACCTGGTCGGAACCCGTTTCTTCCAGGTCGCCGTGCGGTCGCCCGATGGGTCCGAACCGACCATCGCCATCGCCGTCAGGGACCGGCACCGACCCCGTCCGGCGGGGGCCTCCTTCGAATGTTCCGACCCGCTCCTGAATCGCATCCACGAGATCGGCCTGCGCACCGTGGACCTCTGCGCTCTCGACGCCTACGTGGATTGCCCGACTCGCGAACAGCGCGCCTGGACCGGAGATTCGGTGGTGCATCAGATGGTGGACCTGGTCGCCAATCCCGATTGGTCGATGGCCATCTGGCATCCGCAGTTGACCACCATGTCCCGCAGCGACGGCATGGTGCACATGGCGGTGGCCTCGGACTTCGCCCAGGACGATCGGATGTTCATCCCCGACTGGGCACTGCACTGGGTGCACAGCGTGCACAACCTGTTCCGCTACACCGGGGATCGTCAACTCGTCGCTGATCTCTCGCCTTCTGTCGAGCGTGTGCTGCGCTGGTTCGAGTCGTATCGCCGTCCCGACGGGCTGCTCGACAATGTGACCGGATGGGTTCTCCTCGACTGGTCGAGCGTGTACAGCTCGGGTTGCTCGTCCACGTTGAACGCTCTGTGGGCGCGCGGCCTGGAGGAGTTCGCCGAGATGTCGGAGTGGCTGGGAAACCCCGGCACGGCGTCTTGGGCACGCCAGCGTTACGCCGAGGTCCGTGCAGCCTTCGACCTCTTCTGGGACGAGAGGCGCGGCGTGTACGTGGATCACGTCGTGAACGGAGTCGTGCAACCCCAAGCCGCTCAGCATCCGGGTGCCACCGCTCTGGCCGCTGGTCTCGTCCCGGCTTCTCGCATCGACAGGGTGCTGGAACGATTGTTGGATCGTTCACGATTGGTTCGCCATTCATGGGTGATGGATTCGGTGACCGTGGACGGTGGGTCGGTGGGTTTCGTGCACCTCACCGCCGGGTATCCGCCACCGACGTGGGACGTCGAACGCGAGATGGTGGAAGCTCAACCCTTCTTCCGTTACGTGGTCCATGACGGCGTGGTGCGAGCCGGTCGTCCCGACCTCATCGTCGGACTCTGTCGTGATTGGCAGGTGTTCGTGGACGCCGGTGAGACTTCGTGGCCGGAATGCTGGACGGGCGGCACCCGCTGTCATGGGTGGTCGTCGACTCCGACTCGTGATCTGGTGGTGCGCACCCTCGGCATCACTCCGGCCGAACCCGGCTACGCCCGGGTACGGGTGGAGCCGCATCTCGGCGATCTGGACTGGGCCCGGGCCACGGTTCCCACACCTCATGGTCCAGTCACGGTCGAAGCCTTCGCCGATGGCCGGGTGTACGTTGACAGTCCGGTGCCGGTCGTGTCGCACTTGCCCGTCACAGTGAAAGGTTCAGTCATGAGCGAGGTCTCGAGCGCGGTCGCACCTCCACCGCCTCCCACCTATCCGCCCGGTGTGAAGATCGCCTCGCCCTGGTTGCGACTGGCTGCCTATCTCTTGGAAGCGGTCCTGCAGACCGTGACTCTCGGGATCGGCTGGTTGATCTGGGCGGCGATCGTGGCCGGCAACGGCCAGACCCCAGCCAAGCAACTGTTGAGAATGCGCGTGGTCGGCGCGAGCGAACCCCGACCCGTGGGATTCGCTCGGATGTTCTTCATGCGCGGCATCGTGGCCGGAGTGCTGGCGGGTCTGCTGATCGTGGTCACACTCGGCATCATCCTCTTCATGCCCCTGTGGGATCGTCGCAACCGGAACATCTGGGACAAGGTGTCGGGCACCGTTGTGGTGCCCGATCCGGACAACGCCTGGAGACTGTGATCGGCTGTCGGAGTACCCGTGATCGCTGAGATCGACCTTCCGGATCTGGCCACCAGCTCGCCATTGTGGCTGAGCCTGGTGACCGTCTTCATCAACGCCGTGGTCGGGGCGCTGCGCGGATACACCGACGAGAGCCGTCAATGGGACATCGTCGGTGTCAGCGTGTTCGCGCTCCTGATGGGACTCGGTGGTGGATTCATTCGTGATGTGCTCATCGGCAACCTTCCGGCCGAATCGTTGCGCCAACCCTGGTATCTGGCCACGGTGGCCGGGGCCGTGCTGGTGGTGCTGATGGTCGGGCGTCGGGTGGCGCGCATCCAACCGGCGGTCGACTTCCTGAATGCCGTGGCCATGGGCCTCTTCGCCGTGACCGGAGCCGCCTACGCCCGGGAGTTCGACCTGCCCTTCGTGTCCTCGGTCCTCATCGGCACCCTGTCGGCCGTCGGTGGAGGCATGTTGGTGTCCATCCTGCAAGGCCACATCCCTTCGGTGCTGCTGGTCGGTGCGCCGCACGCCCTCTTGGCGTTCTGGGGTTCGGTGGCCTACGCCACGGTGGCCATCTGGAACGCGGCGGCCGGTTCGGTGGCCGGCATCGTGACGGTGATCGCGGCCCAGTACCTGGTGGACCACCTCGGCGTCCGGACTCGCCCCGCTCACCGGTGGCGCATTCCCAAATGGGGTGAATGAGGGGGACTTTGGTCCCGTGACAGAGCCGGCCCGGTCGGGTTGAATATCCCCGATCAGGAGGTTGCAGATGATTCGACAGCTGGCAGCAGCGGTGGCCCTCGTTCTCACCGTCACGTCGTGCGGCGGGGATTCCGAACCCGCTGCGACCTTCACCCCCGAAGAACTCGAAGGCGCCCTGCTCACTCCCGAGGACTTCGGCGATGACTGGATCGCCGACATGAGCGGTGTCTTCACCAGCCGTGAGGAAGGTCCTCCCATCTTCGATCCGGCCTCGTGGTGTCCGGATGCCTTGGCTGAAGTCGACGGCTTGGCCGAACTGAACGACATCGCCGCCACCACCGGGGCCGCGGCAGAGATCTCCCAGACGCGCAAGGAGCGTCGAAGTTTCAGTGGAGTGTCCCAACAGTTGTGGTCCAACGATCAGGCCGATCGTTTCGTGGACGTCGTCAAGAACGCCATGAAGCATTGCGACGGCCAGTCGTGGAATCCCAGCGGCGAGGAAGCCGACGAAGTATCGATCGAGTACCTGGACGGCCGCAAGCTCGGCGACAACAGCGGTTCGGGCATCATCATCGCCGTGACCCCGGGTCCCGATGACCAGTACGTTTGGAAGAGCCGAGCCGTGGCGGTCCGGATCGGGTCGGTGGTGATGGTGCTGCGGGAACTCGACGTCCAGGTCGAGGGTTCGGATCCGTTCTATTCCGACGAGATGTGGGACGACCTCGTGGACCTGGCCCTGGCCAAGGTGCGCGCCGTCACGGGATGATCCGTGGGTGATGTGATGAGCGAGACCGCGGAACGAAAGTGGTCCATCGGTTGGGTCGTCGGCATCGTCGCCGCCTTGGCCGTTCTGGTGGGAGTGGGCTTCGTGGTCACCATGGTCTGGATCGAATCGGACCGCGGTGTTCCCGAATTCCCCTCCTTGGTGGACGATCCCGATACGTCACTGCAGGGAACCGTCGCCTACACCGATGGTGACACCGGGTGCGTGCGCATCATCGCCGCTTCGGGGGCCGCGGCGAAGGACGTCTATTGCCCCGAGCAATGGTCGGCGGACGAGGCGGCGAAACTGGG
>JBJTYE010000223.1:0-9933 GCA_046082625.1 Actinomycetota bacterium | reverse complement strand
TCGTCGTAGGTCATGTACTCGAGCGCGAGACGACGGAACAGGTAGTCCATGATGGACGCCGCGAAGCGGATGTCCGGATCGTCGGTCATACCAGCCGGCTCGAAGCGCATGTTCACGAAGGCCTCGACGAAGGCCCGCATGGGCACGCCGTACTGCAGGCCGTAGCTGATGCTCTTGGCGAAGGCGTCCATGATTCCCGAAAGAGTGGAGCCCTGCTTCGACACGGTGAGGAACACCTCACCGGGACGACCGTCCTCGTACTCGCCGATCGTGGCGAAGCCTTTGCAATCGGCGACCCGGAACTCGAAGGTGCGGCCGCGGCGGCTGCGCGGCAACTTCTGCCGCACCGGCTTGGTCACCACACGCTCCACGATCTTCTCCACGGCGGCGCTGGCGGCTGCCGGAGCCTCGGCGGCTCCGTCCTTCTTGGCGGTGGACAGGGGCTGACCCACCTTGCAGTTGTCGCGGTAGATGGCCACGGCCTTGAGACCGAGCTCCCAGGACAGCATGTGCAGAGCCTCGATGTCTTCGACACTGGCCTCTTCGGGCATGTTGACGGTCTTCGAGATGGCACCCGAGATGAACGGCTGGACCGCTCCCATCATGCGGACATGGCCCTCGTAGTGGATGGTGTTGTCACCCATCGAGCAGGCGAAGACTGCGATGTGCTCGGGCTTGACGTGCGGGGCTCCGAGGATGGACTTCTCGGCATCGATGTAGGCGATGATCTCGTCCACCTGGCTCGCGGTGTACCCCAACTTGCGCAGGGCCATCGGGATGGTCTGGTTGACGATGACCATGTTGCCGCCGCCGACCAGCTTCTTCATCTTGACCAGACCGAGGTCGGGTTCGATGCCGGTGGTGTCGCAGTCCATCATGAGACCGATGGTGCCGGTCGGAGCCAGAACGGTGGCCTGGCTGTTGCGCACGCCGTATTCCTCGCCGTCGCGGACCGCGGTCTCCCAGGCCTCCTGGCCGGCCCGGAGGATCTCCATCGGGATATCGGCGACGTTGTCGATCTGGTAGCTGGCGTCACGGTGCATCCGGAGAACATTAAGCATGTACCGCTCGTTCTCGGCGAAACCGGCGAATGGCCCCATCCGGCTGGCGGTACGGGCGCTGGTGGCATAGGCGTGGCCGGTCATCAAACTGGTGAGCGCCGCGGCCCAGGCCCGACCTTCTTCGGAGTCGTAGGGCAGGCCGAGGGCCATCAACAGCGCTCCGAGGTTGGCGTAGCCGAGGCCCAGCTGACGGAACTTGCGGCTGTTCTCGCCGATCTTCTCCGTCGGATAGTCGGCGCGGCCGACCAGGATCTCCTGGGCGGTGAAGACCGTCTCGATGGTGTGCTTGTAGGCCTCGACGTCGAAGGTGCAGTCTTCGTCGAGGTACTTGAGCAAGTTGATCGAGGCGAGGTTGCAGGCCGAGTTGTCGATGTGCATGTACTCGCTGCACGGGTTCGACCCGTTGATGCGGCCGGTGGCGTGCGCCGTGTGCCACTTGTTGATGGTGGTGTCGAACTGCAGTCCCGGGTCGGCACAATCCCAGGAGGCTTCGGCGATCTGGCGCCACACGTCGCGGGCGCGCACCGTGCGCACGGTCTCACCGTCGGTGACGGCCTTGAAGTCCCAGTCCTTGTCGTCGACGACGGCCTGCATGAAATCGTCGGTGACGCGCACCGAGTTGTTGGCGTTCTGGTACTGGACGCTGAAGGCGTCGGCTCCGTCCAGATCCATGTCGAAGCCGGCGTCCCGGAGGACTCGGGCCTTGCGCTCTTCGCGGGCCTTGCACCAGATGAACTCTTCGATGTCGGGATGATCGACGTTGAGAATCACCATCTTGGCGGCCCGTCGCGTCTTGCCGCCGGACTTGATGGTGCCGGCCGAGGCATCGGCCCCGCGCATGAAGCTCACCGGTCCGGAGGCCGTTCCGCCACCTTGCAGCAACTCGACGCTGGAGCGAATTTTCGACAGGTTGATACCCGACCCCGAACCGCCCTTGAAGATGACACCCTCTTCGCGGTACCAGTTCAAAATGGCGTCCATCTTGTCCTCGACCGCCAGGATGAAGCAGGCGCTCGCTTGTTGCGGAACGCCCTTGACGCCGATGTTGAACCACACGGGACTGTTGAAGGCGGCGCGCTGGGTGACGAGGATGAACTTCAGTTCGTCACGGAAGGATTCGGATTCGGTCTGGTCGACGAAATACCCGCCCTCCACTCCCCAGGTGGTGATGGTGTCGACGACGCGGTCGATGACCTGACGCAGCGAGGATTCGCGCTCGGGCGTTCCGGGGGTGCCCCGGAAGTACTTCTGGGCCACGATGTTGGTGGCGTTCAGGGACCAGGTCGTGGGGAACTCCACACCGAGCTGCTCGAAGGCCACGGTGCCGTCTTTCCAGTTGGAGATACGGGCGTCCCGCTTCTCCCATTCCACCTGCTCGTAGGGGTGCTGCCCGGGAGCGGTGAAATGACGGCGGATTCCGATGGCGAGGCGATCCGGGGCGAGAGACATGAGCAGTTCCTTTGTCGGTGAGGTCGATTGTTGTCGGTCGGTTGATGAAAAGGCCCTTCCGGGCCCGATTTTCGAGCACTTCGCAGAGTCGCGTCAGGCACAACATGTGGTGTCTGCGGCTCCCCCCCGCTTGTGTCACCACAAGAGGTTGTTAGATTACAGCAGTGTAGTTACGTCCTTGTCAACGATTGTCGGGCAATTGGCACCTGAACTGGATCGATGTCTCAGGCGGTCGAACGGTACCGGGTGCGGCCTGTGGGAAGGAAGAGGACAAACCTGTGAATTCCCTGCTCATTCCGGGGATTTCGGTCGTCTTTCCGGGGATGAAAGGACCGAGAAATGGGGACGGGCTGGGGATGGATCGGCTCGACCTGGGGACACTCGCCTGATCCATTGCGATTGGGCGGCCAACCTGTGGACAAGCTGTGGAACAACCTCCGGATCGACCCGATTCAGTCCGCCGGACGGACGGTCACCGGGATTCCGTTCAGGACCGAGGTGCCCGACAACGGATCGAGGGCCAGATGATCGGCCAGGACATTGGAGTTCACTCCGGCCCGCTCGGCGGCCACCCGCAGACGCGTGCCGGGAGCATCGTGACCCCATCCGTGAGGAAGGCTGACCACTCCCGGACGGATGTCCGTGGTCACTTCGACCGGTGCCGTCACCTCCCCGACCCTCGATGCCACGCGCGCCGGGGACCCGTCGCGGACGCCGACGCGATGGGCGTCGTCGGGATGCATCTGCAACGTGCACCGCAGATCCCCTTTCATCAACACCGGGATGTTGTGCATCCACGAATTGTTCGATTTCAGGTGACGACGACCCACGAGGAGGAAGTCGGAGGATGCCGCTCGATCGCGACTGTTCCGTAATCGCTCGATGTCGGCCATGATCGCCGGCGGTGCCATCTCGATTCGTCCCGAGGTGGTGCGCAGAGCATCGGGGAGTCGCGGCTCCAGAGCGCCGAAATCGACACCGTGCGGGTGGGCTTCGAGGAGAGCGAGACTCGCCCCCTCCGGTTCGGCGCCGAAGGCCGCTCCGTAGGGTCCGGTCTGGATCATGAAGTCCAGGAGTCGGGCCGGACCCCGTCTCTCACCCAAGGCCGCCATGATCTCATCCACGCTCCGACCGTGTATCGGCGAGCGCGGATCGGCCACGGACTGCTGCACCAGACCCTCGATCATCGCGTCATCGGCCATCGCCGGGTCTACGTCCGGGCCGAGTCCCTGAGCGATCAACCCCAACTTTGCCAGGATCTCCCATTCGTCGGGTTGACCCTCGTCCAATGCCAACACCGCCGGGCTGTAGTTGGCGACGTTCCGGATGGCGAACTGGAGCAGGAGGACGTCGTAGTGATCGCGCTGCAATTGCGACGGCACCGGCAACACGATGTCGGCGAAGCGCGTCGTCTCGTTGAGGTACATGTCGACGCTGATCATCAGATCGAGGCGATCGAGAGCCGCGGCCAATTGTTCGGAGTGCGGGGTCGACAGCACGGGATTGCCGGCCACGGTGACCAGAGCCCGAATCCGATCGTCGCCGGCATCGGTGATCTCCTCTGCGAGGGCCGCTGCCGGGTACTCGCCCATGACTTCCGGATACCCGTTCACGACGGTTCGCCCGCCACCCCGACCGATGGAGAACCCACTCCCCCGACCTGCTCGGCCGCGCGTGGTCGGACCCCCGAGCACGGGTCGCGTGAACATCACCCCGCCGGGCCGATCCATGTTGCCCGTGAGGATGTTGACCACGTCCACCAACCACGACGCCGTGGTCCCGAATTCGGTGGTGGTGGTACCGATCCTCCCGTACACCGCCGCCGAGGGCGCGGCCGCCAGTTCCCGGGCCAGTCGCACGATGGCTTCGGCCGAGATTCCGGTCGCCTCCGCCACCGATTCCGGAGTGAAATCGGCAGATGCGGCCCGCACCTCGTCCCATCCGGCGAGAAACTCCGCCAGGTGCGCGCTCGGGCGCGCCAGGTTCTCGGCGAAGAGAACGTTCACCACGGCCATCAGGAGCAGTGCATCAGTGCCCGGACGGATCGGCAGCCACTCGTCGGCCTCCGAGGCCGTACGCGTCCGCCGCGGGTCGATCACCACCACCTTGCCGCCCCGTCGCCGGATGGCTTCGAGTCGGCCGGGAAAGTCGGGGGCCGTGCAGAGACTTCCGTTGGAGGCGTACGGATTCGCGCCGATCAGCACCAGATGGTCGGTGCGATCGAGATCGGGAACGGCCACGCTCACGCCGGTACCGAACATGTAACCCGCTGCCACCTGCTTGGGCATCTGATCGACGGTCGAGGCGCTGAAACGCTGTCTGGTGCCCAGACCCTGGAGCAGGGCCCGATTGAAGAGCATCGCCGAGAGACTGTGGGCACCCGGATTTCCGAGATAGACCGCCATGGCGCGGCGAGGATGGCGATCGAAGAAATCGTGCAGTCGCGCCGCCACCTCCGACCAGGCCTCGTCCCACTCGACCTCCACGTGGACGCCGTCGCGCTTGACGAGCGGTTTGCGCAGGCGGTCCGGGTCCTCGTGCAACTGTTTCAGGGTGGAACCCTTCGGGCAGATGTACCCGTGTGAGAAGACGTCGGCCATGTCGCCGCGGATGCGTCCGACCGTCTCGGCTCCTCCGGTCGAGCGGACCGTGATCTCGAGTCCGCACCCGGCCTCGCACAGGGGACAGGTTCGATAGGCCAGACGGGTGGTCGCGGTTTCAGGAACGGCCATGGGGGGACTCTAGGCCCCACGTGGGATCGACCTGCGAGTTCAGGCCACTGGGGACTTGTCCAACAGGGCCGCTTCGCGCTGGAAATCCTCGGCGGCGTCGAAGTTCTTGTAGACGCTGGCGAAACGGATGTAGGCCACTTCGTCGAGGCTCCGCAGACGCTCCAGCACCGCCACGCCGATACGCGTCGAGGTCACGTCACCGCCGCCGGCGTTGCGCATCTCTTCTTCCACCGAATCGGCCAATGCGTTCACCGCTTGGTCATCGATGGGGCGACCCTTGGCGGCCGCCATCACTCCCGAGATCAGCTTCGAACGGTCGAAGGATTCCCGACCCCCGTGGGTCTTGGCCACCATGAGCGGCACTTCGTCCATCCGCTCGAAGGTGGTGAACCGGTGGAGACAGGCCGGACATTCACGCCGACGACGGATGGCGGCCCCGTCCTCGGCCGTACGCGAATCCACCACCTTGGTGTCCTCGTGCCGGCAGATGACGCACCGCATGCCCTCGACTGTAGTCGCCATGACGATCGGCGGAAGTTCGGCCCGATGATCGACCGGCGGACGAAGCCGACGGTCCGTCAGAAATCGGGCAGGGTCAGACGCTGACCCACGTCGATGGAGGCATCTCCGTTGAGAGCGATCAGATCGCGCACCATGGCTCGGATACCTCCGTCGTCGAGGGTTCCTGCGGTCAGCGAGGAGGCGATCGACCACATGGTGTCGCCTTCTTGCACCACGTAGAACTGCGGACTCTGGGTGAAGGCCCCCGACGCGTCGAGTCCGACCTCGGCGTAGAGAACCTCCGACCCGAGGGGCGTCACCGTGGGGATGGAGGCAGTCACATCCCCACGGCTCGCCAGGTCACGGACGCCGAGGCAGACGGCGGCCGCGATCGTGATGAGCACGGCGACGGCGACGCGTCGGCGGCGCCGGTACACGTCGGCCGACGGACGGGCCACCGCGGAGTCGCGGAGTGCCCGGGTCGTGCGACCCGTGCTCGAGAGGTGAAGGACGGCCACGGATGAACGCTGGTTGCTGCGGGTGGAGCTCATTGGACGACGACCCTCGTGGGAGCGACGGACGGTGACGGCGTACTGGGGATTCAAGACGATGGCCACGGTGATCCTTTCGAGTGGTCGGATTCGTGAGGTCCGAGAGTGAGTGCTGGGCCGAAGATGACTTCGGGTTCGAGAGTGCCTGGGGGGTGTGGTACCGAACGCCTGTTCGGCAGGTGGCAGGCTATGAGAACACCTGTTCCCTTGTCAACGATGATCGGACGATCCCGAAAAATGCCCCTCTGACCTGGTGAAACGAACAGGTGTTTGACTCGACGGGCGAACATCCGTACGCTTCGGACATGACTGAACCCGCCCTCACCGCCCGTCAACGCAGCATCCTGGAGTGCATCGAATCGAGCATGGCCGAGCGGGGATTCCCGCCCTCGGTGCGCGAAATCGGCGAGACCGTGGGTCTGACCTCCCCGTCCACGGTCCACAATCACCTCAACACCCTGCAGCGCCTCGGCTATCTCGAACGTGACCCGAATCTGCCGCGAGCCATCAAGGTGCGGTGGGACCGCAACAGCGGTGCGATCATCTCCCGGAGCCGGGTCCACCACGTTCCCCTCGTGGGTGATGTGGCCGCCGGAACCGATGTGCTGGCTCAGGAGAACGTGGAAGAGCTGTTGCCGCTTCCGGCCGACTTCACCGGCGAAGGCGAACTCTTCATGTTGCGGGTCCGCGGTGAGTCCATGATCGAAGCCGGCATCCTCGACGGTGACTACGTCGTGGCGCGTCAGCAGCCGTCAGCCGACAATGGCGAAATCGTGGTCGCTGGTATTCCGGGTGACGAAGCCACGGTCAAGACCTACGCCCGTCACGGCGACCGAGTCACCCTCACCCCGGCCAATCCCCGCCTGTCGCCGATGACCTTCCCGTCGGCCGACGTACGCATCTACGGCAAGGTCGTCACCGTTCTGCGTCGACTGTGATCACAGGACGCCCAAACGGCGTCCCACCATCTCCAGTGCGCGATCGTCCTGGACCACTGCCACGCGGACGAAGTGTCGACCTTGTGATCCGTAGAGATCCCCGGGACTGACGAGCGCCCCTCCCTGGCGAGCGAGATCCTCGGTGAAGGCCCAGGCGTCTCCGACCTCGAACCAGAGATAGAAGCCTCCGGCCGGTAGGGCCACCGGTCGAGCGGACCAGCGCTCGAGAATTCCAGCCATCGTCGTCAAGCGTCGTCGATACGTCGCGCGTTGCATCTGCACGTGGTCGTCGTCGTCGAGGGCGGCCACGCCAGCTGCTTGAGCCGGTCCCGGCACCATCAGGCCCACGTGCTTGCGCACCTCCGAGAGATATGCGACCAATTCGGGGTCGCCGGCGAAGGCTCCGACGCGCAACCCCGCCAGATTCGAGCGTTTCGAAAGGGAGTGGACGGCCACCACGCCATGTGTTCCGTGTTGGAGGATGGAACGGGCCGGTCCCTCCCAGGTGAATTCGGCATAGCACTCGTCGCTGAACACCGGAACACCCACCGACCGACCCCATGCCGCCGCCGCTCCGAGATCGTCGAGGGCTCCGGTCGGATTCGACGGACTGTTGACCCAGAGCACCAGCGCTCGGTTGGCGTCCTCGGCCCGGATGGCATCCAGGTCCAGTCCTCCGTGTTCGTCCATCGGAACGGCAACGGCCCGACAGCCGGCCAGGATCGCGCCCATCTCGTAGGTGGGATACGACACCGCCGGGTACAACACGGTGTCGCGATCGGGCCGGCGGAGTCTCAGCCACTGGGGCAGTGTCCCGACGAACTCCTTTGTGCCGATGCAGGCCGCGATATGACCTGGTTCGACGCTCACTGCGAACCGTCGCTCCATCCACCGGCCGAAAGCTCGCCGCAAGTCGATGCTGCCCACCGACGCCGGATACCCGCGCTCGCTGTTGCTGGAGGCCAGGGCGGCCAGCACCTGTGCCGGCGGCGCATCACACGGTGTTCCGATGGACAGATCCACCAGTCCACCATCGTGGGCCTCGGCCAGCGGACGGAAGGCGTCGAGTCGCTCGTAGGGATACGGAGGCGGAACGAAGCCGGAGACGGAACTCATGATCGTTCCACTGTAGGTGGCGTCGCGGATTCGTCCCGTGACGACTGGTCCGATGACACCAGGAACTCGGACAACCGACCCGCCGATGCCTCCGACAGACGGGCCCGAACGCGGAATCCGGCATCGGTCTCGCTGGAGGACACCACCTCGCCCTCGCGATGCACCGCAGCCAGCACGTCGCCGCGGTCGAAGGGGATCAATAGATCCGTCACCGTGGCGATGGCGCGCAATCGATCGGCGAGGGTGCGCAGGAAATCCTCGATCCCGTCCCCCGAGCGCGCGCTCAACCCCACCGAACCGGGATGGGCACGCACCACGTCGTCCACGGTCACCGGATCCAGATCTCGTTTGTTGAACACCAGCAGCTCCGGCACGTGCTGGGCTTCGATCTCGCGCAGCACGGTGTGCACGGCCTCGATCTGACCATCGGGATCGGCCGAGGAACCGTCCACGACGTGCACCAGGTAATCGGCCTGGGCCACGACTTCGAGCGTGCTCTTGAAGGATTCGACCAGGCCGTGGGGAAGCCGGCGCACGAAGCCCACGGTGTCGGTCAGGAGCACCGGCTCACCACCGGGCAGGGACAGACGGCGCGTGGTGGGATCCAAGGTGGCGAAGAGTCGGTCCTCAACCAGGACCCCGGCTCGGGTCAATCGGTTCAGCAAAGTCGACTTCCCGGCGTTGGTGTACCCGACGATGACGACATTGGCCAGACCGCTGCGCTCACGACCCTTGCGTTGCAGATGACGCGTCCGACCCAGGATCTCCAGTTCGTCCACGAGTCGGCTGATGCGTTGCTGGATCCGCCGACGATCGACTTCGAGTTTGGTTTCACCGCTACCGAAGCGAGCGCCGACCCCACCGCGCTGCTGGGACAACTTCGCCGAGGCTCCGCGGCGCAACCGCGGCAATCGGTACCGCAGGAGAGCCAGTTCCACCTGGGCCTTGCCCTCCAAGGTGTGGGCGTTCTGGGCGAAGATGTCCAGGATCACCGCAGTGCGGTCGATGGCGGTGCGACCGAGGAGACGCTCCAAGTTGTACTGCTGGCCCGGGCTGAGTTCGTTGTCGAACACCACGGTGTCGGCATCGACCGCCAAGCACAGGTCGCGCAGTTCCTCGGCTTTGCCCTTGCCCACGAACCACGTGTGATCGGGGGTATCGCGTCGCTGCACCAGACGACCGACCACATCGGCCCCGGCGGTGTCGATGAGAAGGGCCAATTCGTCGAGGCTGGCTTCGGTCTCGTCCTCGGTGTGGCCGTTCAAGGTCACTCCCACGATCACGATGCGCTCGCGGATACTGCGCTCGATGAGCGTCTGACCGAGAGCCTGGTTGTACGGAGAGTTCGGGTTGCTCATGCCGGAACCACGACGGTGGCGACGAAGGTCGCCGGCCCGGCCAAGGTGGCCCGACGCGTCACTCGGTCGACTGCGACCACGGCATCGCCCCCGGGCATGTGAACGATCACCTCGGACGCAGAAGCGGGAACCAGTCCCCAGGACAATGCGGCCTCTGCCACCGCACAGGCGCCGGTTCCGCAGGCCAGTGTCAACCCGGCGCCGCGCTCGTGCACCCGCATGGTGAC
>JBJTYE010000222.1:0-9161 GCA_046082625.1 Actinomycetota bacterium | reverse complement strand
TGTTCTCGGCTGGCCACAACTTCGGCGACATGGCCGGAGCCGATGAAGCCGCCGCCCGCCACGTGTTCGAGGTGTGCACCGAGATAATGGACACCATCCAGTCCATCCCGCAGCCGGTCATCGCCCGCGTGCATGCGCTGGCCACCGCCGCCGGGTGTCAACTGGTGGCCACCTGCGATCTGGCCGTGGCCGCCGAATCGGCCGGCTTCGCCATTCCGGGTGGCAAGGGTGGACTGTTCTGCCACACACCGCTCGTGGCCGTGGCGCGCAACATCGGTCGAAAGCGCGCCGTGGAGATGGCCATGACCGGTGACGCCATCGACGCCCGCACCGCGGCCGACTGGGGACTGGTGAATCGCGTGGTGCCGGACGCCGATCTGGATGCCACCGTGCACGATCTCATCACCCGGGCCTGTCGGGGTTCGGTGTGGTCGAAGGCACTGGGCAAGCGCACCTTCTACGACCAGATCGGCCTGCCCCAGGACCAGGCCTACGAGCGGGCAATCGCCGCCATGTCCGAAGGTGTCGTGGCCCCCGACGGTCAAGAGGGGATCGATGCCTTCTTGCACAAGCGGCCGCCGAGTTTCGGCCAGCGACCCTCGGCAGACTGAACCTGTCGACAAAGGAGGTCCCATGTCCACGACCACTCGCTTCCTCGTCCCCGGCATGACCTGTGGACACTGCACCAAAGCCGTCACCGATGAGGTGGGCAAGATCGCCGGCGTCACCGGCGTGGACATCGATCTCGATTCCAAGACCGTGGTGGTGACGGCGACCGATGCCATCAGTTGGGACGCTTTGGTGGCGGCCGTCGACGAGGCTGGTTTCGAAGCCGTCGCCGGCTGAACGCTTCGGAGTCTCCGTCCATGACGACCGTGCACGACACCGATGAACCGGTGGTCCTGGCCGTCACCGGGATGACCTGTGCCGCCTGCGCAGCGCGCATCGAAAAGAAGCTGAACCGTCTGGACGGTGTCACCGCCACGGTCAACTACGCCACCGCCAAGGCCACCGTGCATCACGAGGGCGCCAGCGACGAGGACTTCGTGCATGCGCTGATCGACACCGTCGAAGGTATGGGCTACGGCGCCATCGCACCTCGACGCGACGAGTCGGCGTCGTCGACCGCCGAGATCGCCACCGAAGCCCATCTCGTCGACATTCGACGTCGCTTCATCGTGAGTGCGATCTGCGCCGCCCCGGTGATGGCCATGTCGATGATCGGTCCCATGCAGTTCGACGGTTGGCAGTGGGTGTGTCTGGTGTTGGCGTTGCCCGTGGCGGTATGGGGAGCGTTGCCGTTCCATCGAGCGGCCTGGCGCAATGCCCGCCACGGGGCCACCACCATGGACACCTTGGTGTCGCTCGGCGTGATCGCGGCCATGACCTGGAGTGTGTGGGCGTTGATCTTCGGCGGGGCCGGGGAGATCGGCATGAAGATGGACATGTCGCTCTTCCCGCGCTCGGACAGTGCGCAGGTGCACGAGGACATGGATCACGACACCATGGACATGTCGTCGGGTTCCGCGTCGAGTTCTGATGGCGCGCATCACGAGATCTATCTCGAGGTCGCCACCACGTTGACGGCGTTCCTGTTGGCCGGTCGGTTTTTCGAAGTGCGATCCCGTCGACGAGCCGGCGCGGCCCTGCGGGCTTTGTTGAACTTGGGGGCCAAGGAAGCGACGCTCTGGCGTGACGGTGTGGAGACGACCGTTCCCATTGCGGCCTTGGCCGTAGGGGACGTGTTCGTGGTGCGGCCGGGGGAGACCGTGGCCACCGATGGTGTGGTGACTGAAGGATCGAGTGCCCTCGACCGCTCGATGGTGACCGGGGAGAGCGTGCCGGTGGATGCGGTCGTCGGCGACACCGTCACCGGGGGCACGCTCAACACCACCGGGCGATTGTTGGTGCGGGCCACGCGCATCGGGCGCGACACGGTGTTGGCGCAGATGGCCCGACTGGTGGAGAAGGCCCAGGAAGGCAAAGCCCCCGTGCAGCGACTGGCCGATCGGGTGAGTGCGGTGTTCGTGCCTTTCGTGATGGGGCTGGCGCTGGTGACGTTGGTGGTGTGGTTGATCGTCACCGGTGACATCGAGCGGTCGTTCCAGGTGGCGGTGTCGGTGTTGATCATCGCTTGCCCGTGTGCGTTGGGATTGGCCACGCCGGTGGCGTTGTTGGTGGGGACGGGACGAGCGGCCCGGGACGGCATCATCATCAAAGGCGCGCACGTGTTGGAGGCCACGCAGGCCGTGGACGTGATCGTGTTGGACAAGACCGGCACCATCACCACCGGGCAGATGACGCTGGAAGACGTGGAGTTCTTGGGAACATCCGTCGATCAGCCGTCGGTGTTGGCAGCGGCCATGGCCGTGGAGCGGCGCAGCGAACATCCACTGGCTCGGGCCATCGTGCGGGGTTTGCAGGACCGCGGTGTCGACGACTCCGCGTATGTGGTCACCGAGTTCGAGAGTCTGCCCGGTGTGGGAGCGTCGGCACTGGTGGACGGAGTGCGGGTGACCGCCGGGCGAGCCGGTGACGCCGGTGCGCATCACGGAGCCACGGTGATCGACGTGCAACGCGAGGGCGTGCCGGTGGTGCGCTTCGCCGTGCGCGATCAGCCGCGTGTCGAGGCCGCGGGCGTGATCTCCGAACTGCGGGCTCTGGGCGTGAAGCCGATGATCATGTCCGGTGACGCCGCCGATGCCGTGCGGGCCGTGGCCGTGGCGGTGGGGATCGACCCGGCCGAGACCGAATCCGGTGTGCTGCCAGTGGACAAGTTGGCGCGAGTGCAAGCCCTGCAGGCGGCCGGGCATCGGGTGGCCATGGTGGGCGACGGAGTGAACGACGCTGCGGCCCTGGTGGCCGCCGACCTGGGTATCGCCATGGGGACCGGCACCGACGCGGCCATGGAAGCCGGGGATCTAACCATCGTGAGCGGGGATCTGCGCCTGGTGCCACGGGCCCTGGAGCTGAGTCGCCGGACACTGCGGACCATCAAGGCCAACCTGTTCTGGGCGTTCGCCTACAACGTGGCGGCCCTGCCGTTGGCGGTCCTGGGGTTGATGAATCCGGTGCTGGCCGGGCTGGCCATGGCGCTGTCGAGCGTGTTCGTGGTGTCGAACAGCCTGCGCTTGCGGCGCTAGGTCCGGGTCGCCTGACGCCCTTCCCGATCGTCGGCCCCGTCGTCCAATCCGCTATCGGCCTGGTCAGGGGTGGAATACTGACCTTCGACCCAAATTGAACCCGGAGGTTCACATGAATGAAGTCATGCTGACGGGGGACAAGTACACACTCGTGTACAACGCCCTGTCATTCGGCACCGCAGTGATGCTCGGTGCTTTCGTTTACTTCCTCACGCAGATCAACAGCGTGTCGAAGGCCTACCGTTCCGGTGTCGCCGTCTCGGCGGTCGTCGTCGGAATCGCGGGCTATCACTACTATCGCATCTGGTCCGGCTTCGCCAATGGCGAGATGAACGAGGGCTACCGATACGCCGACTGGTTGATCACCGTGCCGTTGCTGGTGATCGAACTGCTCATCGTGCTCGGAGTGGCTGCCGCCGTTCGCAAGAGCCTGATGTGGAAGTTGGTCCCGGCCACCGTGTTGATGATCGCGCTCGGATATCCGGGTGAGGTCTCCACCGACGAGGGCACCAAGTGGCTCTGGTGGATCCTGGCCATGATTCCGTTCCTCTACATCTTGTGGGTGCTCTACGGGCAGCTGCAGGAGGCGTCGAAGCGTGAGTCCGGTGAGGTGTCGTCCGCCATCAAGAAGGCCACGGCCGTCTTGTTGATCACGTGGTGCGTATATCCGATTGCGTATCTCTTCCCGGTGTTCGACGACACGTCGGACACGCTGGAGGTCTTGCGTCAGGTCGGGTACACCTTCGCCGACATCACCGCCAAGGCTCTCTACGGTTTGATGATCCTCGGCATCGCCAAGGCCCGCACCGCCAAGGAGCAATGACGCGTTAGTTGCCGGTTTTTGCGGCTGCCGGCTTTATTGCCGGTTCGCCGGCTGATCAGTGTTGCGAAGTGCCCGGGCCATTCGGTCCGGGCACTTTCGCGTTGTTCGTTGCCCTGCTTTCCCTGTCGCGCTTCGTTCCACCGCGCTTCTGTTGGGCGCGAAAAAGTTCGCGGAAATAGTTGGTGGCGGCGCGGAATCTCTGCCACACCCCCTCCGTACCGTGACCATCAGTCAGTTCAGCGGTCCGCCGCCATCGGTTCCTCGGAACCCAGTGTTCGCCAGTGACTACCCGACAGCAGTGCTCGTGTCCGTCTTTGAAAGGCCAGGGTTCCATGTCCAGATCCGCAACTCTCGAGACGCCAAGGAGAGCGCCCGGTGTGGCGCGGTCCCTCGGGTTGCGTGCGCTCGCCGGTCTTCCGGTCGAGGAACTGCGTCGCGAACTGGCCGAGGCCAAGCGTCTGCGATCCATCCTGGAAGCCCGAGTCCTGGAGATCACCTCTCTCCTCGACGCCACCGCCACCGCTTCGGGCGCGCCCATCCGAGCCATTCCCGAATTCGAACTGATGGAGCACTCCGGTATGACCCGTCGAGAAGCCGGGGACACCGTGCGGCGGGCCCACCTGGTGGAGGAGGCGCCGATGCTCGGCGACGCCTTGGCCGAAGGGGTCATGACCGCCGGGCACCTCGATGCCATCAGCCGTGGCGCCCGCATCGCCGGCGACGGGCGGGAGGCCTTCTTGAACCTGGTGCCCGATCTCATCGAGGCGGCATCGGGGATGTCCGTCGGGGACTTCACCGCTCTCGTGACCTCCTCGGCCAAGGGATTCGTGACCGACGGTGGCCTCGCCCTGTTCGAGAACCAGCGCAAGTCCACCCATCTGAAGATGTGGAACGACAAAGAGGGCATGCTGCACCTGCGCGGGTCTTTCGATCCCGAATCCGGGGCGGTGTTGCAGTCCCGTCTGCAGACCACTCTCGAGGCCATGTTCCATTCGGGGGACAAGGCCGTTCCGATCGACCACCATCCGTGGGTCGAAGCGAACGATCACCGCCGGGCGCACGCGCTCGTGGCGCTGGTTGCCGGTTCGACGGGTGTTGGCGATGCCCGGGTGCGCAGCGACGTCGTGGTGCACATCGATCTCGACACTTTGGTGCACGGTCTGTCCACGTCGTCCACGCATCGCTCGGCCTTCGGTGCGGATCTGCCCGTCGAGACCATTCGCCGCATCTCCTGTGATGCCGGGATCATCCCGCTGGTGCTGAACGGTGCCGGTGTTCCCCTCGACATCGGTCGCAGTCAGCGACTCGCCTCGGCCGGTCAGCGGCGAGCCCTGGAAGGGACGCACACCACGTGCGCCTTCCCGGGGTGCGAAGTGGCCTACCACCACTGCCAGATCCACCACATCGATTACTGGGAGAACGGCGGTCGCACCGATCTGGCCAACATGGTTCCACTGTGCTCACACCATCACCACTCCGCCCACGAAGGCGGATGGACATTGAGTCTCGATCCGGAATCCCGGTTGCTCACCGCCTCACCACCCGGGGGCGACGATGGTCCGTGAATTGATTAGTTCAGCATCGAAGCCGGCCCGACGCTCAGGCCGAGCGAGGCCGCAATGTCACCCCGGTCACGGTTTCGGCGTGCACTCGGGCCGAGCATTCGGCCATCTGCACCGGGGGGACGGTCTCGGTGACGATGGTTCGGGCGATGGTTCGCAACGCATCGGCGGCCGCGCCGTTCCCGCCGAGCGACACCGGTTCACCGGCATCGCCACCAGCGGCGACGGCGGGTTCGATGGGCACGCAGCCGAGCAGGGGCACGCCGATCTCGTCGGCCAGGGCCTGACCCCCGCCGGTGCCGAAGAGGTCGTAACTCTGTCCGTGGTCACAGGTGAACGAGCTCATGTTCTCGATGACTCCGGCCACCCGCAGGAACGATCGCCGGGCCATGTCGGCGGCGCGGATGGCCACCTTCTGCGCACTCACGGCCGGTGTGGTCACGATGATCATGTCGGTGCGGGGCAACATGCGGGCAAGCCCCATCTGCACGTCACCGGTGCCGGGCGGCATGTCGATCAACAAGTAGTCCAAGTCACCCCAGGCGACATCGTTGAGGAACTGTTCCACGGCCTTGGTGAGCATGAGACCGCGCCACATCAGCGCCGTGCCTTCGTCCTCCACCAGGAACCCGGTCGACACGACTTTCAAGAGTCCAGGTTGTCCGGACGCTCCCGGTGTTCCCGAGGTCTCCGGATCCGTGGCTGCCGGGACTACTCGCGTGTTCGGCTGGATCTTCGGCCGGCCCGAGGCGTCGTCGCGTTCGGCCTCCAGACGCTGATCGAGACCCAACATGCGCGGCACCGAGAAGCCCCAGATGTCGGCATCCAAGACGCCGACGGTGTAGCCCATGGAGGCGATGGCCGCCGCCAGGTTGACGGTCACCGAACTCTTGCCGACGCCTCCCTTGCCCGAGGCGATGGCCAGGATGCGGGTGGTCGGGGCGATGGCCGTATCGGTGGCTCGCTCCTTGGCGTTCCAGCGGGCCTTGGCCATGGTGGCCGAGCGCTCCTCACTGGTCATCTCGCCCCAGGAGATCTTGACCTTGGAGACGCCGGGATGGGTCTCCACCCGGGACTCGATGTCTTTCTTGATCTGGGCTCGCAAGGGGCAGCCGCCGATGGTCAGTTTCACGGCCACGGTGACCAGGCCGTCGGGGGACACGTCCTCGCAGTGGGCCATCCCAAGGTCCACGATGTCGCTGCCCAGCTCCGGATCGATGACCGCCCGCAGCAGGTTGGTGACCTCGTCCGCCGACGGCGGGGAGAAGATCCGTGACCTCGTCTCGCCAGACATGGTCTCAGGCTATCGCCGAGGGGATTTCCCGGGACCGGGCCGGGTGCTGCGCGGTTCGGGGAAAAAGGTCAGACTCAGACATGGTGTCGGGTAGCACTGTCAGACATGGTGTCGGGGATCCCCGTCACCCGAGAACACGGGTCACGCGTGGATCATGAATCTGGGCGACGGGTAGCATGGGGTCATCCCGGTCGAGCGAGACCATCTGATCGAACTCGACCGAACAATCTTGACCAGACAATCTCGACCGAACAAGTTTCAATAGTCACCATTGACACACCAGGAGCCGACATGATCACTCTCACCGACACCGCTGCCGTCAAGGTCAAGGAACTCCTCGTCGCCGAGGGCGCCACCGACATGGCACTGCGGGTGGCCGTGCGTCCCGGCGGATGCAGCGGCTTCTCCTATGAGATGTTCTTCGACAGCGACATCACCGATGAAGACCTCCAGGCTTCCTACGGCGACGCCGTCAAGGTGGTCGTCGATCCGGCGTCGGCTCAGCTGTTGCAGGGTGCCACGCTCGACTACAAGGACGGCCTGAACCAGGCGGGATTCAACATCACCAATCCCAACGCCACCCGCTCCTGCGGTTGCGGACAGTCGTTCAGCTGAGAGTCATCCCAACGCGTCTTCGACTTCGCTGATCGCCCAGACACCCTCGAAGCGGTGGGTGATGGTGCCGGCAATGTCGGTGATCCACAGCACCGGCTCGAATGTGAGCGACAGATCGTTCACCGTCGGCGCGACCTGCGTCGCCGCTTCGTCGGCATACACGTCGGCGTGAACGAAGGTGACATCGGGATACGTCCCGGCGATCTCGATCAGTGAATCGAGGACCGGCGCGCACACGGCCGTCTGACAGTGGGCCGGTGTGCCCACCAGGAACACCACTCGCAGACCGGTGCTCAGTGCCTCGGAGAGCGTCACCTCGTGGAACGGACACGGTTCGGGTGTGCGCGTGCAGATGACCGCCACACCGCGTGGATCGTCGACCGTCGGAGTGTCCAGAGTGGGCAGTACTTGTCCCACACGCGGGACAGGATTGAAATCTCCTGACGTGATCTGGAGCGCGGCGCCGTCTTCCGGACCGCCGTCCACGACCAGCGCGTACACATCGGGTTCGGTCAAGGTGGCGGTGAACACCCAGAACGGGGGTGTCCCCGGACCGACCGACAGGCGCGTGGCCGAAAGTCCGTCCACGACGACCGAGTTGTCGAGATAGTTGAGAATCTTCCCGGTGAGAACGTCCGGGCCGGCGTTCAGGAGCCCGGCATCGTCGGCGAGGGAAATGGGGAGACGGACGAATCCCGGTGTGAGTTGATCCGGTACCCACCGCTGCACCAAGGCCATGGACGGGTCTATTGGGCCAAGATCTCCACGGTCTCCAGAGCCTCCTTGATTGTCCGTATCCGAATCAGTCCCTGTGTCCGTCCCGCCGCAGGCCGAGAGCAACGTGGTCAACGACGCGCCAACGGTCAGTGAACAGAGAGACAGCGTCCCGAGAGTTCCGAGGCCCAGTGACCCGACACGCAAGACATGACGTCGTGTGAAGACCGGTGACGATGTGACGATGTCGTGATCCTGAGGGTCGAGATCTTTCCGCACACGACCAACGGTATCCCGTGAAGCGTCCTCGGAAATCGCGCCCGTGCGTTTAATCTGAACCTGTGAGCGAGCGTGTGACATCGATCATCTTTGGGACCACACATGTCTGAGATCGCGATGATCTCGTTCATGTTGAATCAGCAGACCGTCACCGTGCCGGCGGAGGGGACCTTGTTGACGGCCCTGCGCGAAAGTTTGCGCGGTAGTGCCCAGCGCATGACCTCGGTCAAGGACGGTTGTGCTCCCCAGGGGCAGTGCGGCTGTTGCACGGTGTGGGTGGATGGTGAACCTCGGGTGGCCTGTGTGACCCCGGTGGCTCGGGTGAGCGGTCGCTCGGTCACCACTCTCGAGGGTCTCGACGAAGACATTCGTGAGACCTGGTCCGAGGCCTTGTGCGCTACCGGCGGGAGTCAGTGCGGTTTCTGCACGCCGGGCATCATCATGCGCCTGGCGGCGAAGGTTCCCGGTGACGCCGTTCATGATGATCTCAGCGATGTTCTTGGCGATGCTCTCAGGGACGCGATTCATGACACCGTGAACTCGGCCTTGTTGGCGCATCTGTGTCGCTGCACCGGTTGGCAGACGATTCACGAAGCGACGGTGATCGTGGCGTCGGGCCGTGGTGACGTTCATGATCGAGACGATCGTGATGACCGGGACCTGGACCGGGCGGCGCAGCGGGCGGCCATCGAAGGTCGGGCACCGCAAGTGGTCGATCCCCGCGTCGCTCT
>JBJTYE010000221.1:0-3155 GCA_046082625.1 Actinomycetota bacterium | reverse complement strand
GTTCTCCGGCTTGAGGAGAGCATCGACGAGTCCGGCCGGCAGAGCGGCGAAGGCGGCATCGGTCGGTGCGAACACCGTGAAGGGACCCTCACCCTGGAGAGTCTCCACGAGACCGGCGGCCTCGAGGGCCGCGGCCAGGGTTCCGAAGGAACCAGCAGTAGTGGCGACGGCGATGATGTCGCCTTCGGTCTCGGAGGAACCTTCATCGGTGGCAGCTTCGGTGGTGACGGGGGCTTCGGCGGTGTCGGTGTCGTCACCACAGGCGGCGAAGATCAACGATCCGGCGGCCACCAGAGCCATGAGTGAGGTGCGCTTGCGCATGGGGGGTTCTCCTTGTCATCCCGGTCGGGATTTCCGACCGGATTTGGTCGTGCGAACCGGAATCATCCGGTTCCATGACGGTACAGAGGGATCGACCCCCGACGGCTGGTTTTAGTGTCAAATGGTGGTGTTCGATATGTCACGCCGATGCTCCGACATCAGCACCACCAACAACCAGGTCGAAATTCCACCGCGCATCGTCCAGGCGATGGTGCGAATCAGATCGGCCCGCATCAAGTCAGCGTGCACATCGGCATCGAATCCATCGGCCAACTTGCCATGGGCCGGTGCGGAGAAGAAGCCACTCATGATCAACACCACTCCCATGGCCGCGGCTCCTAACAGTGTGGGGAGGAGAAGTTCACGTGACTTCGATCGCATCGCCATCACCAAGAGGGACAGGATGCAGATCCCCTCGACCGCCCACGGGACCAACAACACCATCCCGATGCGTCGGACGTGTTCGGCTTGGAACGCCACGTATTCGTCCGGGCCGACGTAGGCGAACAAGGGGTAGTGGACGACATGGATCGTCCAGATGAGCCCCACCATGAACCAGGTCGCCACCAGGTGCACGATGCCGAGTGCCACCGGATTCCGCAATTGCCACGGTTCAGTCGTCGTCACGTGAACTCCTCCATCAACTGTTCGAACCGGTTCATGTCATCGTCATCGCGCACCATGGCTGCCGCGTATCCATCCGGTCGCACGATCGCCGCTCGGCGACCGTCGATCGTCGCCTCGTCCACGGCGACGACGCGACAGCCGAGCCGCGCCAGCGATCGCGGCACGGCCGGAGGATCTCCAGCCGTGGCCATCACGAACGAAGACCGATCGGCCATCAACGCTCGCTCGACGTCCGGATGATGATTCATCGGTCGACCGACCCACGCATGTCCGGGAACGAGGACGCCCGGACCCAAGCGCGATTGCGGTCGCCGTCCGCCGTATCCGGCACTGTGATCGAGTCCGTGGCTCTCCCTACCGGCGAGCTGATCGATCAACCGGCCGGTATCGGCGGCATGTTCCACCGTGTTCCTCACATGCGGGACCCGTTCGGTGGTGTACGTCCCCAGCAACGACGCCGAAGCTCGACCTTGGTGGACCAGCGACATCTTCCAGGCCAGGTTGGCGGCGTCACGCGAACCGGAATTCAGGCCCTGACCAAGAAAGGGTGGCATCTGATGCGCCGAATCGCCCGCCAGGAACACCGGACCCACCTGCATCGCCGGCGCCACCACGGCATGGAATCGATAGGCGGCGGCACGCACGATGTCGGCATCGTCATGGGCCAGCCAGGGCGCCAACAGTCGCCGCAGTCCGTTGTCGCTCATCAACTCTTCGACGTCTTCGCCGGGCTGGATCTGGAATTCCCAACGTCGGTAATCGGCGTGTCCGGGAGCGAAGGTGACCGGACGTCGAGGATCGCAGATCTGCTGCAGGACCCGTGGCAGGTGAGATCCACGGCCGTCTCGCAGTCGGACGTCCACCACCAGCCAGTGCTGGTCGAATCGCAGATCTTCGAGCGATGCGCCGATCGAATTGCGGGTCCAACTGGAGGCACCATCGCAACCCACGACCCAGCGGCTGGCAACCTCGGTCCCGTCATCGAGGGTGGTGCGCACACCCTCGGATTCCACCGACAGAGACACTGCGCAGACTCCCCGACGAAAATCGGTACCGCGGGTCTCGGCCTCCGACTGCACGAACCGATCCAGCTCCGGTTGGAAGTGACAGATCACCGGCGGCAGACCGTGCACCCCGACTGGCGGAAAGACGGCGCCGAGGATTCGCTGCCCGTCGACATCCACGAAGTCGGCTCCAGCCAAGGGTGTGGTCATGGCCTCGAGACGGCCGCCCATCCCGTGACGGTGGAAGAGTCGCTGGTTCTCGTCGTCCATCACCACGGCTCGGGGTAGGTGGTAGGGCTCCAGATCGCGTTCGACCGCGATGTTTCCCACCCCGTGGTCGTCGAGCAAGAGGGCCAGCAGACTCCCCACCGGTCCCCCGCCGATGATCAGGACGTCGGTGGTGACGATCACGATGTCGGTGCCGGCACGTGGACGCGACGTCGACGCACCATGTCGCGGATCACGGCGACATCATCGCCGTGGACGTCCACGACGGCGAGGATGAAGGGTTCGAGGGCCGCCCAGCCCATCTCCAACGCCATCTCCATGGCCACCTTCGCCTTGGTGTCGAGATCCGGTTCGGCCATCTGGCGCTTCGTCGCCAAATGCTCGAGCGCCGCTCGCGGTATGGAGTATCCGGTCGACAATTCCATGGTCGCCAGTTCCTCGTCGCCATCCAGAACGGCGCGCACCACCGCCCGCAGGTAGCGCTGGTCCTCGGCGAGGGCCAGAGGTGCCGGCACGGCCCGTCCGCCGGACTTCTCGGTGGCGAAATCCCGATGCTCCTCGACCAGACGCGTCATGGCGGCGCGGAGCAACTCGGCCTTGCCGCCGAAATAGTGGTGCACCAAGCCATGATTGACGCCGGCGCGCTCGGCGATCATCCGCACACTCACGGCACGCGGCCCTATCTCGCCCAGGAGATCGGCAGCAGCGGTGATCAGAGCGACTTCCACATGCTCCCGACTTCGTCGACGGGTCGATGTTGCGGTCATCTCAGCTGCCGGCGGTGGCGTAGTCGATGATCGTCGACACACTTTCACCGGATCGTCTCCGGGCGATGAGTCGCTCGAAATCGACATCGATACCGATGGGATTGGCGGCGAAAGCCTCCGAGGCCATGAAGGAGATGGAATCCTCCACCGACATGCAGTCGATCTGGGTCTCCACCTGATTGCCGTCGGGATCGCGGTAGTAAGCGGA
>JBJTYE010000220.1:0-12347 GCA_046082625.1 Actinomycetota bacterium | reverse complement strand
CGCAGCCTTGACCGGCGCCTTCGTCGCAGCCTTGACCGGCGCCTTCGTCGCAGCCTTTACCGGCGCCTTGGCCGGAGCCTTCGCCGGCGACTTCGTCGGGGCCTTTACCGGCGCCTTGGCCGGAGCCTTCGCTACAGCTTTCGTCGGGGCCTTTGCTGGCGTCTTGACCGGAGGCGCCGATTCCTTGGATGCCGTTGGCTTCGCGACCTTGGCCGCCTTGGCCGGCTTGAGAACGCCGCGCGCCAGGGCATCGTCCAGATACGCTTCGGCGGCCTCCGTGGAAACCTTCAAAGCCGGTGCGATCTCGGAGATCAGATTCACCCGAGCCCGCTCGTACATGGTGCGCTCGGCCGCCGACAGCGACGCGTCACGATTTCGGGACGCCAGGTTTCGCACCACCTCGGCCACCTGATACACGTCGCCGCTCTTGAGTTTTTCTTGGTGGTTCTTGAAGCGTCGGCTCCAGTTGGCCGGCACTCGCGGATCGGCCTTGGCCAACACGGCGACGAGATCTTCCAGTTCGTCGGGAGACACCGGGGGCCGCACACCCACCTCGTCGACTTTGGCCATCGGTACCCGAAGAGTCATGTCGCCGATCACCGTTCGCAGCACCAGATAATCCTGGAGCTTCCCGACTGCGAGGGGATCCTCCTTGCGAATGGCTTCCACCTTGCAGGCTCCGTGCTGCGGGTAGATGACGGTGTCACCCTTCTTGAACTTCACTCGGACCTCACTCATCCATCGTCGGCAGGCATGCCCGCAACGGTCGCCCAAGTGTAGAGGGTGCCAGACGGGAACCGGCGCCCTCGGCACGATTCGAACGTGCGCGCTACGGATTAGAAGGCCGTTGCTCTATCCAGCTGAGCTACGAGGGCAGGCGCACTCAGGCTACAAGTCGACGAAAGTCGATGACGGCGGTGATCATCCGAGAATCCGACGACGGAGGAAGTCGAGGGACGAAATGACCGACATCTGCCGCATCTGATCCCGGAACCCAGGAAGGCGCAGAGTGGTGGTGACCGTCTCCCGTCCCGCCATCGCCACGGCGAGACACAGCGTTCCCACCGGCTGACCGTCCTGTTCGGTGGGTCCGGCGACTCCGGTGAGGGACAGTGCGACATCGCAGCCGAGTACCCGCCGGGCCCCTTCGGCCATCGATCGAGCGGCGTCCTCACTGACAACCGGGCCGCGAGCCACTCCCAGAACATCGAATTTGACGTCACTGGCATAGGACACGACCGAGCCGCGGAACACCGCACTGGCCCCGGGAATCGAGGTGAGACGTCCGGCGACCAGGCCTCCGGTGACCGATTCGGCGAGCCCCAGAGTGAGCCCCCGCTCGGCCAGCAGGCCCAGCACGACGGACTCCATGGTGTCGTCATCGAACCCGAACACGACATCGGCGACCACGTCGAGGACTCTGGCTTGCCACTGATCGAGGAGGGCCAGGACCGCTTCCTCAGTCGGACCTTTGGCGGTGAGACGAACCTTGATGCCTTCCCATCCGCTGGCGAGAAAGGCCAAGGTCGGATTCGAGACATCTTCCAGTTCCTCGATCAGCGGCGCAAGACGTTCGTTCAGCCCGCTCTCACTATCACCCCAGGTGCGGACGACTCGGCTCATGATCACGTCGCTCGAGCCGCTGCGACGACGGAGATCGGCAAGGATGGAGCGCTCCATCATGTCCTGCATCTCGTGCGGCACGCCCGGAACGGCGTACACGACCTTCGCTCCCACCGGACAGATGAGACCGGGGGCCGTGCCCCGAGTCTGCGGGATCACCGTCGCACCTTCGGGAACCATGGCTTGGCGCAGGTTGTTCTCCGGCATCCGCCGCTGCCGGGCCGCGAACATGGCGCGGATGACTTCGGCCACGCCTTCATCGGGATGCAAGGAGACTTCCATGACTTCGGCAATGGCCTCACGCGTGAGATCGTCGTGAGTGGGGCCGAGGCCTCCGCACACGATCACGGCATCGGATTGGGCGAGAGCGTATTGCAGGACGGCCACGATGCGTTCCTGGTTGTCACCCACTTTCACCTGCAGGAGCGAATCGATTCCGTTCGCCGCCAATCGGCTTCCCAGCCATGACGAATTGGTATCGATGATCTGACCCAGGAGCAGCTCGGTGCCCACTGCGACGACCGCACAACGCACGCGCTCACACCGCCTCGGGAGTGGTCCGACCGACGCGCCGAGCCCTCCACAGGTATTGCAGTCCGCTGACGGTCGTCAAGGTCACCGCCGTCCAGAGCAGGATCTGCCAGAGCCAGGAGGCGTCCTCGGTGGTCAAAGGCGCGAGAGCGAAGCCCACGCTCAGTTGCTGGCACACCGTCTTGAACTTGGCGATGCGACTGGCGGGAACGCTGACACCCTTGGCCCCGGCCAGGACCCGGTACATGCTGATGGCGATCTCCCGAACGGCGATGATCAACACCGGGAGGAACCAGAACACGTCGCGACTGACCAATGTGAACATGGCCCCGAGCACCAGCACCTTGTCGGCCAGGGGATCGAGAAAGGCCCCCGACCGCGTGGCCCCGTGTCGCCGGGCCAGGTAACCGTCGATGCCATCGCTCGAACACAAGGCAACCCACAGCACGACCGCCCACCACGAGCCCCCCGCTTCTTCCGGAACCACCAGGAACATGAGTGGCGACACCAGGATCCGACCCACGGTGACGGCATTGGCCCAGGTGGCAATGGCGTTGGGATCGACCGGCACTCGTCAAGCCTGCCACATGGCCGCGCGCTCGGTGAACCGTCTGCGCAGTCAGGGCGCGGCGATGAGATCCGGACCGGTCGCGGCGGTGACGGTGACCTCCACGATGCTGCCCGGTGCGAGATCGTGCGGAACCTCCACGATGCCGTCGATCTCCGGCGCCTCACGATGGGACCGAGCCTCTCCAGGCGAGTCGACCAGTACCGAGATCCGACGGCCGACGAGTTCGTCTCGTTGCGTGGCGGTGATGCGGTCCTGCAACTCCGTGAGCTCTCCCAGACGTTCACGGGCCAGACCCGGATCCACCTGACCGTCCAGGGTCACGGCGTGGGTTCCCTCCTCGGGTGAGTACGGGAAGAAGCCGCACCAGTCGAGACGCGCCGACTCCACGAACTCCAGCAGTGCGTCATGGTCCGCCTCGGTCTCTCCGGGGTACCCGACGATGAAGTTGCTGCGGAACGCGGCGTCCGGGGCGAGTCGACGGATCGCATCGATGCGCTTCAGGAAGCGCTCGCCGTCACCCCACCGCCGCATACGACGTAGCAGTGACTTGCTGACGTGCTGCAGAGAGAGATCGAAGTAGGGCATCCCGATCGCGATCATGGTCTCGATCAATTCCTCGGACAGATCGCTCGGATAGAGATAGAGCAGCCGCACTCGCTCCACCTCGCGGGCCACTCGGCGCACCAGCGGGACGATGCTGCCGGCTCCGAGATCGACGGGGCGATCCTTGCCGTAGCTCGCCAGATCCTGGGCGACGAGCACGATTTCGCGGGCCTCGAGTGCGTGAACCTCTTCCAGGATGGAATCGATGTCACGACTGCGCTGCGGACCGCGGAAGGATGGGATGGCGCAGAATCCACACTGCCGGTCGCATCCTTCGGCGATCTTCACGTACGCCCACGGCAGCGAGCTCTTGGGCCGCGGCAGGTTCAAGAGGTCCATGGTCGGAACCGGCTGCGACGACACCGGGATGAGTTTCTTGGTCGGCACGACCGACACCCCGAATCCGGCCACCAGATCCACCTCGGGCAGCGCCTCGGAGATTTCGCTGCCGTAGCGCTCGGCCATGCAGCCGGTGACCACCAATTTGGCACCCGGACGCCGCTCGGCATCGAGAGCCAAGATGGTGTTCACGGACTCGCGGCGCGCCTCGTCGATGAAAGCACAGGTGTTGACCACCACCAGATCGGCCTGACTCGCCTCGTCGACGGGCACGTAGCCGTCACGGAGCAGAGTTCCGACGATCTTGTCGGAGTCCACTTGATTCTTCGGGCAGCCCAGAGTTTCCACGTAGAACTGTCGGGATGCGCCGCTCACACCTCGAGGATACCGACGTCGTCGGCAGACCGCCGTCAGCGCGAATGCGCGAGTGCCAGCCCCCCGTGCCTCCATCGCGTCGACACCAGGCGGCCGGTTCCGGACAAGGTGATGTACGCGGTGTCGGAGCCGTCGGCGGCGAAGCAGATGTTGGTGGTGAGCAGATCCCCAGTGGGCACGTGCTCGACCACGTCGCCCTGCGGTGAGATCACGGTGATCCCGCCGTTCACCAACGTGGCCACACAGACGTTTCCCGCACCGTCCACCGCCAGCGAATCGAAGAGTTGCAGTCCGGGAAGACCGCACAGGACCACACTCGTGTCGCCGGGCATGGTCGGCGACAGCACGCCGGGTTCCACGACCTCGCGCTTGAAGACCCGTCCGGTGTGGGTCTCGGCCCAATACAGCGTGCGACCGTCGGGGGACAGTCCGATGCCGTTCGGGCTCTCCACTGGGAAGGCGATCTCTTGGATCGCGCTGCCGTCGGCCTTGGCGTAATAGATGCCGGTGAGATCGGAGGTTCGGGCCTCGTTGTCGCGGATGCCGTGGTCGGTGAAATAGAAGCCGCCGTACGCGTCGAAGACCAGATCGTTCGGCGCCCGCAAGGGTCGACCGTCGCAGGACGTGTAGAGATCCTCGACGGCGCCGGTATCGATGTTCACTTTCTGGATTCGACCACCCGAGTAACGGGAGGGATCGAAGGGCCCGGGAAAGCACAGACCTCCGAAGTCGATTTCGGTGAAGCATCCGCCGTTGTTGCACAGATAGAGGGACCCGTCGGGTCCGATGGCGGCGCCATTCGGACCGCCTTGGATCTCGGCCACGGTGTGCTTGGTTCCGTCGGGCTCCACCATGGTGATCCGCGGTCCGAACATCTCGACCAAAATCACTCGGCCGTCGCGCAGAGCGATCGGCCCTTCCGGGAACTTGAGTCCCGACGTGATCTCTTTCAATTCCATGAGTGCCCCCTGTCCGTCGTCTTCGGGGGACTCTAATCTCTCAGAGGGCTTCGAACTCCTCGACGGTCATCAGCACCTCGCGGGCCTTGCTGCCGGTACTCGGGCCGACGATTCCCCGCTGTTCCAGGAGGTCCATGATGCGACCCGCCCGGGCGAAACCCACGCCCAGCTTGCGTTGCAGCATGGACGTGGAACCCAGGCCGCTGCGAACCACCAACTCCATGGCCCGCCGAACCAGGGCGTCGTCGCTGTCATCGGCGGCACCGTCGGTGATGGCACCATCGGTGATGGATGATCCCGAAGCACTTCCGGGTTCTTCACCCTCCACTCCGCTCACGTATTGGACCGGGGCTTGTTTGCGCCAGAAGGCCACCACCTTGCGGACCTCTTCCTCCTCGACCCAGCAGCCCTGGATGCGCTGGGCCACGGCCGAGTTGCCCGGCAGCAGCAACATGTCGCCCTTGCCCACCAATTTCTCCGCTCCGACTTGGTCGAGGATGACACGACTGTCGGTCTGCGAGGACACGGCGAAGGCGGCTCGGGCGGGAACGTTGGCCTTGATGACACCGGTGATGACGTTGACCGACGGCCGCTGCGTGGCGATGACCAGATGGATGCCTACCGCACGGGCCTTCTGGGCGATGCGAGTGATGCTCTCTTCCACGTCGCGAGCCGCCACCATCATCAGATCGTTCAACTCGTCCACCACCACCACGATGTAGTGCATGCGTTCGAGTTCCCGATCGGAGCCGATTTCGACCGACAACTCGCCACGGTCGTATGCGGCGTTGTATCCGGTGATGTCCCGGTAGCCCATCTCGAAGAGCACGTCATAACGACGCTCCATCTCTTTCACCGCCCACGCCAGAGCGTTGGCGGCCTTCTTGGGATTGGTGACGGGCTGGGTCAACAGATGCGGAAGGCGCGCGTACTGCCCCATCTCGACCTGTTTGGGGTCGACGAGAATGAGACGCACTTGATCCGGCGTGGTGCGCATCAACAACGAGGTGATGATGCAGTTGATCCCGCTGGACTTGCCGGCGCCCGTTGCTCCGGCGATGAGCAAGTGGGGCGTGGTGGCCAGATTGAGGAATACCGAACGCCCGGCGATGTCCTTGCCGATGGCCACGTCCAAGGGGTGATGACTGGCCTTGGCTTCGGCGGAAGCCAAGAGGTCGCCGAGCGACACGAGTTGTCGAGTTCGATTGGGAACTTCGATACCGATGGCCGATCGTCCGGGAATAGGGGCCAGGATGCGGACGTCGGTGGCGGCCAGGGCGTAGGCGATGTCCTTTTGCAGGCTGGTCACCCGAGCCACCTTGACGCCCGGACCCAGTTCCAATTCGTAGCGGGTCACGGTCGGTCCGACCGTGCGATCCACCAGACGGACCTCCACGCCGTGTGAGGACAGCGCACTCTCCAGATCGCGCCCGCGTTGATCGATCTCCTTTTCGTCGATCGATTGCTTGCCGGTCCGACTCAGGTACGAGGCCGGGGGAAGTGTCCACGCCGTGGCCCCCGCCTTGGTGTTCGACTGATCGGCGTCCAGACGACCCTGGACATGGGATTCGTTCCCCTCCTCCGGAGCGCGGTCCGGCACCGGTCGGGCCACCGGTCGTTCGGCTGATTCGTCGGCAGGTCGCGCTGCTGGTTCTTCGACCAGATCGTCGGCTGCGGCGTCGTCGAACCATTCTCCGGCTGCGTCGTCGCTGGAGTCGTCATCATCGACATCGTCGCGATGAACGTCGTCGTAGCGGTCGGACTCGTCCAACGTGGTGGCTCGGCGCCACTGGCTCTCCACCGATCGAGTGAGTCCGGAACCCGCCCCGGTCAGCACATCGCGAATGGCCAACAGGATGGCCTTCAGAGCGAGGGTGGTGATGAGCAGCGCGCTGGCGATGGCCAGGGCCACCAGAACGAGAATCGCCCCGACGGGACCGAGCAGGGTACGCAACGTCTCTCCGCCGGCGGCTCCGATCCAACCCCCGGCGGCTCCGAGGGCGTCGACACCGGTGTAGGAACGAGGCCCCCGCACCACGTGGAGGACTCCGAGTCCGGCGACCAACACCCCACCCCAACCGATGGTGAGCCGGGTCCGACCCACCGGATGATCTCCGCGCAACAAGGCGATGCCGATGGCCACCAGGATCACCGGCAAGGCGAAGCGACCGAGGCCGATACCCGCGCCCAAGGCGGCATCGGCCCCCCGACCGACCGGCCCAGCCAGACGGGCGTAGACCGCCAGACCCACCAGAACGCCGCAGGCGATGAAAGCAATGGCCCAGAATTCGTGTTCCCGCCCGGTGACCGCCCGACGGATCTCTCCTGGACCCTTGTCGGGTCGCGCCGTCTCGGCCTCGCGGGCCGCAGCCGCCCCGGATCTATTGGTCGATCGCTCCGAGGCTCGGTTGGGACCAGACCTGGCCGTCGAGGTCGATTTGGAACGGGGCATCGAGTCGAACGCTAGCAACGCGACGCGCAGGTGTTCGGTCATTCCGCAGTGGCGGTCGACTCCATCACGTCGGTTCCCAGGATCGTTCCGTCCTCGGCCACGAACACCGACAGGCGACCTCCGCGTGCGGACTCCACGATGATGCGGAAGAGAACCTCGGACCCGGTGCCGGCGGTGACCACGAACATCAACAGTTTCGAATCCTCCAGTTCTCGGATCACCGACGATGTCACGCGAGAACCCGACACGTCGAGGTCCGAACCCGCGAACGTCGAGCCCGACGCTTCGAGGACGTCGGCGGCGAGGACGAGCCCTCCGGTCGGGGTGTAGCGCGCCTGCACCACCCCGTCGAGTACGCCACCGGAGCTCCGCGACGTGGCGATGAACAGATTGACACCATCGGCCGTGGTGTTGATCTCGAAGAAGCGCGGCTCACCGCCGACTTCGGCGCGCACCGCCTCCACCGCCTGCCCGATGGCATCGATCCCCAGGACGTCGTCTCCCGATTCCTGACCGCAGCCCGCAAGCGCGACTCCGAGGAGGCCGGTGATCAGCAGCCAGCGGCCGCTCATGTCTCCATCACGACCGGCACGATCATCGGGCGGCGCTTGGTCCGCTCGTTGACGAACTTGCCGGCCGCCCGACGGACGTCCTTTTCGAGACTTTCCGGATCTCTCACCCCGTCGGCAAGAGCCTTTTCGACCGCTGCCGACACTGCGTCGCAGGCTTCATCCAGAAGATCCTCGGCTTCCGGCGCGTACACCCAGCCGCGGGTGATGATCTCGGGTCCGGTGATGACCTTGCGGCTCCCCAGATCCACCGTGACCACGACCACCACCACTCCCTCTTCGGCCAGGACCCGACGATCGCGCAGCACACCCTGGCCGACGTCCCCGACGATCCCGTCGACGTACAGATACCCGGCAGGGACCCGGCCGACCACGTCCAAGCCATCAACACTCAATTCGATGACGTCACCGTCCTCGCAGAGTACGACATTCTGCTGTTTCACACCCATGGTGATTCCCAATCGCGAGTTCGCCACCAAATGGCGATACTCACCGTGGATGGGTACGTACCATTCCGGACGCACGATGGAGAGATACGTCTTCAATTCGTCGGCCTGCGCGTGACCCGTGGCGTGCACATCGGCGATTCCCGAGTGCACCACGTCGGCTCCGAGCCGCAGCAGACCGTCGATCACCCTCGAGACGTTCGTCTCGTTCCCGGGAATGGCGTTGCTCGACAGGATGACCACGTCCTGATCTCCCACCTTCAACCACTTGCTGTCGCCGCGGGCCATGAGGGACAAGGCCGACATCGGTTCGCCCTGACTTCCGGTGGAGATGACGCAGATCTTGTGGGGCGGATGGTCATGGGCGTCCTCGATGTCGACCAGGGTTCCCTCGGGGACGGACAGGACTCCGAGTTCGCGGGCCATGCGCACGTTCTTCTGCATGGAACGACCCATGGTGACGACCTTTCGACCCTCCTCCACGGCGGCGTCGATGATCTGCTGGATGCGATGGATGTGGCTGGCGAAGCTGGCGGTGATGATTCGCTGCTGGCGGTGCTGGCGGAACAGGGCCCGAAGCGCCTCGGCGATCGAGCTTTCACTGGGCGAATAGCCACGTTCTTCGGCGTTGGTGGAGTCGCACAGGAGCAAGCGAATACCGCCGTCGGATGCCAGCGCTCCGATCCGCGCCAGATCGGTGCGCCGACCGTCCACCGGCGTCAGGTCCAGTTTGAAGTCGCCGGAGTGGAGGATCACTCCCTGCGGGGTGTGCAACGCCACGGCGAAGGCATGCGGGACCGAATGGGTGACCGGGATGAACTCGACGTCGAAAGGACCGATGCGACGCCGTTCCCCGTCGGCGACGACGACCAGTTCGGTGCGACCGAGCAAACCGGCTTCCTCGATGCGATGTCGAGCCAGACCCAGCGTCACCGCCGACCCGAACACCGGGAAACTGAGATCTCTGAGGAGGTATTGCAGCCCGCCGACGTGGTCCTCGTGACCGTGCGTGGCCACGCAGCCCACCACCCGCTCGGCATTCTCCCGCAACCAGGTGAAATCCGGGAGCACCAGATCGATCCCGTGCATATCGGCGTCGGGAAACATCAAGCCGCAGTCGATGAGAAGGAGCTTTCCTTCCTGCTCGACCACCATGCAGTTCCGGCCGATCTCGCCCAACCCGCCGAGAAAGGCGATGCGAACGGTCGGCGCGCCGGCGCTCATCGGAATCCGTCGGCCCGCGCCGACTCGAGATCGGCCCAGACCTGCCGGGCCCGTTCGACCACGAAGTCCGGTGGCGGTCCCATCGGCAGTCGACAGTGGCCGACCGGCACCCCGAGCATGTTCATCATCACCTTGCTCGGAATCGGATTCGGTGCCTCGTCTCCCGTTTCGTAGGCGAAGCTGGCGAGCAGATGTCGATTCACCAGTTGCGCCCCCGCGGTGTCCCCGGCATGCCATCGGTCGAACATGATCTGGTGATCGGGCGCCGACCAGTGAGTGGCCACTCCGATGACACCAACCGCTCCGACTGCCAGCAATGGCAGAGTCAGGGCATCGTCTCCGCTGTAGACCTCGAAACCCGCCGGGGCGTTGGCGATGATCTGGGCCGTCTCCCCCGGGTTGCCGGCCGCATCCTTGAGGGCCACCACGTTGGGTACGTCCTGAGCCAGTCGCAGCAAGGTGTCGGCGGCGATCTTGCGCCCTGTTCGCACCGGGATGTCGTAGACAACCACCGGGAGGTCGGCTGCCCCGGCCACGGCCGCGATGTGGGCGAGGATGCCCCGTTGCGGGGGCCGGTTGTAATACGGGGCCACCACCAACAGTCCGGCCACCCCCAACTTGGCCGCCTCGCGAGTCATATGTATGGAGTGGTTCGTGTCGTTGGTTCCGGTTCCGGCTATGACCGGAATGGTCACGGCCTCGGCGACCGCCTTGAACAGGTCCAATCGTTCGGCATCGGTCAGCACGGGGGCCTCGCCGGTGGTGCCGGCCACCACCAGTCCGTCGCTTCCGTGCTCGGCCAGCCAGCGTGCCAGCCGTTGGGCTCCGTCGAGATCCAATTCTCCCTGGGCGTCGAAGGGCGTGACCATCGCCGTCACCACTCGACCGAAACGCGCCATCAGAACGAACCTTCGGCGGAGCGATCGATACCTTGCGTCAGGATCAGATCCTCGTGGAGCTCCATCCAGACGTCGTGGAACGATCCGCACATCACACCGGTGAACATGTTGCGGGCACCTCTGGCGACTTGTTCCACCGCACCCTCCAGACGTCGCGTGTACGGCTGCAGCCGCGGCACGATGGCCGCCATCGAGGTCACCACCGGGCGAGCTGCATCGTGCAGACGCTGCAAGCGGTCGATGACCGCATTGTCGTACCGCTCGTCGGAGTGATCATTGGGCTGACCGTCTCGAAGTTGCCAATCCCCGCACAAGGACTTGAACGTGTCGTTGATTCCGAGGAAGTCGTGGTAGTGCCCCTTCAGGCTCTCGAGATCGAGAGTTGCCACGTCACGGGCCAAGACCGTCGCATGAGCCAATCGACCATCCGGAGTGAGTTGCCAGAGCTCGCGTGCCTCGCGAAAGGCCGCCAAGCCGCGATCTGCGAGCGACATGAGTGCGGCGCGGACCGTCGATTCCTCGAGGGCCACCATGTCGGCGAGCATGTGGCTACGCGCGAAGCCCTTGATCCGCAGGGCGTGATGGGTGAGGAAGCCCGGATCGGAGCCGTGCAGCGCTGACGATTGGTCCGGCATACGCACCGATCGTAGTTCTCCTCCTCGCCCCCCGGGTGCCCGATACCTCCGGAGCGGGACCGATATGGTGCCCTCGTGCAGGAATCGTCGGCTGGCCGGGGCGAGCAGGGCCGTTCGTCGGCCACACCATCCCACGTGGTGGTGCTCTTCGGAGGACAGTCGGCCGAACACGACGTGAGCTGCGTGACCGCCGCACACGTCCTGCGGGCTCTGGATCTCGCCGCGTACACGGTCACCGTCATCGGCATCGACCGCCTCGGTACGTGGCACCTCGCCGAATCGGCCATGAACGCCCTGGGTTCCGACCGCGGTCTTCCGGAGTCGCTGGTGGTCGAGGGGCCGGTGGTCGCTCCATCGAGCGTCCTCGAGGCCACCCGAGCCGGTGGCCTACCGGTCGTGGTTCTCCCTCTTCTCCACGGCCCGCAAGGAGAGGACGGAACCCTGCAAGGTCTGCTGGAACTGCTCGATCTTCCCTATGTGGGCTCCGGGGTCCTCGGCTCGGCGGTCTCGATGGACAAGGCCATGGCCAAGGACGTCCTCACGCGCCACGGTGTTCCACAACCGCGATACGCAGTGCTCCGTTCCGACGAAGTTTTCGAGGCGCGGCTCGTCGCGGTGTCCGCCGAACTCGGTCTGCCGCTCTTCGTCAAACCGGCCAACATGGGTTCGTCCATCGGAGTCTCCAAGGCCAAGGACCGTCATTCGTTGCGTACCGCGGTGGATCATGCACTCGAGTACGACGAGTTCTTGGTCGTCGAGGAAGCGGTGCGGGGTTGCGAGATCGAAGTCGCGGCGCTCGGCAACCTCACTCCTCGAGTGAGCGTGGCCGGAGAGATCGTGCCCGGCAACGAGTTCTACGACTACGAAGACAAGTACGTCACCGACGGCGCCCAACTCATCGTGCCGGCCGAACTCACGGCTTCCGAAACGGCCGACGTGCAACAACTCGCCCTCGACATCTTCCGCATCCTGCGTTGCGATGGCCTCGCCCGCGTCGACTTCTTCTACGAAGCCGACGGGCGCGGGTTTCTGTGCAACGAGGTCAACACCATGCCGGGCTTCACACCGATCTCGATGTATCCGAAGCTCTGGCAAGCGTCGGGAGTCGGCTACTCGGAACT
>JBJTYE010000219.1:0-3162 GCA_046082625.1 Actinomycetota bacterium | reverse complement strand
GTCGCCGATGCGGGCGTCCGCGCCGACACGCGGTGTGGCTTCCCGGCGACGATGGCGGGTTGAGCACGGCCGGTGAGACGTCCAGTGAGACGGCCAGCGAGACGTCCGTGGTCGTCCCTCTCCGCCGGACCGGATGATCCCGTGTCCGGGGGCGCCGAACATCTCGCACCACGACCGCCTCGCTGTGCCGTGGTGCACTGTCCGGGGTGGCCGCTGGTCGCCGCGGTCATCGAAGCCCGGTTGCGTCCCGCAGCGGAGACGTCGGTGCAGCCCGGTCGACCTCTGGCGGTCTTTCGCGCACAACGGGTGTGGACCTGTTCACCGGTGGCCTGGAGAGCCGGAGTGCGACTCGGTCAACGCCGTCGTCAGGCGCAGGGTGCCTGTCCGGATCTGGTCGTCGTTCCCGATGATCCCGAACGCGATGCCCGGTGGTTCGAGCCGGTGGTCCGGGCGATCGGCGACCTCGTTCCGCTCGTGGACGTCGAAACACCGGGTTCGCTGCTGTTGGCCACTCGCGGTCCGTCCCGGTACGTCGGCGGCGATGCCGCTCTGGCGGTCGAGCTCGAACGACTGGCCGAACAGGGGATCGGAACCATCCCCGGAATCGACGACGTCGCGTCCTTGGTGGCCGCCGGCGGAGGTTTCGGCGTCGGGATCGCCGACGGCCGGGTGACCGCCACGTTGGCGGCGCGTCTGGCGGCCCGCCGCGGCCGGACCGTGGTGGTGGATCCCGGACCCGAGAGCACGGCGTCGTTCCTCTTCCCCCATCCCGTCGGGGTCCTGGCGACGGCGGCGGGATGTCCGCCGCCGTTGGTGGAACTTCTCGAACGTCTCGGTCTGCAACGGCTCGGCGACGTGGCCGCTCTGTCACCGGCTCATCTGGTGGATCGCTTCGGGAACATCGGCGCGTCCTTGCATCGTCTGGCCACCGGAACCGATGATGCGCCGCCGAATGCCGCACCGCCACCGGACGATCTCAGTGTGCGTCGCCTCTTCGAGGATCCGATCCAGCACTTCGACCAGGTGCTGTTCGCCGCCAAGACGGTGATCGACGAAATGTCGATGCACTTCCGAGACCGCGGTCTGATCTGCACGCGTCTCGCAGTCGAAGCCGAAACCGAACACGGCGAGACCTCCCAGCGCACGTGGTACCGAGCCGAGGGTCTCGATACCTCGGCCATGTTGGATCGACTGCGTTGGCAGTTCGACGGCTGGATCAACGGACCGAACCCGCCGTCGGCCGGCATCACCGCGTTGCGTCTCGATCCGGTGCAGGTGCGCGTGAGTGCCGGGACCCAGCAGGGATTCTGGGGAGGGCGATCCCGGGCCGACGAAGACGCGGCGCGGGCCATGACCCGGGTGACGGGTCTGCTCGGGGCCGAAAGTGTTCTTCTGGCTTCGTGGCGCGGCGGCCGCGATCCCCAGCAGATGTTCGATCTGGTGCCCTTCGCCGAGGTCGACGACCACCGACGAACCGTCTCTGATGACGACGGTCCGCCATGGCCCGGACGCCTGCCGGCGCCGGCGCCGTCCTGGATCGAGAAGGACTCCGAATCCATCCAGGTTCTCGACGAGCAGGGACGTCCGGTGACCGTGGACGGTCGCGGCGCGGTGAGCGGAGCGCCACGACGATTGAGACGCGGCCCCCAGGAGTTCACGGTCACGGCCTGGGCCGGTCCGTGGCCGGTGCACGAACGGTGGTGGGATTCCCGGGCCCGGCGGGCGGCTCGATTCCAGGTCGTGATCGAGACTCCCGACGGGCCGCGGGCCTATCTCACCGAGATCGTCTCGGGGACCTGGCGGACGACCGCAGAATACGCCTGATCACCCATCGATCGATTCGGGTTGCAACCGAACGCTCACTCCGTCGAGGTGGACCGCCAACTGACGTTGCGAGGCCAGATCCGACGAGGCCAACGAGAGCAGCTCGTCGGCCAGACGGAAGCCGACACCGCGCACCGTCTGGACGAAAGGAAGATCGCGTCGGTGTTCGCTCAATTTGCGCCGCAGATTGGACAGGTGGACGTCGACCACATGGGTGTCGCCCACCCAATGCGGCCCCCAGACCTGGGTGAGCAGATCGTGCCGGCTGCACACTTCGAGAGGATGACGACACAGATGAGCGAAGAGATCGAATTCGAGGCGTGTGGCCGCTACCGCTTTGCGGTCGACGCGGATCTCGCGTCGACCGAGATCGATGCTGAGAGGACCGAAGTAGAGCACGCGTCGATTGCCGGTCTCGGGCTTTTCGGCGTACTGACGACGCAGGATGGCCTGACAGCGCACTGCAACTTCGTCCGGCGTGACATCGGTGGGAGCGGCGTCGTCGGCACCGTTGCGCAGGACGGCGATTCGCTGGTCGTCGGTATCGGCTCCGACGACCACCGTGTGGATGTCCGGACAGCGACGTACCTGCTGGAGCCAGTCACTGCTGGTCGGGTAGGCCTCGCGCACGTCGACCACGATGATGTCGGGTTCGTAGGTGCGCAGGAGCACTTCGGTGGCCAGAGGATCGTTGGTGGCCCGCACCGCGTACCCCAGTCGCTCGAGTGCCGCCTCGATCGACCGCCGATCGGAATGATGGTGAAGTGTCACGAGTGCCCGCGGCGACGTGGGGATTCCCGCCGAGGTGTAGGCACTGCTCGCAACCGTCGATGTCGTCCGAGGACTGCGGTCCTCGAACGTCGAGAGATGTTCCCATGGCGCCGAAGGCGTTGGTGGATGGTGCATCGGTGTCTGTGTCATATTCCTTTCTTTCTCTTCGTCGTGTCGTCGTCGACACGTGGGTGTGTCGTGTCCAGAGTCGAAGGGGGTCGGAACGTCACGGTTTTTGACCGGATTTCTCGGGTCCATCCGAAATCTTGAATCCGTCGATTTCGACGGGAAAGTTGCGCGCGTCGCTATTCGTCCGCCGAGATCCGGTACGAGGTGGTTGACTGGTGAACCATGACCCCTACGGGCGCGAACGACGACTCCGGGACCGCGGCAGCAGACTCGTCCCGACAACCGGAAACACTCGCGGTTCACGGCGGACGGACGCCGGGCATCAGTGCCATGGCTCCCGTCCTGTGGGCGTCCACCACTTTCGAGATGGAGAGCCTGGAGGACGGGCACCGACTGGCGCATTCCGCACAGGCCGCCGAGTTCTACAGCCGTCACGGC
>JBJTYE010000218.1:0-2553 GCA_046082625.1 Actinomycetota bacterium | reverse complement strand
CGAACCGGTGTCCTGGCGGTGGAGTCACAACCGTCATCACAGTGAAACCATCATCGTCGGACGGGACCCGGAGATCGCCTTCCCCCGTCCCCTCCCCCGCTGGAAGATCGCCGTGGAATTCTTCGGCTTGCTCAGTGCCCGCAAGGAGTTCGCCAAGTACGCCCTGAACATCATCGGCCGAGTTCCTGCCGATGTGGCTACCTATCTCCCGCCGCGGGAAACGAGCCGAGCCATCTTTTGGGGGCGGATCCACATCGGGGTCTGGATCTCGGTGCTGGTGGCGTCGATCGTCAGTGCGTCATGGTTGCCTCTGATGCTGATCGGTCTGCCGTCCTTCTACGGTCGCTGGCTGATGATGCTCACCGGGATCACCCAGCACGCCGGCCTGGACGAGGACACCCTCGATCATCGCCAGAACACCCGCACGGTGCTCATGAATCCGATCATCCGTTTTCTCTATTCGAACATGAATTACCACCTGGAACATCACATGTATCCAGCGGTCCCGTATCACCGTCTCCCGGAACTGCACCGTCTCATCGCCGCCGACCTTCCGGCCCCGGCGCCATCGATGTGGGCCGCCTATCGAGAGATCGTGCCCAGGTTGCGGGACATCCGCAAGCAGTATTCCTGACGGTCAGTCGCCCCGGGTGTCCACGGCCCACCGGCCGACGACCCGATTGGCCAGCCATCCGAAGAGTCCGAAGACCAGCACTCCGAGCCCACTCGAGACGATGACGGCGGCCAGCAGTTGCTCCCCTTCGATCCGAGCGGCGTACCTCTTCAACAATTGACCGATACCCACTTCACCCTGACCGAAGTAGAAATCGCCCACGATGGCTCCGATGACCGAGAGTCCGGCCGAGATTCGCAGACCGGCGAAGATCGCTGGGAGAGCCGCCGGGAACATGAGCTTCCGCAGACGGGTCCAACGCCCGGCCTGGTGCAATGTCAGGAGATCGTGCATTCCGGAGTCGGCCGAAAGAAGACCGAACAACGTGTTCACGATGATCGGGAAGAGAGAGATGATGACGCAGATGAAGACGCGCGGCATGAAGCCGTACCCGAACCAGAAGCCGATCAAGGGCACGATGGCCAAGATCGGGATGGCCTGCAGGACCACCGCGTAGGGAAAGATGGCCCGTTCCACGAACTTGGCCTGACTCATGATGATGGCCAGGAGAAATCCGGCGAGAATGGCGATGAGCAGACCCCAGAACGCCGTCTTGCTCGTTGACCACAACCCGGTCATCATTTCGGAGAAGTTGTCGCCGTCGGCGAAACCGACACTCCACACCTCATGGGGCGGGCGGAGCAAGAACCGACGCTTCGGATCGAGAATCACATAGCTGACGAAATACCAAATGGCCAGAATCAGCAGTCCCGTTCCGACGGGAGGAAACGCTGCTCTCAACGAGGTCCGGAATCGACTGGTGGTGTTCATGAGTGGGCTCCGCGCAATGCGTGGCTGATCTCGGCCGAGATGCGAGCGAATTCGGGATGGAAACGGAAGTCCGGCTGACGGGGATACTCGAACGGCACCTCGAACGATGCCACCAACCGACCGGGCCGCGCCGACATCACGTAGACCTTCGTGGACAAGAAGACCGCCTCGCTGATGGAGTGGGTGATGAACAGGCCGGCGAACCGCTCCTGAGTGAACAATCTGAGAGTCTCCTCGTTCAGACGTTCACGAGTGATCTCGTCAACGGCTCCGAAGGGCTCGTCGAAGAGGAACAAGGGAGGCTTGAGAGTCATGGTGCGAGCCAGCGATGCCCGCATCTTCATGCCGCCGGAGAGGGACTTCGGATAGTGGTGCTCGAAGCCGGTGAGTCCGACCATGTCGATGGCGTCCCGTACCAGCGTGTCCCGTTCGGATTTGTCGATGCCGTGCAATTCGGACAGCAGTTCCACGTTGCGCCAGACCGTCCGCCAAGGAAGCAACGTGGCGTCCTGGAAGACGTAGCCGATGCCTCGGGGGTCCACCTCGACCTCGCCCTGAGTGGCCGTCAGGAGACCCGAGGCGATCTTCAGCAGAGTCGACTTCCCACAGCCGGACGGTCCGACAATGGTCACGAATTCACCCTTGTTCACGTCGAAGGAGACGTCGGAGAGAGCCTCGGTCCCGTCCGGGAACCGCATGGAAATATGTCGGAAGGACAAAGCCGTCACGGGTGAACTCTTCTCGCTCCAGGTGGTTTCGGGACGACCGCCGCATCGTACGACGACCGCCGGCCGAGCATAGTGCAGCCCCTCCGGGGCCGAGAGGATCGAACTTCCGACGGCCAAGGTTTCCTTTTTGTTAAACCTCGCACCGCGGTGCCGTGGGCCGTTCACGGCCCGCCGAGGTGCGACTAGGGTTCGGGCATCCCACGCTGTGGGGCAACGACAGGGGAGGAATTGTATGTACAAGAGTCCGAAATCGTCACGGACGCGGCTGGTTCGCGTCGGTGCTCTGGCCGCTGCGGCGCTGCTCGTCGCAGCCTGCGGTGGAGACGACGGCGATAGCGGAAGCGGCGATGGCAGCAGCGGGGGCGAAGGCTCCTTGGCCGC
>JBJTYE010000217.1:0-8672 GCA_046082625.1 Actinomycetota bacterium | reverse complement strand
GACATGGGTTCGGCCGGAGACGTATCGCCGCCGGACCTGCGCATCGATCCCTACCTCGGCACAGCGGTGTACGTGGTCGGCTCCCGGCAACAGCGTCCCAACCAGTCGGGATCGACGCCGTCCACGGAGTGCCCCTTCTGTACCGGAGGCCTCGAGGCCCCCGAGCCCTATCGCACGCGATGGTTCGTGAACCGCTGGCCGGCACTCCCCGATGATCGCTGCGAAGTCGTGCTCTACTCCCCGGACCACGATGCCTCCTTGGCCTCGCTCGGCGAGGAGGGCGCGCGACTGGTGGTCGATCTGTGGGCCGAGCGCACCGTGGCCCTCGGCGCACGAGCCGACGTGGCCTACGTGTTGATCTTCGAGAACCGCGGCGCCGATGTGGGGGCCACCATCGCCCATCCCCACGGTCAGATCTACGCCTACGATCACGTGCCGCCGCGACCGGCGGCCATGTTCGGCCACGGGTGGCGACCGACGCCCGACGATCGACTGGCGGTGGCGGCCAACGAGACCTGGACGGCTTCGGTTCCGGAGGCACCGGCGTACCCGGTGGCCATCAGCATCGCTCCCGTGGAACGCGTCGGATCTTTGGCGGACTTGGAGGATCATCGGCGCCAAGACTTGGCGGCCTTGCTGGTCGACGTGGGCGCGCGACTCGATCGACTCTTCGACCGCCCCTTGCCCTACATGATGTGGATCAATCAGCGACCCGTTGATGGCAGTCACCCCGATGCCTGGTTGAACATCGACCTGGTCTCACCCTGGCGAGCTCCGGGATTGGCTCGCTACATCGCGGCCGCCGAGATCGGCGGCGGTGAATTCTTCAATCCGGTGGTCCCGGAGGAACTGGCCTCCACTCTGCGTCGGATCTGACACCGGATCCGTGATCGGCGATCACTCCGTGTAGGGGGCGAACTGCGGAGGACGCTTGTCGAGATACGACTGCACACCTTCTTGGAAGTCCTGGCGTCGGACCGACTCGTTCATGAGATGAATGGCGGCGGTCGTCGAGGTGTCGGCGTCGACCTCCCAATCTCCGTAGACCTGCTTCTTCATGATGGCCCAACTGGTGGGACAGCCGTTCTCCGCCAGATCACCGGCGTAGGCCATGACGTGGGCCATGAGTTCGTCTCCGGGGACGACACCGTTCACCAGACCCATGCCGAGAGCTTCTTCGGCGGTCACGACCCGACCGGACAACAGGAGATCGAGGGCCCGCGGCAAGCCGATCAACTTCGGCAGCACCCAGGACGAGCCGTACTCGGCGATGAGTCCACGTCGGCTGAAGGCAGTGGTCATCTTCACGCCAGCCGCCGCGAAGCGCAGATCGCAGAACAGTGCCATGACCAGGCCCACTCCGGCCACGGCACCATTGATGGCGGCGATGATCGGCTTCGGATACGACACCAGATCGGAGAAGCGACCACCGCCCGTGGCCGGTCCGGCACCACCGGCAGGATTGGCGCGAATCTGATTGAGCGCGTCCATGTCGGCCCCGGGACAGAACCCCCGTCCTGCGCCGGTGACCACCACTACGCGGACCGCCGGATCCTGGCGGCATTCCTCGAGACGAGCGAAGAAGGCCGCCGACATGGCGCTGCTCCAGGCATTGAGGCGATCGGGATTGTTCAACGTCACCACGGCCACGCCATTGGCCTCGACGTGGCGGAGAACGAGATCGGAAGCGGTCATGCTTCGACCGTACTGCGCCGGATCTGCCGAGCCCGCCACGCCAGGTAGCCCGCTCCGCCGATGATGAGCACGAGAGCCATCCACTGGTTGAGACGCAGTCCCCCACCCTCCTTGGCCGGGTCGATCCGCAGTCCCTCGATCCAGAAGCGACCGAGGCCGTAGCCGACGACGTAGACCGCCAGCAGTCTCCCGGGATGCGGACGCGCCATCAGTCGTCGTCCGACGAGGATCAGAGCACCGACGAGAGCCAGGTTCCACAGAGACTCGTAGAGGAATGTGGGGTGGAAGAGAGTGCCTGGCGCATAGCCAGCCGATGCGACCTTGTCAGCATCGACTTCCAGTCCCCAGGGCAGATCGGTGGGCCGGCCGAAGAGTTCCTGATTGAACCAGTTCCCCCATCGTCCGATGGCCTGGGCCAAGGGCAACGCCGGTGCCACGGCCCACATCGTCATGGAGAGAGGCATGTGCCGGCGCCGAATCACGATTGCTCCAACCACGATGCCGAGGAACATTCCACCGGGGATACCGAGACCGCCTTCCCAGATCTTCACGATGTCGCCGGGAGCATCGCTGAAGCGATCCCATTCCGTGGCGACGTGATACAAACGCGCCCCGATGATGCCGGCGGGGACGGCCCACAGGGCCACAGCACTGGCGTCGTCGGAGGTTCCCACCTCGGCGAGTACCAACCGTTTGCCCCACAGCCAGACCGCGGCGATCACACCGAGCGCGATCATCAAGCCATAGGCCCGCAATTCCAAGGGGCCGATGTCGAGTGAGCCGCTGCCCGGACTGGGCAGGGACGCCAAGAGAGCGACGGTCACGATGCTCAGCCGGCAGTGACGGTGGCCGCGAACTTGACGGCGGCTTCGAAGATGAGATCCTTGTCGTAATCCTGTGTCGCCACGTGATAACTGCGGTCGAGAAGGATCCGTTCCACCGGGCCACCCCACTGCTCGGCCAGCTGGTCGCTCTGAACCGGATCCACCACGTGATCGTTCTTCGACGTGATCAGGAGCAGAGGAACCCGCGCCGCGGGATACTGCGGCACCATCGGAGTGATGCCGTCGACCACCATCGAGACCAGCGGTGCGAGCGGCGTCTCGGGATAGGCGGTCTCCTTCACGTTCGGATCGGCGATATCGGATCCGATGCCCTCGAAGACTTCGGTGCCAGCGGCCAACAGACCTTGCACCATCTCGATCATCTCGGGGGCTTGGAGTTGAGCGGCCGGGTTGATGCAGACGATGCCGGCCACTTCGGGATGCTCGAGGGCCGTCCACAAGGTGAGCGATCCACCCATCGACAGACCGGCCACCACCACCTGATCCACGCGAGAGGCGAGGGACTGATACGCCTCCTCCACGGCGGCGGTCCAGTGGTGCCAACGCGTGGGGATCATGTCCGACACCGCCGTGCCATGACCTGGAAGTCGCGGCAGTTCGACGTGGTGACCGGCGGCGGCGAAGGCTTCGGCCACCCCCCGCATCGACGACGGGTTGCCGGTGAAGCCGTGGATGCACAGCGCTCCGACGGATGTGGTGCCGGTGTGGCTCCAGGGCTCGGCTCCGGCCATGACTGGTGATCGATCGACGTGTCCGCTCATGACCATTGTCTATCCGAATTGGGGCGACACGGCGCCACCCATCAGGCACAATGACGTCGTCCGGGAATCGGCACACGAAGAGGCATCCACCTGGAGATGGGAATCAGCAGGCCATGGCGAGCAGACGGACCGAGCGGGCGCTGACCCGGCGACCTCTGCGGCCTCGACGCGACTTCGATCGGGCGGCTTGGTTCGCCTTCATTCCGGTGCTGGCCATCGTGCCGGTATGGCTCCTGGCCATGTTCGTGTTCTGGTTCCCGGTGTCCCTCTTCGCCGAGATCCCGTGGTGGTACGTGGCACTCGGATACCTGGCGACCGGACTGACCTTGTTCCTGCCAGCGGTGCAACGGCGCGTCCTGACGGTGTTGATCGGTGCCCGCAAGCCGACACCCTGGGAAGCCAGCCGACTGCGGCCGGCATTCCTGGAGGTCACACAGGCCTGGCACATCCGCCACAGGAACTTCGTGGTGGGTGTGGTGGACGACGAAGATCTGAACGCCTACGCCTGTGGGGGCCATCTGGTGGTGGTGACGGACTACGCCGTTCGCGAGTTGACACACGAAGAACTTTGCGGAGTCCTGGCCCACGAACTCTGTCACCATCTCGGATCGCACACCGTGGCACTCACCATCAATCAGTGGTTGACCCTGCCGGTTTCGATCCTCGGACACGTCGGCACATTCTTGAACAACGTGTCGGTGGCCGCCACGGAGTCCTTCGCCCGCAATTCGCGCCTCGGCAGCACAGTCGGCCACTTGGTGGCCACTCTCTTTCGCGGGATGTCCTTGGTGTTCGTCTCGGGATTCACGTTCGCCCGCTATCTCGGACAATGGGTGGGGCGATCTGCGGAGTACCAGGCCGACCAGCGGGTGGTTCGCATGGGATACGGACGGCAATTGGCCTCTGCTCTTCGGCGCACGATCTCGACTGGCACCCGATCCACGACGCATCCACCGGCTCGCACCCGCATCGCCCGCGTCGAAGCCGCCCTGCGACCGGCGCACTGGCATCATCCGGCGGCCGGAATCTGACCGAGTCTTCCGGTCAGGCCACGTAGGTGGCGAGTGCTTCCTCGACTTGCGCGGCAGTGACCGCTCCCAGGTGACTCCAGAGGATCTCACCATCGGCGCCGAAGAGGACGGTGGCTGGCACGGTCCCCACGTCGAGAACGGTGAGGAGATCACCGACCTCGTCGATGACCAGCGGGAGATCGAGGTCCATCTCCTCGAAGTACTCGCCGATGCGATCGGGATCGTCGCCGATGTTCACCGCCAGCACGTCGACGCCGGCATCGGAGACTGCGATGCGCTGAAGTTCCGGAAGTTCACGGCGACAGGGCTGACACCACACCGCCCAGAGCGACGCCAACAACGGTCGATCGCCGAGGACACCGGAGATGGACGTGGAGTCGCCATTCATGGTGACCAGATCCACGTCCACTGCTCGAGGTGATGTGTCACCACCGTTGGCCCGACAGGACATGGCCACGGCCACCAGGATCACCAGGCCCACCACCAGTGACCACTTCGATGCGTGGCGTCGTTTGGGCCGGGAGTCGTTCATCGGATCGCCCTCTACGGTCATGTCATATCACGGTGATGGTGACGGTTTCGTGCCCGCCGACCGAGCAGGCGCCGAAGAAGTATCGGGGCTCGGTGAAGGTCATCTTCTGGAATTCACCCGCACGAACGGTGAAGGGACCGAAGGTGTGGGTGACCGAGTCCTCGTTCAAGACGGTCACCGTGTCGCCGACGGCGATCGTGAGCTGCTCCGGCAGGACGTCCTCGACGAATTCACCCTTGTCGGCCTTGGCCTGAGCCCCCGCCGGGACGACGTAGCTCCAGACCACCCCGCTCGACCCGGGTCCACCAAAATCGCCCCGACCAGTGAAGAGGAAGACCGCCGAGACCGCAACGGCGATGGGAACCAGAAAGGCCAAGGTCGCCCAGAGGATCCGCAACGGGCTCGTCGTCGGGATGACCTCGGCGTCGAGGGTGGTGGAATCGTTGCTCATGGTCGTCTCACCCACAGTTGATCAGGGCGCGTCGTCGCGTACTTCGGCCATGACCACGATCTCACCGGCGTTGGCGAAGGTCAACGTCACTTCGAACATCTGACCCAGTTCCAGGGGACCAGCCAGATCGAGAAGCATGACGTGGTAACCACCGGGCATCAGCTGCACGGTGTCACCAGCCGGGATCACGATGGAGTCGACCTCTTGCATGGTCATCTGTCCCGACATGTCACCGGACATATCGGATTCCATCGACTCGTGGATCTCCGCCGAGCCTGCGATCGACGCGTCCACCGATGCCGACAGCAACTCGTCGTCCTCGACCGACCCGATGGTCATGTACACGGCACCGTTGCTGGTCATCATCGGACTGGTCCGAGCCCAGACCGATGAGATGTCCACGCCGGAATCGACGTCACCGTTCGTAGCGTCGACCGCGGGTGCCTCCGAGGTCAAGGACTCGGCGGCCTCGTCATCGCCTCCGCAACCGGCAAGCGCCAGCACCGTCACGGCCAGCAGCGACAGGGTGGTGATTCGGGATTTCATGGTGTCCTTTCCGTAACAGGTGGGGGTTGTTCTGAGAGCAGAAGATGTCATGCCGATTCCAGAAGAATTCTCAGATCGTCGATCATGACGTTCTTGTCGATGCCGAAGGGCCACTCCACGAGGACCGTGCCCGTGGAATCGACGACGTAGGCCGTGGCGCTGTGGCCGACTTCGATCTCGCCGGAGGCATCGGTGAGGATGGAGGAACTGGCGAGGAAGGCCTCTTCCGCGGCCCGCAGTTCGGATTCATCGGCGGGAACCAAAGCGTGGAAGGCGTCGGTGAAACTGGCCAGGAAGCCGTTCATCACCTCGGGAGTGTCGCGGTTCGCATCAACGGTCACCATGGCCAGATCGATCCGGTCGCCGTCGTCGCCGAGTTCCCGTTTGGCGGCCCGCACCAGAGCCAGGGTCGTGGGACACAGATCAGGACAATTGGTGTAGCCGAAATACACGACCAGCAGACGTCCCGGTTCGGCCCGGAACTCGAACGTGCCGTCGTTGTCGGCATACCGTCCGGCGGAGGTGACGTCGGTGACCGCCACCGACCCGACGATCAAGGGTTCGTCGCGGACGATTCCCCGCAAGGTGGCGTCGTCCCCGCCGCAGGCGCCGATGGTCACGATCGACCCGATCAGGAGCGAGGCCGCACGTACCGACCAGGTGGCGCGTCGCGACCGATCGAAGTTCACGATCCCATCATTGTCGGAGGGATCTCGGCTTCCTACGGACCAAAGTCCCCTCTCCTGGTTGGAGTTCGTCACGGATAGCGTCGAGACGGATGAGTCGGACCGGATCGACAGGGCATTCCCCGTATCACAGTGGCATTCCGTTCCTGGATGCCGCCGCCGGTCGTGCTCGTCGTCACACCCCGGTGTGGTTCATGCGCCAAGCCGGACGCAGCTTGCCCGAGTACCGCGCTCTGCGGGGATCCGGCAGCATTCTGGACGCCATCAAGAAGCCCGACCTGGCGACCGAGATCACTCTGCAACCCGTGCGGCGTTACGGCGTGGATGCGGCGGTGCTCTACAGCGACATCGTGGTTCCGGCCCATGCCGTCGGTTTCGGTATCGACGTGGCCCCAGGCACCGGGCCGGTGGCCGAATCTCCATTGCGCTCCGCAAGCGATCTGATCCGACTCCGAACCCTCGAACCCGATGCCGACGTGCCCTATGTTCTCGACACCGTCCGCGCCCTCGTTCGGGAACTCCCCGACACCGTTCCGCTCCTGGCATTCGCCGGAGCACCCTTCACGGTGGCCAGTTACCTGATCGAAGGACGACCGTCGAAGAACTACGGCCACACCAAGGCCATGATGGTGAACGAACCGTCGTTGTGGCACCAACTCATGGAACGTCTGGCCCAACACTCCGTGGCCTTCATCGACGCCCAACTCAGCGCCGGCGCTCGGGCCTTCCAACTCTTCGACTCCTGGGCCGGTTCGCTGAGCGAGCCCCAATACCGCGCCTTCGTCCTGCCGTACAGCACTCGGGTCTTCGCCGAACTGCGTCAACGGCATCCGGGCAAGCCCGGGATTCACTTCGGGATCGGCTGCGATCACCTCTTGGAGTCGATGTACGAAGCGGGACCGCAAGTGTTGGGACTGGACTGGAGAACGTCGATCACCGAAGCCCGCTGGCGAATGGGTGCGAGCCAGGTCGTCCAGGGGAATCTGGATCCCTCCTTGGTCCTGGCTGGATCGACGGCGGCGTTGGAGGGCACCCGAGCGGTGCTGGCCGACAACGGCGGCCATCCCGGCCATATCTTCAATCTGGGCCACGGCGTCGATCCCTCTTCGGACCCGGGAGTGCTGGCCGAGATCGTGGATCACGTGCACCAGGCCACCGAAGGAGCGTCATGACCACCGACCGAACCGCCGTCTTACTGATGGCCTATGGCACACCGCGCACTCCCGCCGAGATCGAACCGTATTACACCGACATTCGCCGCGGTCGTGCCCCCACGCCGGAACTGCTGGCCGAACTGGTGGCCCGGTACGACGCCATCGGGGGCATCTCGCCATTGGCGGCGCGGACCGAAGCCCAGCGGGACGCCTTGCAGGCCGCTCTCGACGCGCGACGACCCGGCGAGTTCTTCGTGACCCTCGGACTCAAACATGCCGACCCGAAGATCGAGGATGCGGTGGAGGAATTGGCGAAGGGCGGATTCCGTCGCATCGTCGGTTTGGTCCTGGCACCCCACTACTCGTCGTACTCCATCGGGCAGTACCTGGACCGCACCCGCGCTGCGGCCGAACCTCACGGCATCGAGGTGATCGGGATCGACAGTTGGGCCACCGAGCCGGCGTTCGTGGAGTTCCTGGCGCGCGACATCAGCACCCGCCTCTCGGCCATGCCCGCCACCACCAAGGTGCTCTTCACCGCGCATTCGTTGCCGCAGCGCATCATCGACGCCGGCGATCCGTATCCCGAGGAATTGCGCGCCACCGCCGAAGTGGTCGCCGCCGCCGCCGGTCTGGCCTCGTGGTCCTCGTGGGCCATCGCCTGGCAGTCGGCGGGACGCACTCCCGAACCGTGGATCGGCCCGGACATTCTCGAGGTCATCGCCGACTTGGCGACGAGCGAGTCGGCCTCCGGAGTGCTGGTGTGCGCCTGCGGCTTCGTCGCCGACCACCTGGAAGTCCTCTACGACCTGGACATCGAAGCCCGAGCCTTCGCCGAGGAGCGCCACCTGGCCTTCGACCGCACGGCCTGCGTCAACGACGATCCGACGATCATGGCGGCGCTGGCCCGACGAGTGGTCGAGGCCACCGCACAGTTCGCAACGGCCTGACATGTCCGTTCGCGCCGCCCG
>JBJTYE010000216.1:0-8549 GCA_046082625.1 Actinomycetota bacterium | reverse complement strand
GCCAGGTCGTACCCCATCTTGTCCCAGAGATGACGGCGCTGATCGACGGTGTCGAGGATCTCCGCGTCACCCCAGACGATGCAACTGTCCCAGTTGGTGGATGCACCGACACTGAAATGCACGGTGGCTCGGGGATTGGCTCGCACGTTGCGCACCTTCACTCCGGAGGAGAGCACGAAGGCGTAGACGTCGCCGTCGAACCACGACACCGCCACCGGCGCCAGATGCGGCTCGTTGGTGGGGCCGGAGGTGGCGACGTAGGCGAGCGGTCCGTACCGCAGGCTCTCGGTCCGGACGTCGTCGAGACTCATTTCCGTGCTCTGGTTCATGGACGCACCTCGTAGAAAGCGTTGAGCGAATGTTCGATGTCCAGGCGGCGGAACCGGGTGAAGCCGGCGTCTTCGGCCATCTCCCGGGCTTTGGATTCCGGAAGTCCGAGCGTTCCGAGTCCGGCTCCGTCGGGCAAAGACATGGCCGAGGACATGCAGCTCATGACGCTGATCCCGTACATCAATGACGCCATGGGGTTCTTGGCCAGGTTCTCGGCGAAGGTGTCGAGGGCTTTGATGTCCACCAACAACCAGGTGCCATCGGGTTTCAGGGAGGCCCGGATGGCCCGCATCACCTCGGCCGGATGGGTCATGTCGTGAATGCAGTCGAAGGCGGTCACCAGGTCCAGCGACTCGTCATCGGGAAGCGGATGGCGGCGAGGATCCACGAAGGTCACGTTCGATGCCTGTTCGACGCGCTTCTTCGACTCGGCACGTTCCAGCGCGAATCGGGAAATGTCGTATCCGGTGACCGAACTCTTCGGGAAGGCCTTGGCGATGCGTATCGCCGCTCCACCAGCTCCGCAGCCGATGTCGGCGACCTTGGCCCCTTGGTCCAAGCGAGCTTCCATACCATCCAACGCCGGCACGACCACCGGCAGCAGATAGCTGCGGCTCCAGGGCTCGAATTCGCGTTCGATCCCCACCGCACCTTCGGGTCCATGACTGTCGTAATCGCGACCGAGTCCGGTACGGAACGACTCCGGCAGATCGCGCAACGTATCCATGGTCTGCGGCAGATGATGGAAAATCCCCATGCCGAAGGCCGGATGGCTCTCCTCGGCCAGCACCACTTTGGCTTCGGCACTCAAGGAATACGTTTCCGAACCGTCGCTTCCGAAGGACACGTGGATCAATTGGGCGGCAGCCTGATTGTGGAGCCACTCCTGCACCCATCGAACATGCAATCCGGTGGTCGAGGCCAATCGCCCGCAGTCCAGTGGTTCACCGGACGCGGCCAACGCCCGGTACAACCCGAGCCGATCACCGAGGTGGATCATCCCGGCGGTCACCGCACCTTCGAGCTTGGAGAACACCAGGAACTGGTACATCTTCAGAAGATTCGGATCCAACTCGGTTGCGGCCATGTCAGTACGTCCTCTCCCCGAACTCGAGATGTTCCACATCGCTCAGCTTGGTCAGCCCGAAGGTGTGCCCGTCCCCCATCTCGAACGAGACGAGACGGCTGATCGAAGCGTGACCCAGCACGAAACGATCCCATTCCCACGGCGTCGGGGGCAAGCCGAGAATGTGACAGATGAAGACGCTGTTGGTGCCGGCGTGGGCCACCAGCAGGATCCGGCGATCGGGATCCTGGATGTGCCAGAGGGGAAGCTGCTGTCCGGAGGACTCGATTCCCCGCTCCCCCAAGAACTGAGTGGCTCCGCCGTGAATTCGACGGACGAAATCTCGGACGGGCTCTCCTTCGGCCAGTCCTTCCCAGCGGGCCTCCGCCGGCCGCGACTTCTCCTCGCGGTAGGCCGCTTCGGCCTTCTCCCGCGGCGTACCGTGCCACAGCGGATTGCGGATCTCCTCTAGCCATTCCTGGGTCACCGACGGACCCGGTTCCCGACCGCGGTCCCGGAGCAACGGCGTCGCCGTCTCCTGCGCTCGGACCAGAGGCGACACCCAGATCTCGTCGAAGTGCTCTTCGCCGAGCACGGCCGCCACTCGACGCGCTTGGTGATGTCCGAGGTCGGTGAGGGGCGGATTATCGACGTTCAGGTCGTCGCGGACCCACTCCGGCTGCCCGTGACGGACGAGTACGATTTCCATGTTCTGACTTCTTTCTGATCGGAATCAGATTAGTCGTCGCCTGCGACTCGGGAACTCGACGTGGCGTGCAACCACGCGTCGTACAGGGTGGCGTAAGTGCCCTGGCGAGCCAGCAATTCGTGATGGGTGCCGTCCTCCACCACCGCGCCTTCCTCGATGACCAGGACCCGATCGGCACGCGCCGCCGTCGAGAGCCGATGGGCGATGGCGATCGTGGTCCGACCGCGAGCCAGCGTCTCCAGTGCCCGGGCGAGTCGGACTTCGGTGAGTGCGTCGACCGAGGAGGTCGCTTCGTCGAGGACAAGGATCGACGGATTCACCAGCGCCGCCCGGGCCAGGGCCACCAGTTGCCGCTCACCGGCGGACAGTTGCGCGCCACGTTGACCGACGTCGGTCTGCAGGCCGGCACTCAGGGACTCGCACCACTCCGTCAGTCCCAAGCCGGCGAGCACTTCCGACAAGGCGGCGTCGGTGACGTCGGGCCGGGCGAACCGGAGATTGGCGGCGATGGAGTCGTCGAACAGGAAGGGCTCCTGGGGGACGACCACCAAGCGGCGTCGGAGCTCGTCGTTGGCGACCTGAGTCAGCGGTACTCCACCGATGGTGATCGTGCCGGAGGTCGGATCGGAGAATCTCGCCACCAATCGTCCGAGGGTCGTCTTGCCCGATCCGGTCCGTCCGACGACGGCCACGTACGTTCCGAAGGGAATCGTGAGGTCGACGTTGCGCAGGGCCGGTCCTTCGTCCGATGGATCCTCGAGACTCTGGCGCGGCCGGTAGCGGAAGGTGACGTTCTCGAAGCGGATGTCGAGGGGACCTGCAGGGAGGGGGATCGGATCGGCCGCAGCTACGGGCCCGATGGGGATGGCCAGCACTCCGAGGACCCGCCGCAATCCGGCCACGGCCGTCTGGGTCTGATCGATGACTTCGGTCAACTCCGCCACCGGCTCGAGGAAGCGGTAGGTGAGGAAGATGAAACCCACCAGGGCTCCGGCGGTGAGACCGGACCCGGGTCCGCGACCCAGTCCGACCAGGATCACTCCGCTCACCGCCAACACCCCGAACACCTCACCGGACGGAAACAGCAGTGCCCCGATGAACGAGGCGCGCACCTGAGCCGTGGCCCTGGCCCGGGCCTTCTGACGAGTACGCCCGGCGAACTCCGGACCGGACCCGTAGGCGCGAATGGTCTCGGCACCCGTCACCAGTTCCGACGTGGTGCCCAGAAGTTCGGCATTGGCGCGCCGCGTCTCGTCGTAGGCGGCGACCAAGTGCTGCTGCACGCGACGCAGCACCGCCACCAACGGGGCCGAGAGGACGAAGACCACGAGTGCCAGCAACCAGTTGTACGAAAGCATGACCGCGGCCACGATCGTCATCAGGGCACCGTTCAGAAGGAACGCCAAGCCGCCCCAGGAGAAGAACTGCGACAACGTCTCCACATCGGAGGTCACCCGGGCCACCAGGGCACCACGCTTTTCGTCATTGTGGTCCTCGAGACTGAGCCGATGAATGTGCTCGAAGATGCGCACCCGCAAGTCGAAGAGGGCCTTCTCGCTCCGGCGACCGAGACGGGCCACGGCATTGCGTTGGGCGGTGGCCGCCACCACCAACCACAGAGCCCCGATGGCACACAGGAGTGTGACACGATCGAGGTCGACCCGGACCGAATCGGACGTCACCGAACGGGCGATTCCGGTGTCGATGGCCTGTTGCAGCAGAATCGGCACCACCACACGTCCGCTGGCGCCGACGAGGGCCAGAAGAATGGTGACGCCGAAGCCGACCCGCAAGGCCGGTGCCGCCCGCACCCCGGCGCCGATGGTCGCCAATGCTCCCCCGGTCGTCGACGTCTCGTTCGTCGCGTGGTCAGTCACGAAGATCCCGATCCTCGTCATAGGCGGCCATCAAGGAGGCGAAGGGAGGACACGTCGCCATCAGGTGATCATGGGATCCTTCGGCCGTCAGTCGTCCGGACTCCAAGAAGATGACGTGGTCGGACATGCGGATCAAACTCGGTCGAGAGGCCACCGCAACGACAGCGGTGTCCGGAAAGGCCTTGCGCAGATTGGCGAGCACCCGCGCCTCGGTGCGCGGATCCAGCGCACTGGTGGTGTCGTCGAGGAACACGACATCGGGCTGACCCAGCAGGGCGCGGGACAGCGCGAGCCGTTGACGCTGACCGCCCGACAGACCCACACCCCGTTCACCGACCAGGGTTTGCAGACGCTGAGGCAAGTCGTCGACGAACTGGGCTTCGGCCACCTGCAGGACGCGGCCGATCTCGTCGTCGGTGGCTGTTCGACCCATGGTGATGTTGTCTCGAACCGTGGCTCCGAGAAGGAACGGCTCCTGGAACACCATGGCCGACGAGCCGCCGGCGAATTCCACGGTGCCGGCGACGATCGGAACGAGACCAGCGAGCGCTTCGAGCAGAGTCGTCTTCCCCGATCCCGTCGCCCCCACCACGGCCGTCAAGGAACCGGGTGCCACGCACAGCGAGACTTGGACCACCACCGGCTCCCCCGCTCCGTGGGCCACCGAGACCTGGTCGGCCCGCACCACGCAGGGAGGCTCACCCGTTTCGGAGGATGATCGACGTACGGCCCGACGGGGGTCCTGTTCCACAGGTTGATTCGTCATACTGCGAATGCGGGTCCGACCGGCCAGAGAGCGCGGCAGTTCCGAGAGCGCGTAGCCCAGGATGCGCAACGGGAACACCAGGAGCGTGAAGAGGTAGATGAAGCTCGCCAGTCCCCCGATGGTCAGTTCTCCGGCGTTGACCCGATGGGCGCCGAGAGCCACGATCCCGACGTTGGCCAAATTCGGAACCACGTCCAGCACACTCTCGAAAAGGCTCCGGAGACCGATCGCCTCCACCCGGGCGGCGCGGACTCTGGCGGCGATCGTGGCCAGGCGTTCCGTTTCCCGATTCTCGGCACCGAAAGCCTTCACCACCGAGACACCCTCGAAGCTCTCATGCGCGGCCGCCGACAGAGACCCGAGTTCTTGTTGGGCGATGTCGTACCAGCGGTCGACACGCCGCTGATACATCACGTTGGCCGCGATGAGCACGGGAAAGACCGCGATCGCCAGCACACCGAGCACCGCATCGTTGAGGATCAGACCGACACCGGCCACCACCATCATCACCACCACGCTGCTGGCGTACGGAAGTGGTGCCATCACCGAGACCATCGCTTCGACGTCGACACCGGCCCGGGCCACGAGATCCCCGGGGGATTGCCGCCGGTGCCACTGGACCGGTTGGGCCACCAGGCGATCGACGACCTCACCGGTGATGGACTCCGCGGTGCGCCACTGAGCCTTACCTGCCCATGTCCGCCGCAGGATCACCCCGGCGGCGCGCACCACTGCCAGGGCCACCAGCATCGCCAGGCCGCCGAGAATCGTTCCGGTCGCCACCGAACCTTCGTCGAAGCGCGGCAGGACGAGCCGATCGATGACCCACTGCAAAGCGAACGAGGATGCCACGGTGCACAATGCGTACACCGTCGCTCCTGCCATCGACGTGAAGAAGAGAGCGGGGTGATAGCCGACGAGTTCACGAACGAGTTCGATCGCCCGTCGCAAACGGTGATCAGGACTCTGCACTTCCTGATCGATCGCCTGCATCGAACCATTCTTAGCATCGAACGAGCGGACGGCGACTAGATTCGTCCTTCATGATCCTTGCAACCGCCGCGACCGCACTCGACGACCAATTCGACGCCGGAATGCTCGTTCTCCGGGCGTGCCTGGGCCTGTTCCTCGCGTATCACGGCTACAACAAGATCTTCGGTGGAGGCGGATTGAAGGGAACCGCGTCCTGGTTCGGCGGTATCGGGTTCAAGTGGCCGAACTGGCAGGCTCGGCTGGCAGCCACCACCGAGATCGGTGCCGGGCTGCTGCTGGCCGTCGGCTTTCTCACGCCTTTGGCCGGAGCCGGGATCATCGGTGTGATGCTGGTGGCCATCGTGGTGGCGCACTGGAAGGTGGGATTCTTCGTCTTCCTGCCCAATCAAGGATGGGAGTACTGCGCCACCATCGCCATCGGCGCACTGGCGGTCGGCATGATGGGGCCGGGACGGTGGTCGGTCGACCACGCCATCGACTTCTCCCTCGACGGGTGGACGGGGGCCGCCGTCACGGCAGGTCTCGGCATCGGTGGCGCCCTCGTGCAGTTGCTGGTGTCGTACCGCCCCGAGCGGCCATCGTGACCGATCCCGCCGCTCCGTGGCGCCGACGGACCGTCCGCGCCCTGTTGACCGTCGTCTCGGTCGGCATCGCCGCATTCTGGGTCTGGGCCCTCTTCTTTCCGCAGTCCAAACAGTCGGTGGCCAAACTGGAGGACACGTCGTGGGCGCAGCGCGCCGATGCCATCTGTCGTGATGCCAACGTGGCCCGCGACGAACTGGCGGACCTCCGTCGCATCGACGACGTGGGCGAGGGCGCACTCGCGATCCGCGCCGGTCTGATCGATCGAGCCACCGACATCATCGAGGGCATGATCGATGATCTGGTGGCGGTGCGACCCACGGCGATCGACGATCAGGCCCTGATGGACACCTGGGCCGGCTACTACCGACAATGGATCGACGACCGCCGCACCTACGCCGACGTGCTGCGCGACGGCCGCAATCCTCCGTTCGCCGAATCCATGGTGGAAGGTTCGCCGATCACCGAATTCATCAACGACTTCACCGTCGCCAATCGGATGAAACCCTGCTCGGCACCCACCGATCTGGCGGTGTGACCGCCGGTCGATTCTCGCTGTCGGTCATTCCTCACCGCTAGCGCGCCACTCGCCGTCGACGTATCGTCGCACGACCCGGGCCGGCACTCCCACCGCAACGCTGTAGGACGGGATGGTTCCCGTCACCACACTGTTGGCGCCGATGACGACATGATCGCCGATGTCGGCTCCCGGAAGAACGACCGCCCCGTGTCCGATCCAGGAACCGTTCCCGATCCGCACCGGCCTCTCGGGCATGGACTGCACCGAGATCGGTCGGGTGACGTCCTCGTACCCGTGATTCTGATCGGTGATGTAGATGTGGTGTCCGGTCCAGACGTCGTCCCCGATGGTGATCGAGAAGTGGCCCACGATCCCGCTCCCTTTGCCGATCAGGCAGCGATCTCCGATGGACACCACCGGATCCACGATGCACTCCTGACCAGGAACCATGCCCGCCGACAACGTGCACTGGGGTCCGATCATGGTGTCCCGGCCGATGCGGATGTACCGCTCGTTGAAGAGAGTGTTGACCGGGAAGCAGATGACGCTGTTCCGTCCGAACGACCCGAAGCTCCGACCTCTGCGCGTGTCGGGTCCGATGGAACCTGCCTCGACCACTGCCGGCCAGAGCCGATCCACGAGCGGTCCCAGGATCCGATTGCGCAGCGTTCGCCATCGCCCCATGGCCACTGGAGCCAGCGCCGGTCCGTCGTCCACCGGCGGCACGCTAGCGGTCCGGTCCACGACGTGTGCCCGAGACGCGCCCGAGCGAGCACATCTGGGAACATGGGCCATGACGTCATCGTCGTCCGGGTCCATACCCTCGTCCAGAACGGCCACCGCTCCGACCGGTCGATTCACCGATGTGCCCGGAGTGCGTATCGGCCACTATCACCGTCATTCCGCGACGTGGCGCACCGGCACCACCGTGGTGGTGGCTGAATCCGGAGCGGTGGCGGGAGTCGACGTTCGGGGCGGTGGACCCGGGACGCGCGAAACCGATCTGCTCCGACCGGAGAACCTCGTGTCGCAGGTGCACGCCATCTGTCTCACCGGAGGGAGTGCATTCGGATTGGCGGCCGCCGATGGCGTCATGCTCGAACTGGAGCGACGGGGCCGCGGTTTCCCGGTCGGCGAACAGGGCGCATTGGTGGTGCCCATCGTCCCCACTGCGGTCATCTTCGACTTGGGTCGCGCCGGTCCGGCCGATCACCGACCCGACCACGACTTCGGGGCGCGCGCCACGCGGGCCGCATTCGGACGCCTCGGAACCACTTCGCTCCAGGGGGCCATCGGTGCCGGAATCGGCGCTCGCGCCGGCGGGCTGCAAGGCGGCGTGGGGACCGCCAGCACCTCGATCGACCTACTCGGGTCGATACCGGGTTCCACGGCGGCCGGTCCGCAACCATCGGCGCCCATGTCCATCCCGGGGACCGTCACGGTGTCGGCCGTGGCGGTGGTGAACGCCGTCGGCTCGATCATCGATCCGCGTACGGCATTGCCCTGGGAGCGCCTCCCACCCGAATTCTCGCCACGCCTGCGAACTCCGAATGCCGCCGATCGACGTCGACTTCTCGACCATCTGTCGTCGCTGGCCGCCCGGCGAAGTCCACCGCTCAACACCACCAGCGGGATCGTGGCTACCGACCTACCCCTCACCAAGGCCGAATCCACCAAAGTGGCGGCCGTGGCCCACGACGGCCTGG
>JBJTYE010000215.1:0-9128 GCA_046082625.1 Actinomycetota bacterium | reverse complement strand
GTGATCAGGACATCTGGCTGGGGAGCAAGGAATCGAACCCTGAATAACAGATCCAGAATCTGCTGTGTTGCCAGTTACACCACTCCCCAAGGGAACCCCGAGTGTAGTGGCCGAATCCCCGGCCACCACCGGCCGCTCTAGCCGACCAAGGTCTCGACGGTGTCGAAGCCGATGATGCGACCGAGGGCCACCCCGGCGGCCTCTTCCACATGACGGCGGAACGCCAACCATCCCCGCACCGGGCTGGTGGCCGTGGAGGAGGTCTGAGCACTCAGACCAAGTTCCTTCACCATCAACTTGATGCGTAAAGAATGGAACGGATCACTCACCAACACCAGGCGCGCCAGTCCGCGTTCGGCCGCCAACGCCGCCACGTTGCGCAACGATTGCCAGGACGTCGATCCGGTGTTCTCGGACAGGATCGCCGAAGCCGGCACCCCCCGCTCGGTCAGATAGTTGGCCGAGGACTCGGCTTCGGTGAACCGGTCACCGGGCCGATTTCCGCCCGTGACGATGATGGTCGGAGCCACACCGAACTGCCACAGACCGAGAGCGTGATCGAGGCGGGCCTGCAACTGCGGGGACGGACGTCCGTCGTACTGAGCCGCGCCCATCACCACGATGGCGTCCGCAGGTTGCACGGTCCGGTTCCGTCCGGTGTCCCACACCTGCACCACCGTCACCGCCAGGTACGCCACACCCACGAGTGCCAGCACGCCGAGCACACCCATGACCCGCGACCACCCGCCACGACGCCACCACCGCGGCGCCCGCAGCAGTCGACGACGGGCGACGGTGAAGAGAGTGCCGCCGACCGGAGTGTCGTCGCGCGAATCGCTCATGACCCCGACAGTCGTCGCTGCGCGACGTCGAGGCGTTCCACCACCCGATCGCGTCCGAGGATCTCGAGAGCTTCGAAGAGCGGTGGACCGACGGTGCGCCCGGTGACTGCCACCCGCACTGGCGCCTGGGCCTTGCCCAACTTCAATCCCCGCGCCGCGCCGATCTCTTCGACGGTCGCCTTCAATGTCTCGTGATCCCACGAGGACACCCCACCGAGAGCCTCGATGCTCGCCGCCACCATGCCCGAAGCATCGGTGCCACCGGGAAAGGTCTTGGTCCAGGACGTCTCGTCCACGAGCGGTGCATCCAGGAACAAGAAGTCCACCAACTCCACGATTTCGGACAACACCACCAGGCGAGTCTGAGCCAAGGGTGCGATGGCGCGAAAAACTCCGGCGTCGAACTGCTCGGGCCGCCACGGGACCCCGGGCGCCTCGAGGAACGGCGCGCAGGCGGCGATGAAATCGTCCAGGTCGAGTGCGCGGATGTACTCGCCGTTGAAGGCGGCCAACTTCTTCAGATCGAAATACGCCGGCGAATGACTGACGTCCTCCAAGCGGAACTCGTCCTGGATCCGATCCCAGGGAACGATCTCGGTCTCACCTCGGTGCGCCCATCCGAGAGTCATCAGATAGTTCACCATCGCAGTGGCCAGATAGCCCTCGTCCTTGAACTGCTCGAGAGCCACCTTGTCCCGCCGCTTCGACAGTTTCTTACGCTGTTCGTTCACCAGGACCGGGACGTGCGCCCATTCCGGCGGCGTACGGCCGAGGGCCTCCCAGAGCAACTGCTGCTTGGGAGTGTTGGGCAGGTGCTCCTCGGCCCGCACCACATTGGTGATGCCCATCGACATGTCGTCCACCACATTGGCGAGCAGGAACATCGGCGATCCGTTGCCGCGTAACAGCACGAAGTCCTCGATGGTGGAGTTGTCGAAGTCCACCTCGCCGCGCACCAGATCGCGCACCACGGTGTGACCGTCGGGAACGCGGAACCGCAGAACGCGTCCGGGTCCGGGACCGAGACCGCGGTCGCGGGAGTAGCCGTCGTATCCGGGGGTCCCCGAAGCCTTGGATCGCTCCTGGATCTGTTCGGAGGTGAGATCGCAGTAGTAGGCGTGGCCAGCCGCGTGCAACTGTTCGGCCGCGGCCACGTGGGCGGCAGCGGAATCGCTTTGGAAATACGGTCCTTCGAAGGTGGGATCGTGCCGATGGATGCCGATCCAGGCCAGAGCGTCGATGATGCCCTGGGTCCACTCCGGCTGATTGCGGACTTCGTCGGTGTCCTCGATGCGCAGGACGAACACACCCCCCGACCTCTTGGCCAGTGCCCAGTTGTAGAGCGCCGTCCGGGCGCCTCCCACATGGAAGAACCCGGTCGGCGAGGGCGCGAAGCGATAACGAGGGACCGGGACATGAGTCATGCACATCTCACGCTACTCCTGCGCCAGAAGCCCACTAGCGTCACGTCCATGAGTCGCCACACCTTCATCTCCACCAAGGAACAGCACCCGGGACATCGCTCGGTGTCGGGTGGTCTGGCGCGGGCGGCGGTGTTCGGAATCAGCGACGGTCTGGTGTCGAACGTGTCGTTGGTGATCGGTTTCGCCAGCAGTGGGGTGGATTCCTCGGTGGTGAGGTTGGCCGGTATCGCCGGCGCCATCGCCGGAGCCGCCAGCATGGCCGCCGGCGAATGGGTGTCGGTGTCGGCACAGAACGAATTGATCACGCGCGAACTGGAGATCGAAAAGCGCGAACTCCACGTCAACACGGCGGCCGAGACGCTGGAACTGGCCAAGATCTACGAAAGCCACGGGATCGAGCCCGAACGCGCCGCGTTGGCCGCCGCCGACGTGATGCGTCGGCCCGATGTGGCCCTCGGCGTGCACGCCCGCGAGGAACTGGGGGTCGATCCGGGAGTCCTCCCTTCACCCATGGGTGCCGCATTGCTCTCGCTGGCTTGTTTCCTCTTCGGTGCTTTGATGCCGGTGGTGCCGTGGTACATCGGCTCGGGTGGAGCGGCCCAGTTGGCCTCGGTGCTCCTCGGAGTCGGTTTCGCCGGCATCGTCGGTGCACTCATCGGCCGCGGTGCTGAGCGCAACGTGCCGCTCAGCGCCTTACGACAAGTTCTGATCCTGCTCGGAGCCTGCGGCGTCACCTATCTCATCGGTCGACTCTTCGACGTCTCGGTGGTGTGAACGTGACGCAGCGCAACGTCCTGGGCGAAGAACTGCATCCCTGTTCGACGGATCCGATGACCGGCTACTACCGCACGGGCTGTTGCGAGTCGCGGGGTGACGATCCCGGCATGCACGTCGTCTGCGCCGTCATGACCAGTGAGTTCCTGGCCTTCAGCGCCTCCCGGGGCAACGACCTCAGTACGCCGCGACCGGAGTACAGCTTCCCGGGATTGAGCGCCGGGGACCAGTGGTGCCTGTGCGCCTCCCGCTGGCAAGAGGCCTTCGAGGCCGGCACGGCACCGCAGGTCGTCCTGAAGAGCACCCACGTGTCGGCGCTCGAGTTCTGCGATCTGGCCGATCTGAAGGCCCACTCGGTCGACTGAGGCGCCCGCATCCCGCCTGGAGCGGGCGACATCGGTACAAATGTCGAAGGCGAGGCAATTGTCGCAGCACCGAGCCCTTTCTATAGTTCCTATAGATCTATGGATGCCCTGCCGAGCCCGCGCCGACGTGCCGACGCGGCACGCAATGACGAGTTGCTGCTGGACGCCGGCATGGAGTTGCTACGCGAGAAGGGTCCGGACCGTCTCTCTGCCTTGGACCTGGCCCGTCGCGCCGGGCTGACCACCGGAGCGGTCTATGCCCGCTACGAGAACAACGAAGAAATCCTGGTCGGGCTGTGGCAGAAGCGGCTCTCGGCACCGCTGCGTCAGTACTTCACCGATGCGGTGCGAGTCCTGGTCGAGAACCACGACACCGACGACCCCATCGTCACCACCCTGACCGATCCGCGATCTCCACTGCTGGCCGGCATCAGCCTCTTGATCGCCACACCGCGCATCACCGAACTCAACGAAGTGGTGATCCCCGATGTCCGAGCGATCCTGCATGATCTCGGCGTCACCGACGACCCGTTCGATCTTCGTTCCCTGCACATCCTGGCCTCGGTGAGCACGGCATTGGGCTGTCTCTACTTCGCCGCCGCCGACATGTTCCACCTGGAGGACTGGTCGCTCATCCGGGCGATGCTGCGCCACGTCACCGGCCGGACCGACATCGTGCCGTCCGATACGCTGCTGCCCACCGTTCCCTTCGTTTACCTCATCGATACAGGGCACGAGATACGCGACGCTCTGGTGAACGCCGCCGCCGGAGTCATCGCCCGCAGTGGCATGGAACGGGCCACCACGCAACGCGTGGCCCGAGCGGCCGATCTGCCCCCGAGCGCACTCTTTTCCGAATACCAGAATCGCCAGGCGCTCTTCGCCGATGTGGCGGCGAAGTTGCTCCAGGAGATCTATCAAGAGCACCGGTATCGCATTCTCTACGGCCAGGGTTCGGGACCGGAGGGCTCACCCGGGCCGTTGAACGACTGGGACGATCCGCGCCTGCAGTTCTTCCGCAACAGCATGGTCACCAATGTGGCCGCCAACACCCAAGGGCTGCTGTCGGAGGTCGGACGAGCCCACCGGCGCATCCGGCTGGAATTCCAGTTGGCGGCGATCCACAATGCCGACGTCCGCGCCGAACTGCAACGGGTCGACGCCAGCACCACCGAGTTGTCGGCCACGTTGCAGCGCACCATGTTCAACTTTCCGACGGCGATCGCCGGACCGGGATCTCGCACGACTCGGACCATCGCCCAAGGAGCGATGCTTCTGGAGGACGTGTCGCAGATGGTGAACGGGCGCGACATCCGCGCCGTCAATGGACCAGTGGCGGATTTCTGTTGTCTGGCGGCTCTCGGCCGCTCTACAGAGCCGACATCAACAGCGCCGAATCGCCGGTGATCGACGGCAGCAAGCCGTTCACGCCGGGAAGCAACTGCTCACAGAAGAAGCGGGCCGACGCCACCTTGTCGGCGACCATGTCGGCACCCAGTTCGGCGGACGCTTCCTTGGCGATGATGGCCGACTCCGCCAGCAGGAATCCGCCGGTGAGGGTACTGATGAGCCGCAAGTAGGGAGTGGCGCCAGCCAGCAGATCCACCGGGTTGGAGGAATGGGTGGCCAGCCACTTGGTGGCCTCCCGAGCCACCCCGAGGGTGGTCGACAAGGCGACGCGGGCCCCTGCCAGTTCAGGATGCTCTCCCAGGCGATGGGCGAGATTCTCGATCGAATCCAGGTGTCGTTTCACCACCTCGCCTCCCCGCAGGCCGAGTTTGCGGCCGACCAGGTCGATGGCTTGGATGCCGTTGGTCCCTTCGTAGATGGTGGTGATGCGGGCATCGCGGTAATGCTGAGCGACTCCGGTCTCCTCCACGAATCCCATCCCGCCGTGGATCTGAATGGCGAGACCGGTCAATTCCACACCCATGTCGGTTCCCCACCCCTTCGACAATGGAGTGAGCAGCGCCGCCAGGTCGGCAGCCGACTCGCGCTCCAGAGCGTCGGGATGGTTCTTGGCCACGTCCAGACAGGCGGCATTCCAATACGTGAGGCAGCGCAACGCTTCGAGGGTGGTCTTCATGGTGAGCAACATGCGCTTCACATCGGGATGGTCGATGATCGGCGACGACTCTCCGGCCGGCGCGCCGGGGGCGCGTCCCTGACGGCGATCACGGGCGTACTGCAGCGCCTGCTGATACGCCCGATCACCGACGGCCAAACCTTGCAGACCGACCGAAAGCCGCGCCTGGTTCATCATGGTGAACATGTACTGCATGCCGCGGTTCTCTTCGCCGATCAGGTAGCCGATGGCTCCCCCGTCATCGCCGTAGGAGAGCACACAGGTGGGACTGGCGTGGATACCCAGTTTGTGTTCGACCGACACGCAGGTGATGTCGTTGCGACGCCCGGGACGACCATTGGCGTCCAGCAAGAACTTGGGCACGATGAAACAGGAGATGCCCTTGGTGCCCGGGGGCGCGTCGGGTGTGCGGGCCAACACCAGGTGGATGATGTTCTCGGCCATGTCGTGTTCACCGAAAGAGATGTAGATCTTTGTGCCGGTGATGCGGTAGCTCCCGTCGGGATTGCGTGCGGCGCGGGTTCGCACCGCTCCCACGTCGCTGCCCGCATCGGGCTCGGTCAGGTTCATGGTGCCGGACCATTCACCGGTGACCATCTTGGGCAGATAGGTCATCTTCTGGTCTTCGCTGCCGTGATGGGCGATGGCGTCGATGGCACCCTGGGTGAGGAGCGGACACATCGAAAAGGCCATGTTGGCGGCGGTCATGATCTCCTGGATGGCGATGCCGACCATCCACGGGAAACCACCGCCGCCGAATCCCGGTTCGAAGGGCACCGCACCCCAGCCGGCTTCCACATAGGACCGATAGGCCTCCACGAAGCCGGGAGCAGTGGTGACCGAGCCATCAGCGTTCAGTCGCACCCCGAAGGAATCCCCCGACTTGTTGAGGGGAGCCAGCTTCTCCTCCATGAAGCGGGCCGCCTCGCCGAGCAGGTCGCGCACCATGGCCGAATCGGCCTCGATGAATCCGGGGAGCGCCAGGATGCGGTCGAGTCCGCAGACCCGGTTGAGAACGAAATCGATGTCGGCGAGCGGGGCGCGATAGTCGGTCACGACATCAATCTAGATGGACCTCGCGCGACGCGCTGTGTCGACGAGGGCGACTCAGCCACCGGTCAGAGATCGCCAGTCGGCGGGATATCGCTGCGACACCTGTTGCGGCGTGAGACGCAACGTGGAGTCGGGAACCAGATCGGCCACCACCCGTCCCTCGGCGTAGTGGTGCACGTTGCCGATCCCGATGAACAGTTCGGCGCGGCGCTCCACCAGATCCCGCGGCGGTTGAGCATCGAAGAATCCCCACATGGTGAAGGCCATGTTCAGATCGTGGATGACCGGGGCACGTCCGAACATCGAGGCCCGGCGCAAAGCAATGTTGAGGCAGCCACGGATGGCGTCGTCGGCACTCACCCCGCCCACCAGATGCAGTCGCGACTGCAATCTCCGAGCCAACATGAGGCCGTATCCCTGATCCGGACCTTGGTAGCCCAGACGCTCACCGGCGGGCTGGAACCCGTCGATGTCACCGGGACGATCGTTGGTCCACGAGTCGGGGACGATGTCGGGTGATGCGTAGGTGCGCACCTCGTCGAGGACCTCGGTGGGAGCGAATTTCGGTGCAGCCATGACGGCCTACCGTACCGGACGAGTCCGCACGGTCAGGACGTCGGGTGCAGGAGTCCGTACACCAAGGACTCCTCGAGGGCCCGCCACGAGGCCTCGATGATGTTGGAACTCACCCCAATGGTGGTCCAGGACTTCACGCCGTCGGTGGCGTCCAGGAGAACGCGGGTCACGGCGCCGGTGGCACTGTTGCCATCGAGGATGCGGACCTTGTAGTCGGTCAGGTGCACGCGATCGAGCTGCGGATAGGCCTGGGCCACCGCGGCCCGCAGCGCCGTGTCGATGGCATTGACCGGACCGTTGCCTTCGGCGGTGTGCACGTGACGCTCCGCGGCACCCTCGGGCCCCACCCACACCTTGACCGTGGCCTCGGTGGTGAATTCGCCGGTGGCGTTCTCGTCGGTGATGACCCGCATGCTCTCCACCCGGAAGAAGTCCTGGCGCCAGCCGGCGGCCCGCCGCATGAGCAACTCGAGCGACGCATCTGCGGCCTCGAAGTGGTATCCCTCGTGCTCGAGGCGCTTCAGGTCGTCGATCACCTGGTTCACCGCCGGTCCATCCATGGTCAGGCCCAGTTCCTCGGCCTTGATGGCGATGGTGGCCCGACCGGCCATCTCGCTGACCACGAAGCGGGTCCCGTTGCCCACCGATTCGGGATCCACGTGTTCGTAGGCGTCCTTGGCCCGGGCGATGGCACTGACGTGCAGACCGGCCTTGTGGGCGAAGGCCCCCGAACCGACATAGGGAGCCTGGGGGTTCATCGGACGATTCAACACCTCGGCCACGTGATGGCTGACGGCCGTGATGCGCTCCAATCGTCCGGCCGGCAGGCACTCGTAGCCGAGTTTCAGCTGCAGGTTGGGAATGACGGTGGTGAGGTTGGTGTTACCGGTGCGCTCACCGAGTCCGTTCAGGGTTCCCTGGACGTGTCGTGCTCCACTCAGGACTGCGGCCATGGAGTTGGCCACGGCGCATCCGGTGTCGTCGTGGCAGTGGATGCCGATGATCACGTCGTCACCCACATGACTCTTCACGCGGGCCACGATGTCTTGCACTTCATGGGGCAGACCGCCGCCGTTGGTATCGCACAGCACCAGATGGCTGGCTCCCTTCATGACGGCTGCTTCCAGCGCCCGCAGCGCGAATTCCTCGTTGCGCTTGAAGCCGTCGAAGAAGTGCTCCATGTCCACCAGCACGCGTCGACCATGACCGGCCAGGAAGGCGACCGAGTCGGCGATCATGGCGACACCCTCGTCGAGAGTGGTCTGCAGCGCGTTGACGACGTGGTAGTCCCAACTCTTGGCGACGATGCACACCGCGGCGGTCTGGGCGTCGATGAGATGCCGCAATGTGGCGTCGTCGTCCACCTTGCCCTTGGGGCGGCGGGTCGAACCAAAGGCCACCAAGGTGCTGGAGCTCAACTTCAACTCCGTTGCCGCCCGAGCGAAGAACTCGATGTCCTTGGGATTGGCACCGGGCCATCCGCCTTCGATGAAGTGCACGCCGAGATAATCGAGTTGTTCGGCGATGCGCAGCTTGTCCTCGACGGTCGCCGACACCCCTTCCACCTGCAGCCCGTCGCGCAGGGTGGTGTCGAAGACTTCGATCATGGTTGTCGGTGAGGTGCTCATCATGTCGTCCTTGTGATGTCGTCGTTGGTGGACTCGACCCGGAAACACAAAGGCCGCCCCGAGGGCGGCCCAAGCGCACGAGTACGAACCCGTGCGCTAGCGAATAATGATGATGACGTTCGACAGGGAGGTGAGTTGAACGTTCATCGCCCGTCAGTCAACCGGTTCTCGGCCCGTTCGTCAACGCACCGGCCTTCCGGACATCCCCGACCACGGCTCCCGGCCTGTGCAAAACCTGTGGGGAGATGGTGCAAAACCCCTGCAGAACTGGGCATAGTCGAGAAATGTCGGGGATAACCCTGTGTGGAGTCCCCTTTCATTTGACCCGGCTGGGAGCGAGCGCGAGAGTGTCGCCATCGTTCGGTCACGCCCTGTTTGAG
>JBJTYE010000214.1:0-3942 GCA_046082625.1 Actinomycetota bacterium | reverse complement strand
ATCGTCACTCAGGCCGGCCGCCTGGGGGCGGTCACCGTGGCCACCAACATGGCCGGTCGCGGCGTGGACATCCTCCTCGGCGGCAATCCGGAAGGATTGGCCCGGCGGGCGGTGCTGGCCGAGGGGCATGCGGCCGACACCTTGACCGACGAGTTCGCCCTGCCTGCCCCCTTGGCCGAGATGCCCGAGGACTACCGAGCCGCCCGCGCCGCCGCTCAGGCGCGTTACGCGGAATTGCTGGCGGAGATTTCCGAGGAATGCCGAGCCGAAGGCGACGAAGTGCGGGCGGTCGGGGGCCTCTACGTCATCGGTTCCGAGCGCCACGAGAGCCGGCGTATCGACAACCAGTTGCGCGGTCGTTCCGGCCGTCAGGGGGATCCCGGATCGAGTCGCTTCTACCTCAGTCTCGACGACGAACTCATGCGCCTCTTCGCCACCGGTGCCTTGAGCTGGGTCATGGGCCGGGCTCTGCCGGACGACGAGGCCATCGAACACAAGATGGTGACCAAGGCCATCGAACGCGCCCAGTCCACGGTCGAGCAGCGCAACGCCGAGATCCGCAAGAACGTCCTCAAATACGACGAGGTCATGAACGAGCAGCGCAAGGTGATCTACAAGCGTCGCGACCAGATCCTGGACGGGACCGACCTGAAGGTTGCGGCCCTCGAGTACCTGGCCGAAGCCGTGGACTCGTTGATCGAAACCCACTGCGTCAGCGAAGCCGATGAAGAGTGGGATGTGGACGGCCTGGTCAAGGAACTCAAGACCTATTGGCCGAACGAACTCGACGAGGATCGCCTACTGGCATGCCGTAGTACCGACCAGATGTACGACGTGGTGATGGCCGATGCTTCGTCCTACTACGAACGGCGCGAAGGCGAGTTGACTGCTGGGGTCATGCGCGATGTGGAGCGCCAGGTCATGCTGCGCATCATCGACCAGCGTTGGCGCGAGCATCTCGAGGAGATGGACTATCTCCAAGAGGGCATCAACCTGCGAGCCATGGGCCAGAAGGACCCACTGGCCGAATGGCAGCGCGAGGGTTTCGAGATGTTCGGCTCCATGATGAAGGGCATCGCCCAGGATTTCGTGCGGTACGTGATGCACGTGCAAGTGGTCCAGCAGGACTCCCAGCAGACCGTGGTGCAGAACCTCCAGCAGTCGAAGTCGGATGTGCCGGCATCGCTGGGAGGCGGCGCTCCGGTGGCCGCTGTCGATGCCGTCCAGAAGGCGGCCTCGGCGCCCAAGGCACCGGCTTCGGTGGAGGACGCCTGGTCCAAGACCCCGCGCAATGCCCCGTGCCCGTGCGGGTCCGGGAAGAAGTACAAGATGTGCCACGGCGCCAACTGAGAGTCCGATGCGTGATTTTTCCGATGAGATCAAGGATGTCTCCCGCCGCCTCGACGAAGCTCGCGTCTATCTGAAGATCGACTCCCGGCGGGAGCGCTTTCGCGAACTGGAAGTCGAGATCGCCCGACCGGATCTGTGGGACGACCAGAACCTGGCGAAGAAGTTGAATGCCGAATACGCAGTCATCAAGGACGATCTCGATCTGTACGGCTCTCTCACCAGGGAGCTCGAGGACGTCGAGGTTCTGCACGAAATGGCCCGCGAGGTGGACGATGGCAGTCAAGAGGGCGACATCGAGAGCGGCCTGGCCGAACTGACCACGGCCATCCGGGCCCTCGAATTGCGCAGTCTCTTCACCGGGGAGCACGACGAAGCCGATTGCATCGTGCACATCAACACCAAGGACGGTGGGGTCGACGCGCAGGACTGGAGCGAGATCCTGTTGCGCATGTACCAGCGATGGGCCGAACGCCGGGGGTTCACCGTGGAGATCGACGACGTATCCCAGGGAACCGAGGCCGGCATCATGTCGGCCGAATTCACGATCAAGGGTCGCTATGCGTATGGGCTCATGACCTCGGAGCGAGGCACGCATCGGCTCGTGCGCATCAGTCCCTTCGACAATCAGGGGCGTCGGCAGACCAGTTTCTCCGCTGTGCAAGTGTGGCCGGTCATGGACGACCCCGATGTCGAGATCAACGAATCGGACATTCGCATGGAGGTCTTCCGGGCTTCGGGTGCCGGTGGTCAGCACGTCAACAAGACGTCGTCGGCCGTACGGTTGATCCACGAGCCGACTGGGTTGGTGGCATCGTCGCAAGAGGAACGGAGCCAATTACAGAATCGGGAAAAGGCCATGGGTCGGTTGCGCGCCATGGTGGCCGCCCGGGTCGAAGAAGAGCATCAAGCCGAGTTGGATCGCATCGCCGGCAAACAGGCCACGGTCGGATGGGGAAGTCAGATTCGCAGCTACGTGCTGCAGCCGTACCAGATGGTCAAGGATCTACGTACGAACATCGAGTCGAGCAATGTCGAGGCCGTTCTCGACGGAGACCTTGACGTCTTCATGGAGGGCTATCTCCAGTGGCGTCGATCAGGTGACAATTCCTGAGCGAACACCCCTGGTAACCTGACTCGACGTGCCGGGGATCCGAACGTCCTGCGGCACGGAGTTCTCATGATCCGACTGGAAAGCGTCACCAAGACCTACGACGGCGAGACCGCGGCTGTGCGAGACGCCTCGTTCGAGATCGCCAAGGGCGAGTTCGTCTTCATGGTGGGGCCTTCGGGTTCGGGCAAGTCCACGCTGTTGCGCTTGATGAACCGACAGGAGCAGCCAGAGCGGGGCTCTGTGCTGGTCGCCGGCAAGGACATCAACGCCATGCCGGACTCCAAGGTGCCGTTTCTGCGCCGCAACATCGGCAACATCTTCCAGGACTACAAGCTCCTCTTGAACAAGACGGTGTTCGAGAACGTGGCCTTCGCTCTCGAGGTCATCGGACGACCCAAGCACGTGATCCGCCAGCAGGTCCCGGCGGTCCTCGACCTGGTCGGGTTGTCGGACAAACACGACCGATTCCCCCATCAGCTGTCCGGTGGCGAGCAACAGCGCGTGTCCATCGCCCGGGCCTTCGTGAATCGCCCGCTCATCCTGCTCGCGGACGAGCCCACCGGAAACCTCGATCCGCAGACCGGAGAGGGCATCATGCGCCTTCTCGACCGCATCAATGGCACCGGGACCACGGTGGTCATGGCGACCCATGACCAACGCATCGTGAACATGATGCGCCGTCGAGTCGTGCAGTTGGACCGCGGTGTGATCGTGCGCGACCAGGAGCGCGGGGTGTACGACTGATGTTGGCGCGGATCAACTATGCACTGCGAGAGACCTGGGCCAGCTTCCAGCGCAACGTGACGCTGACGGCAGCGGCCGTGATCACTTCAGCGGTGTCGTTGTTGCTGGTGGGTGCCACGTTTCTGATCCAGCGAGCTTTCGACAACTTGCTGACCCGCTGGAAGGGCGACGTGGAACTGATCGTGTACGTGCGCTCCGATGCCTCTCCCGAACAGATCCAGGTGATCGAACAAGCCTTGCGCTCGCAGCCCTCGGTGATCGACGTGGACAAGTTGCGGTATTTGGATCAGGCGGCCAGTTACGCCGAGGCCCAGAAATTGTTCGCCGGCGATCCGGGGACCTTGCGGCTGCTGACGCCGGAGAACATTCCGTCCCAATTCAAAGTGGTTCCGATCGCCGAGGACTCCAATCTGACCCGCGAATTGGGAGAGCAGTTCCGATTGCTGCCGGGGGTTCGGCAGGTGGCCTATGCCCAGGACGTCTTCGACGTGGTGTCGAAGGTCTCGCAGTTCATCCGTGTGGCCACGACGGCCATGTCCATCGTGCTCTTGATCGTGGCCATCGGGTTGATCTGGAACACCATCCGCACGGCCATGTTCGCCCGTCGCCGGGAGATCGAAGTCATGAAGTTGGTGGGTGCCACCAACTGGTTCATCCGGATCCCGTTCATGTTGGAGGGGCTGCTCCAGGGCGTGATCGGCGGTGTCCTGGCCTGTCTCGGTCTATGGGGCCTGAAT
>JBJTYE010000213.1:0-5898 GCA_046082625.1 Actinomycetota bacterium | reverse complement strand
CATGGCATTGACGGGCAGTTTTCCAGGGACCCTAATAGACGCATGTGGGGCCGGGGACCATCTGGACAAGGTGGATGCCGCTGGATGTCGCTCTCGGCGACGTGCCGCGCCGGGTCGACCGCTTTCGCCGACTGGTCGCGGAATCCGGCCGCACGCCCGTTCCCATCTCACTCGTGGCCTTCGGCGATCCCAGTTACGAGACGTTGTGCGCCTATCGCGATCTCGGCATCGAACGCGTGATCCTCGGTTCGGGACGCGACGGCTGGGAAGATCCAGCGGGTGTGCCGGCCTTCATCGAGAAGTACTCGGCGATGATCGAACGCCTGGCTTGATCGACCCTGATCAGCGTCAGCCCCAGGCGGCCCGCAGATCGGCGGAGGTCACCACGGTGGCCAGAAGCGGCATGGTGTGCTCGAGAACTGCATCGGCGTACTCACGGGGAACGCCGCAGACTCCGTCACGAACGAGCACCACGTTGTAGCCCAGATCGACGGCGCTGATGACCGTTCCCATGATTCCGATGTTCACCGACACGCCGACGACGATCACGGTGTCCACCCCGAGATTGCGCAGGATCTGATCGAGAGACGTCTGGGTGAAAGGCGTGAGTCCGTGGATCCGGCTCACCACCAGATCGTCCGGCTCCGGCCCGAGCTCGGGAATCAGGGCCGCGCCGGGCGACCCGATGTCGATCGGCGTGCGCCCGGTGTCGCGCCGGAGACGATTGTTCATGGCGAAGACGGCGCAGTTGTCCGCGGCGCCGCGTCCGTCGGGACGGTTCTCGGCCACGCAGTGCACGACCGGCACGTTCTGCCGGCGCGCCTCGGCACACACTTCCCCGGCGATGCCCCGCAAACCTCCGGCATCCACGGCCTCGACGAGAGATTGCATGAGAGCCTCGCGGCCGACCACCCCTTCTTGGAGCTCCATGGTGAGGACGGCTGCATGGCCCCCGTTCACCAAGGTGCGCAGTCGACTCATGGCCTTGTCGTTGAGAGATGATGCACCCATGACCGCACCCGGCCTTTCTGCTCGGTGGAGGCGATCCGGAATCCGAGACCTCCGCGTCCCTATGCTCTCACCATGGGGTCCGCTTCGCCGATTTCGTTCGCTCCGTCGGATCGGCCATGACCTCCGATCGCCCGTCCGACATCCGCGGCGTGGATCCCCGTCGCTACTGGGAGGCCTTCGAGGAGAAGTGGACCTCGCTTCTCACCTACCGGTATCTCGGACGTCGCCACGCATCCCTCGACAACGGTGTCAGCGGGGACTTCATGGCCCTCCGCCACGACATGCGCAATGCCAGCGGAGGTGTCATGGCCGCCCCGTTGTGCGTGGCCAGCCCGGAATGCGGCGGCTTCAACGACGACGTCGTCGTTCCCAACCCCCTCATCGCGTCGATGCAGATCCTCGACCCGGCCCGTGACGTCACCGAGGTACGAATCCTTCCCGAGAATCTTCACACCGGCCGTCGTCTGGGCTTCAGCCGCGCCCTCATCGTGGATGCCGCACGTCCCGACCGGGTGATCGCCATCTCGACCGGCGTCGGCCTGTCTTTGGGTCCGGCTCCGGAGGGTTACGTCAAAGTGGACAACCCGCCCATCGAGGTGGAGGATTCCCCCGACTTGCCGCCACTGCACCAGATCTTCGGAGCCACGCGACTCTCCCGAGGCACCTGGCAACTGCCCGAGCTACGCCCGGAACTGGCCTCACCGGACGCCGCCCTGCACATCGGTCCCCAGCACATCGTCCTCGAGGCCGCCGCTTCCGACGCCGCTGAGGACATGGCCGGCGACCCCCTCCAGATCGACGACTGGTACGTGATGTTCGTGAACCGCGGCAAGAACGGGCCTTTCGAGACGCGCACAGAGGTCTTCGCCGGAGCGGACGGACGCATCGGAGCGCGCATCGATCTCGTCGACCTCGGTCACGATGGACGGGTCGTGAGCACTGCAGCCGCCACGTTCCATCGCCCCTGACGGATCGGGAGGTTCACGTCCCCGACGTCGGTGTCAGAGGGGCTGACCCGACAGTTTCCGCAAGTTGTCGCGCAAGGCCAGACGACGCTCGTCGGCGGTCAAGCCGGCGAAATCACCCACCCAGTCGCGCGGTTCGGCCAGTCCTTCCGGATGTGGCCAGTCGCTGCCGAGCAGGATGCGTTCGGCACCGATCAGGTCGCGCAGCACCGAAATGTCGTCCTCGTAGAACGGCGCCACCGAGACGTGCGAACGCAGGGTCTCGACCGGATCCCGCTTGTAGAGCTGCGGAGTCTTGCCGTAGGACCGCTTGAAGCGACGGACGAGATCGGGCACCCAGCCGGCCCCCAATTCCACCGTGGCGACCTGCAACGTCGGAACCCGATCGAACAGGCCGTGACAGATCAGCGACGCCAGAAGGTCGAAGACCGGTCGTTCGATGTGCACACCCATGACTTCGGTGAGCGCCGACATCTTCATGCCGGTGTATTTGATGCTCTCACCCCAGCGCTCCAGATAGATGCCGTAGCCGGAATCCGCGCCATGGAAGGCGATGGCGATTCCCGCGTCGGCCGCCATGTGCCAGAAGCGGTCGTACATCGGATCGGCCAGCGAGCGATAGCGGTCAGGGGCCTGCACCGGGGCCGGACGGAAGGTGACGAACCGCGCCCCCATCTCGATCACGCGCTTCAACTCGGCTTCGGCCTTCACCGGATCGACGAGCGACATCAACGGACCGGTCAGGATGCGGCCGTCGCGGTTGTAGCCCCAGTCCTCGTGCAACCAGGTGTTGTAGCTGTGGAACACGGCGTACAGCGCGTCGACGTCATTGGCCAACATCTCTTCGAGGCCGAGACCGAGACTCGGCAGCACCCAGGCCAGATCGACGCCCTGGGCATCCAAGGTGGCCAGGCGCACCTCGCGCTGACGCGCTGCCGGCGGAATCGGACCCATCTTGACGATGTCGCGCAATTCGAGACCCTGGTGGTTCTCGGCGCGGAAATACATCTCGAGCGAACCGGGCTGACCAACCGGGTCATAGGTCGGGTTCGGGATGAGTGTGAGCAGGCGATCGTTCACCAACAGAGTGCGACGCCCTTCGACGTCCACCCAACGCACGGCATTGCGATGCTCACGAGGCAGGTGCCGCGTCACGGCATCCTCGGCTTCGTAGTAGTGCTGATCCGCATCGGACAGCCCATAGGTCACATCGGCGAGAACGGGACGCTCTGCGAGCAACGACATGCTTTTCCCCTTTGTCCGGCGCCAGACGAGGTTTCTGACGATGCGTCAGATTCTAGACCGTCCGCCGGGACCGGTGGAGGTCCGAAGGTCCCGAAATGGACCCGGCGCGGCCAGGCCTGCCGACACCGATTAGCGTGCCCACCCGATGGAGATGTGGGAGCTGCTGGCCCGGGAGTCCATCCGCGACCTGGTGGCCCGCTACAACGCCAACGGGGATTCCGGACGATTCGCCCAGGTCAGAGAGTTGTTCAGTCGCAATGCGGTCATGGACATCGGTGACGGGACGGTGTACCGGGGCCTGGACGAGGTGATGACCATCTTCACCCGCACCAAGGACGGAACCGGTGCGACGTCCGGTCTCACCCACGTCCGTCACACCACTTCCACCCACCAGATCGATCTGGTCGACGAGCGCTCGGGCTCGGGTCGGCTGTACTTCGCCGTCCTCACCGACATCGGGCTCGACCATTGGGGCCGCTATGTGGACGGGTACGTCGTCGAGGACGGTCGCTGGAAGTTCGCCTCACGTCATGTCAGCGTGGACGGCTGGTCGCCCCAGTCGCTCTTCCCGCATTGAACGCCGTCATTCGCGATCGCGAAAGGCGTCCCGCGGGCGCTGCACGAATTCGAAGGGCACACCGTCGGGATCGTTGAGGAAGCAGATCCACATGTCGGGCACGTTGGTGCCCTCCAGCTCGACCTGCCGCGGGGCGCGCTCGAAGGTCCAGCCAGCGGCGCGGAACTCTTCATAGGAGCGCCGGGTGTCGTCAACGCTCACCGCCGTGCGGAAAAGCCCGGCATAGTTGGCGACCTCGGGATGTCGCCCGTGTGACGCCGGCGAGTTCCACTGCACGAGAACCACCTCGCATCGCTCGTCGGGCAGCCGCAGACGCTCGACACGGGCCGACGCCGCGCCACCAGGGTCGAATCCGATGAAGTCCGCCGAATCCAGGTCGTGTTCGGCCACACCGATGAAGCCGAGTCCGTGGTACCACGGCCGAGAGACGTCAAGGTCACCGACGGTGATACGCAGATGCCGCAACCGCACCTCGTCGGTCGGCACCACTGGATCGGCCAGTACATCCAGCCGCGTCCCGAAAGGGTCGGCCAGGGTGACCCAGGTCGAGGCCCACGGAGACCATCCGCGCCCGATCACTCGCGCTCCGGCAGCCGTGAGACGGTCGACGGTCGTCTCCACATCGGCGACGGCGAAGCCCAATGCCTGCATTCCCACCCGGGTGGGATCGGCGATCGGCTCGCCCACCATTTTCGGGCTGACCCACTCCTGCACTTCGATCGACGCGCTGGTCCGCGCCCCGCGCGAGTCGTAGAGAAAGGCGGCCCCGCTGACGATCTCTCCGTCGATCCCGAGCAACGACCCGTCGGATGGGTGCAGAGGATTCCGCATGACCTCCCGCATGCCAAGTGCCTGGACGTAGAAATCCACCACGGCATCGGTGTCGGCGCAGCAGTAGCACATGTGCAGGAACCGCCGAGCCGGGGGGACGGGAGGTGCGGTCACGGCGAACGACAGTACCCGAACGGCACGGTCGACCTGGCAGAATCGGAGATCGAGGAGGATGACATGCAAGAACGGCTCGATGGTCGTCGCCTGGAGGGAAAGACCGCACTCGTCACCGGCGCCAGTCGCGGTATCGGGACGGCCATCGCCCGCCGACTGGCCAGCGAAGGTGCCGCCGTGGCGTGCACCGCACGGACCCTCGACCCCGATCCGAAGTACCAGGGAACGCTTCGCGACACGGTGGAGATGATCACCGCCTCCGGTGGGCGAGCGGCGGCGTTCAAGGGCGACTTGTCCAGTGGCGAGGATCGGGCTCGACTGGTGGACGAGGTGCACGATGCACTCGGACCCGTCGACATCCTGGTCAACAACGCCGCCGTGACGTTCTTCTTGCCCATCGATTCTTTCCCGGAGAAGCGGTTCAAGTTGATGATCGAGACCCAGGTCTGGGCCGCCATCGACCTGGCCCAACGCGTCATTCCCGACATGCGTTCCCGTGGACGAGGTTGGATCCTCAACATCTCCTCGCGGGCAGCCGTGAAGCCGATCGGTCCACCCTTCGATCCGTGGTACTCCGACGGCGCCTCGTCGGTGTACGGGCTCTGTAAGGCAGCCCTCGAACGATTGTCGCTCGGCATGGCTGCCGAGTTGTATACCGACGGCATCGCCGTGAACACCCTCGCCCCGTGGGACAACGTGGCCACCCCGGGAGCGGGTAGTCACGATCTGGTCGAAGATTTCAAATTGGAACCCGAAGAGATCATCGCTCAGGCCGCCCTCGAACTGTGCGGTGGCGATCCCCGACGCCTCACGGGTCGCAACGCCTACAGCCAACCACTGCTCGCCGAACTGGGAGTCGTCCCGCGATCTCTCGACGGCAGTCCCTTCGATCCCACGCACTGATCGATGTCGCTCACCGAACGCCTCTCCAACCTGGATGACGTGGTCGTGGAACGACTCCGGCGAACAACCGGACGACGAGGCTCGACGTGGTCCAACTGGGCGGGCAACCAGTCGGCACGTCCATTGTCCATCGAACGTCCGACCAACGAGACGCAACTGTCGGAATTGGTCGCTCGAGCCGCTCAGCACAGCCACGCGGTGAAAGCCGTGGGGGCTGGCCACAGTTTCACCGCCGCAGCGTGCACCGACGGA
>JBJTYE010000212.1:0-13473 GCA_046082625.1 Actinomycetota bacterium | reverse complement strand
TCGGACCCGTCGGGTCCGCTCACGTAGTGGTCGCAGAACCACTTCATACCGGCCGCCGTGAGACGGTAGCCGTCGGCGTTCTCCCGATAACTGGCCGACGAACGCGTGGCGTCGGTGACCGGATAGATCAGCATCTGATAGCGCAGCGGGACGACACCCATGTTGGCCACGACGGCGGCCAGGTTGCCACCGGCCGAGTCGCCGCCCACGGCTATCCGCTGGGCGTCGATGCCGATCTCGTCCGCTCGTTCGTAGGCCCAGCGAAGGGCCCGCGCGCAGTCCTCGACCGGTGCCGGAAAGGGATGTTCGGGTGCCAGCCGGTAGTCGACGCTCAGCACTGCGTGTCCCATGGCGTTGGTGAGTTTGCGGCAGACGTCGTCATGGGTGTCGAGACTGCCGATCACCCATCCGCCGCCGTGGAAATACACCAGCAGTCCCAGGTTCGGATCGTCGCTCGGTCGATAGAGCCGGGCCGGGACTCCATCGGCGTCCACGGAGCGAATCTCGTGGACCGCCACGTTCGATGGTGCGGCCATGGCCGTCATCCCCGCCCGGGCGGTCACTGGATCCTGGGTCTCGAGAGGCGGAGCGCCGAGAGCTTCCATGGCGGCGAGCAAGGCAGAGGTCTGGGGATGGAGCGGCACGGAACGATCATGCCACCGGCGCCGACCCGCCGTCAGTTCTTGCCGGTGACCGAGAGTTCGGTGCCGCGCACCAGTCGTTGCACGTTCGGCCAGTGTCTCCAGACCATGAAGGCGCACAGGCCGAGCCCGGAGAGAAGTTCGGACAAGGGGCGGCCGGCGATGATCAGGGCCGTCGGGAAACCGACGGCGATGGCCAACGAACCGAGAGAACTCTTCTTGGAAACCTTCATCACCGCGAACCAGAGGACGGCCATGACCGCACCTATCGGGGGATACAGCGCGATCATCCCACCACCGGCGGTGGCCACACCTTTGCCGCCCTTGAAGCGCCGCGTCACCGGGAACACGTGACCCAGAACCGCCGCCGCAACCAATGCGTATCCACCGCCGCGCCCGGCGATCACGTACCCGACCACCGCCGAGATGGCCCCTTTCAGGCCGTCGAGAACGAAGACCAGGATGCCGAAGCGGCGGCCGAGCATGCGGCTCACATTGGTGGCCCCAGGATTCCCCGAACCGCTCTCCATGATGTCGATACCGCGCGACCTGGCGATCAAGAGGGCGCTCGGAAAGGTCCCCAGCGCGTAGGCCAATGGGATCAACAGAACGATCGCGAGCACCGGAACATCATGGCAGACGAGCCGATGTCGGAGGATCCAGCCCGCCATCGGGTGATGTGATGTGGATACCCTTGCCGGTCATGGGCGAAACCGAGGCGCACGAGTCCTCCGTGCCAGGTGCGGACCAGGGACGTGTCCGGCGGGGCACGGCGACCTCGGCCTTCGGCGCCTCGCGTCGCGAAGCTCACGATTCCTCGGGCTTCTATCGTCGATTCGCCGCACCGGACATCTCCGATGACGAGGGCGTGGCCGATCCCTCCACGGTTGACGACGTGCGCGATCGGATCTTCGTCGGCGATTCGCGATCGATGGACCGCATCCCCGACGACTCGGTGGCCCTCGTGGTCACGTCCCCTCCGTACTTCGCCGGCAAGGCCTACGAGACCGCTCTCGGTGAAGGACACATCCCGGCCGACTATCTCGAGTACCTCGGCATGGTGACCGAGGTGTTGCGGGAGTGCCACCGCGTTCTGGAACCAGGCGGTCGCATCGTGGTCAACGTGGCCAATCTCGGCCGCAAGCCCTTCCGGTCCCTGGCCGGTGACATCACCGGCATCCTGCAGGACGATCTGCACATGCTGCTACGCGGAGAGATCGTGTGGTTGAAGCAGCGAGGGTCGTCGGGAAGTTGCGCTTGGGGATCGTTCCGCTCACCGGCCAATCCGGTGCTGCGCGACACCACCGAGCGACTGATCGTGGCCAGCAAGGGTCGATTCGACCGGGCCCTCGGACCCAAGCGACGTCAGAAAGCCGGATTGCCGTGGCATTCGACGATCTCGGTCGACGAATTCATGGAAGCGACCCTCGACGTCTGGGAGTTCCAACCCGAAAGCGCCACGCGGGTGAATCATCCGGCGCCGTTCCCGGTGGCTCTCGTCGAACGGTGCATCCAATTGTATTCCTACGAAGGAGACCTGGTGCTCGATCCCTTCATGGGATCCGGCACGACGGCAGTGGCGGCCCGTCGCCTGGCGCGGCATTTCGTGGGTTTCGATGCCGATCCGGAGTACGTGGCGCGGGCCGAGGAACGGGTTCGGGACGTGGTGCCGGTGCCCCAGGACGAGGGTTCGCTGCGCGATGTGGCTGCGGCGATTCTGGGGCGAGCCGGATTCACCGAGATCGACTGGGACGTGCGCCTCACCCCGGGACTCGAAGTCGCCGGTCGGGCTCGACGTGGTGACGGAGTTTCAGTCTTGTTCGATCTGGTCGGCGGTCTCACCACCGGACGCGCCGGGTTGGCGCGCGGTGACCTCCTGTGGCGGACCATCGGACGCGCCGCGGTTCTTCGATCCGTTGCTCCGGCTGAACCGTTCGTGGTGTTCAGTGCCGGATTGCCCGAGCGCGCCAGTGGCGGAGCGGCGTTGTCGGCGGTGGTCGGTCCTGGAGGTCCGATCGCGGCGGTCCTCGACGTCCTCGCTCCTGCCGACGCTGTGCAGCACTTGTCGACGCTCGGCGGCTGATCGACCGCAGTTGCGATCTTCAATGGGGGCGAAAGTGACGCGTTGTGGCACGGTTTCGCGCCCAATGAATGCAGGGGGTCAGAGGGAGAGGGCGGCGCGACGGGCTTCGAGGATGGCTTCCAGCAGCGTGCGCGGGGCCACGCAGTCCCCGACGGGGATCGCCCCGTCCAAGGGTGCACTCGGCAACCGGAAACCGGCGTCCACCACCGCGGCGGCTTCCACGACCCGCTCCTCACCCGAGAACCGATCCTGGAGCACCACCGCCGTGACCCCCGTGTCGTTCATCCGTCGCACGGTACGCACCACGCTGCGTCGTTCGATGCGCACCCCCCGTTGGGCCAATCGCACATTGGCCGGGGCCAGATCTCCGGTTCGGGACAACTCGTTGCCGGCGATGTTGTCCGGGGTCACCAGCACGGCTCGGTCACCGATCGACTCGGCGAGCGCCACGCCGATCGGTCCACCGATCGGATCGAGCACCACCACCGTCCCGGCCTCCGGCACGGTGCGCACACCGCGCCACACATCGGCTACGTCGATCAGTTCCGCTCCGTTCTCCACGGAGACATCGGGCCGTCCTGGTATCGATCCGGTGGCTTGGATCACGGCATCGAAGGAACTCGCGGGCAGAACCGCGTCGGGATCGACGCCCAGGTCCAACGTGACTCCGAGTCGGGTCACTTCGGCCACCAGCCATTCGACCAACGGGGCTCCTGGTCCCGCCACCCGCGCCAACCCACCGGGTCGATCGGCGACGTCGCGCACCGTCACCGCGTGCTCGCGTTCGGCGGCCACTCGCGCCGCTTCCAGACCGGCCGGCCCGGCCCCCACCACCAGCACACGTCGCCGCGTCGTCGCCGGTCGGTACCAATCCGGATCGCGGTTCTCGTGCCCTGACGTCGGTTCGGCCACACAGGACACGATGGGATTGCGGGCGTCGCGCACCTGACAGACCTGGTTGCAGCGAATGCACGGACGGATGCGACCGGCTTCACCGCCAGCCAACTTGGCCGCCAGGTCGGGATCGGCGATCTGAGCCCTGGTCATTTCCACGCCGTCGCAGACCGGACCCGACTCCGCCGACACCGCCCAAGTGGCCTGGCCCGCGTCCACCACCGATCCCTGCAGGAACACCGCCACGTTCGGATCACTGGCGACGAGTGCCGACTTCATGGTGCGGCACAACTCGATGTTGAATCCCGACGGAACGTGGTGATCCGGTCGGGTCTGCTCCACCGAGAAGATCGATCCCCGTACCACCACCACGTAGTGAAGACCGATCCCCACCAGGTGACGAGCGATGTCCGGAGCCATCTCCGGGGTGATGCCGGCCCACGGAGCCAACTCGTCGCAGGACAGTCGCAGACCGATGATCGCCCCCGGCGCTGTGGCATCCGCCGCGACGCGCACGGCCGTCACCACCTGTCGGGCGAAGTGCAGACGGTCGACGCCCCAGTCGTCGCCGCGTTGATTGGTCAATCCGGACAGGAATTGCCGCACCAGACTGTGCTGGCCGGCGTTGATCTCCACGCCGTGGCAACCGGCCCGCAGAGCCACGGTGGTGGCGGCGGCGAATCCCTCCACCACGGCGGCGATGTCCTCGGGCTCCATCCACTTGGGAACTTCACGGGTGTTGACTTCGGGAACTCGCGATGGGGCCCACAGAGACGCTTGGGAATAGGCCGAAGATCCTTGGCCGCCAGCGTGGTCGAGTGAGGCGATGACCAGTGCGCCATGGAGACGGCAGGCCTGCACGATGTCGGCCCAACCCTGGGCACAGGCCGCGGCCAGCGGGGCGCGTTCGTAGGGCCAGTCGCCGGGGTGCACACTGGCCCCTTCGGTGACGATGATGCCGCAGCCGCCGCGGGCCCGTCGCTCGTAGTAGGCGCGGTGGCGCTCGGAGAAGGAGCGATCATCGGTGCCGAGGTTGGTCACGTGCGGGCCGAACATGATGCGGTTCGGAGACCGGTGGCCGGCGAGGGCGAGCGGTTCCAGGATCGGCGGTGTTCCCGGATCTCCCATCGCTCCCAGTATCGCCGAAGTTCCCGCGTCGGCGCACACGCAGGGGGATCCCGGGATCGGTCAGCGGGTGACGAGCGATTTGCGGGTCAAGGTCACCGGTTTGGAGTGATCCAGACCCGGGCGAGGCGTGAGGCGCGGATCGACCGCGGCCAACGTCTGGTCTGCGGCACCGCCCACGCATTCGGGATCCGGACCGTCGAGGGGCAGGCCGGTGAAGAACTTGGCGGCCATGCACCCTCCCTGGCAGGCGTCGTAACTTCCACAGGACGCACAGGCTCCGGCCGATTGGGGTTCGCGCAATGACGCGAACAAGTCGCTGTGCTTCCACACGGTCGTGAAACCGCCGGGATCGCGGACGTTCCCGGCCCGGAACTGGTCGTGGATCACGAACGGACAGGCGTACACGTCGCCGATGGGATCGATCAGACACACCACTCGGCCCGCGCCGCACATGTTGAGGCCGGGCAGAGATTCGCCAAGGGCGTTCAGATGGAAGAACGAATCACCGGTGAGAACGGACTCCCCGTGGGCCAGCAGCCAGTGGTAGATCTCGCGCTGCTGGGCGTTGGTGGGGTGCAACTGGTGCCAAGTGTCGGCACCGCGACCCGACGGACGCAACCTGGTGAGACGCAATTGGGCGCCGTAGGAATCGGCCAGCGCTTTGAACCGATCCAGTTGCGGGACGTTGTGGCGCGTGGCCACCACGGAGATCTTGAAAGGACCGAACCCGGCAGCGGCGAGATTGTCCATGGCCCGACGAGCCAGGTCGTAGGAGCCCGGACCGCGGACGGAGTCGTTGGTCTCGGCATCGATGCCGTCCAAGCTGATCTGGATGTCGAGATAGTCCATGGCCGCCAATCGCCGGGCCTTGTCCGGCGTGATGAAGGCGCCGTTGGTCGAGAACTTCACGCCGATGCCGTTGTCCACGGAGTACTCGAGCAGTTCGAAGAAGTCCCGTCGGACCATGGGTTCGCCGCCGCCGATGTTGATGTAGAACACCTGGAGTCGACGCAGTTCGTCGAGCACGCGCTTGGCTTCGTCGGTGTCGAGTTCGCGCTCGTCGCGCTGCCCGCTCGAGGACAGGCAATGGACGCACTGGAGATTGCAGGCGTAGGTCAGTTCCCAGGTGAGGCAGATCGGGGCGTCGAGCCCGCCCTTCATCTGGTCAACGAGCGTCGGTGCGTTCACGGAGGATCTCCGAGGATCGGAGCGAGTCGAGGGCGGCCACGAATCCGGGCCAACGGTCGCTGGGAATGCCGCATGCGGTGAGTGTGGTGCGGACATCGGGATGGGCGTCGAGCGATTCCACCACCTGGACCACATCGGGATGCTTCAAGAAGATGAGGCGACGATTGCCGTAGTGGTAGGCCAGTGCGCCGAACGGTTCGGGGCGCACCGCGACCCGCGGGTCCAACTCCAGAGAGGATTCGAGGGCGACGGTCATCGGGGGTGGATCAGTAGACGCCGCACATGCCGTCGATGGAGATCTCCTCGATCAGCAGTTCGGCCTCGATCAGCGCCGCATCCCGACTCTGGTCGTCCTGGCTCCGGATTCCGTGAGCGACGGCAGTTCCGGTGGGGGCATCGTTCCTGCTGGCGACGTCGAGATCTGCGGTGACTGGGTCCACGGTGACTGTGTCTGCGGTGACCGTATCGACGGTGACTGGGTCTTCGATGATCCGGGCGTTCTCCATGGCAGAAGCGTACAAGACCGTCCGGCGGTCTCGGCTACGGTCCACACAGGGCGCCGGTGGAGTCGGTGCCACGGACACGAGGGGGATCGATGAAGACCAAAGCCGCCATCCTGTGGGAGACCCATGCGCCGTGGAGCGTGGAGGACATCGAACTCGATCCGCCCAAGGCCGGTGAAGTGCTGGTGGAGATGAAGGCCTCCGGGATGTGCCACAGCGACGAGCACTTGGTGACCGGAGACCTGCCCTTCGCCCTGCCGATCATCGGAGGACACGAAGGCGCAGGCATCGTCAAAGAAGTAGGCGAGGGAGTCAGTTGGCTGGCTCCCGGCGACCACGTGGTGTTCGGATTCATTCCGTCCTGCGGTCGGTGTCCCAGCTGTTCCACTGGACATCAGAACCTGTGCGATCTCGGTGCCTTGATGGGTGGTGGACGTCAGATCACCGATGGAGGCGCGCGCCATCACGCCAAAGGCCAGGACCTGGGTCTCATGTGCCTCCTCGGCACCTTCGCCCATCACACCGTGGTGAACGAGGCCAGCTGCATCAAGATCGACAACGATCTGCCCCTCGACAAGATGTGTCTGCTCGGATGCGGCGTGGTCACCGGATGGGGCTCGGCGGTGTACGCGGCCCAGACCAAGCCGGGTGACACCGTGGTGGTGGTCGGTATCGGTGGCATCGGCGCCAACGCGGTGCAGGGTGCCAAGTTGGCCGGAGCCAAGCGAATCGTGGCCATCGACCCGGTGGAGTTCAAGCGCGAGAAGGCAATGGAGTTCGGCGCCACGCACACCGCATCATCGATGACCGAGGCGGTGGCTCTCCTGCAGGACATCACCTGGGGAACCATGGCCAACAAGGTCATCATGACCATGGGCGTGGGACAGGGGTCCGTGATGGCCGAAGCGATGGCACTCGCCGCGAAACGGGGACGTGTCGTGGTGACCAACATCCATCCGGCTCTCGAGATGAGTGCCACCATGAATCTCCTCGATGTCACGTTGATGGAGAAGCAGGTCGTCGGTTCGCTCTTCGGTTCGGGTAACCCGCGGGCCGACATCCCGAAATTGGCCGGCCTGTACCGCGAGGGCCAATTGGATCTCGACGGACTAGTGACCCGCACCTATCCCCTCGACGGTGTGAACGACGGCTACGACGCCATGCGGCGCGGCGAGAACATCCGCGGCGTCCTGGTCTTTTCCTGAACCGTTCGGCCGGGCGCGTTTGGCCGGCCGGCCATGGTTCTGGATAGCGTTCGGGTGACCGGGGGGATCCCCGGCATCGGAGCGTTCGCGCTCGGACAGGGGGGTTGAGTGCCATGTCGGGTATTCGTAAGTCCAAGGCCGCGGTGTTGTGGGGTCTGAATCAGGACTGGAAGATCGAAGAGATCGAAATCCATCCGCCCAAGACCGGTGAAGTTCTGGTGCACTGGCGCGCCGCAGGCATGTGCCACAGCGACGAACATCTCGTCACCGGCGACATGGTCCCGCCCGAGGAAGTGTGGCCTCTCATGGGCATCGAGAGTTTCTTCCCCATCATCGGCGGCCACGAGGGCGCCGGCGTGGTGGTGGAAGTCGGACCCGGCGTCACCAGCGTGCAGGTGGGCGATCACGTGTCGGCGTCGTTCGTACCCTCCTGCGGTCGCTGTCGCTATTGCTCGACGGGTCGCCAGAACCTGTGCGACAACGGCGCCAAGACCTTCGTCGGTGGCATGATCACCGATGACACCCATCGGCATTTCCTGAACGGCAAGCCGGTCACCTTGATGGCCAAGGTCGGGACGTTCAGCGAATACGCCTGCGTGTCCGAGCAATCCATCATCAAGGTCGAAAAGGACATTCCGCTCGAATGCGTGGCCCTGGTGTCCTGCGGTGTGGCCACCGGATGGGGGTCGGCCGCCAACCGAGCCGGAACACAAGCCGGCGACACGGTGATCGTGGTGGGCTGCGGTGGCATCGGCATGAACGCCGTCCAAGGAGCGCGCATGGCCGGAGCCAAGCGCGTCATCGCCGTCGATCCGGTGGAGTTCAAGCGCGAAAAGGCCATGGAACTCGGGGCCACCCACACCTTCGCCTCGATGGCCGACGCCATGATGCCGGTGATGGAGATGACGTACGGGCAGATGGCCGATCGCGTCATCATGACGCCGGGTGTTCTGCACGGCGAGATGATGGGAGAGGCCATGAACCTGGCCGGCAAGGGCAGCACGGTGGTCGTCACCGCCATCTCGCCGATGACCAGTGAGACCGCCAGCGTGAACTTGTTCAACCTGGCCATGTGGAACAAGGAGATCAAAGGGACCATTTTCGGTTCCTTGAATCCGCGGGCCGACATCCCGGCCCTTCTCGACATGTACAGGGCCGGTCAGTTGAAGCTGAAAGAGCTCATCACCAATACCTACCAGCTCGAGCAGATCAACGAGGGCTACCAGGCCATGCGCGACGGAACCAACATCCGTGGCGTGATCGTGAACGCCTGAGACATCGATCTTCATGGGGTCCGTCTCCCGAGCGTCGTTGATCGCGTCCCTCGAGTCGACCGTCGTCGGCCGTCGCCGCGAAATCGAACTGGTGGTGGCGGCCCTCGATGCCGATCGACACGTGTTGTTGGAGGGGCCACCCGGTACCGGCAAGAGCACGCTCCTGCGGGCCGTGGCCGAAGGCCTCGGTATCGGGTTCGTGTTCGTCGAGGGGAATGCGGAATTGACGCCGGCGCGGCTCGTGGGCCACTTCGATCCGGCGCGTGTGCTCTCCGAAGGATACGAAGCCGATGTCTTCGTGGACGGCCCGCTGGTGACCGCTTTGCGCGAGGGCTCCCTGCTCTACGTCGAAGAGATCAATCGCATTCCCGAGGAGACTCTGAACGTTCTGATCACGGTCATGAGCGAGGGCGAGCTCAACGTCCCGCGACTCGGTCGCATCACCGCCAATCCCGGATTCCGGTTGGTGGCGGCCATGAACCCCTTCGATGCGGTGGGCACGGCCCGCATCTCCGGCGCGGTCTACGACCGCGTCTGTCGGGTGTCGGTGGGGTACCAGAGTGCCGAGGTGGAGACCAGGATCGCCGGTCGCGACACAGGTGATCTGCCTCCGGATTGGCTGGCCAAAGTCGTGGACTTGGTGCGCCGCACCCGCGATCACGCCGATCTGCGGGTGGGGTCGTCGGTACGCGGCGCCATCGACATGGCGGCCGTGGCCTCGTCTCTGGCGGCGGTGCGCGGGTCCACGGTGCTCGATCCCGGTGTCGGTCTCGACGCGGCGTTGGTGGCACTGTCGGGTCGGATACGTGTGCGCGAGGGATGTCCGCGCACCGCCGAGGACGTGGTACGCGATCTGTGGTCGGCGGTCTTCGCTCCGGAGGTCGCCGGGGGAAAAGCGAGCGCCCCGACGGGGGCGAATCCCTGACCCAGGAGGGCGCGGCCGCCGACGAAGCGGTGCAGGAAGCATCGAAACGAACGCTGTCCCGGCGCGAACTGGCCCGGCATCCGCAGTTCGAGCAGGTGTCACCCGAAGTCGGCGAGTTGGACGAGTCGGCAGTGGACGAAGCGATGGACGAGGACCCCGATGCCATGTTGGCTCTGCTCGCCGATCTCACCGGTGCGACGGATCCGGCGTTGCGAGATCTGGCCCGACGCCTCGCCGGTCGTCTCTTCCTCGACGTGTCCCGGCGGGGGCCGACCCGTCCCCGTGGCATCGGCAAGATGGTCACGACTCCGTACCGTCCCGACGCCGGCGACATCGATCTGGATGCTTCGATGGCCGCCATCATCGAGGCGCGCGCGGCGCGGTCCGCGGTGGATCCCGACGGTCTGAAGGTGCGGTCCTGGGCCACACCGGGAACCGCCATTTCCTTGCTGGTCGATCGCAGTGGTTCGATGGGAGGCAAACCGCTGGCCACGTCGGCCATGGCCGCGGCCGCCGTGGCCTGGCGCAGTCCCCAGGACTACAGCGTCGTGGCCTTCGGCAAGGACGTGGTGGTGGCCAAGAGTCAGGGCTCGGACAAGCCCGGCGAATCGGTGGTCAACGACGTTCTTGCATTGCGCGGTTTCGGCACCACCGACTTGGCCGGGGCTCTCCGTGCCGCTGGCCAACAACTCGGTCGTTCCCGCGCTGGTCGACGGATCGCCGTGGTGTTGAGCGATTGTCGGGCCACGGTCGAGGGGGACGTCGAGGCCGCGGCGCGTGCTCTCGACGAGATCGTCATCGTCGCTCCAGCTGGCGATGATGCCGAAGCCCGAGCTCTTGCGGGAGTGATCGGTGCGCGGATCGCCGTTGTCGACGGACCGAGCGACATTCCGGCCGCGCTGCAGCAGGTCTTGGGCGACTAGCGACAGGCGGGATCGTCGATCGGGAGAATGCCCACGTTGTTCGACTCGACGCTGGTGGCCACGGTGGTGGACGACGACCCGACCGTGGTGGTGGGCCCGTCCGTCGTCGCAGGGTCGACCTGAACGGGAGCGAAAGCCAAGGGTGCCGTGCCCTGGAAAATGGCGAGGATCGCCAACATCTCCTTGGATTCGAGATTCGGCTCGATGACCGCCTGGCCGCCGATCATGGTTCCGGTTCCTTCGATCTGGTACGTGCGCATGGTCGCCGGATCGAGTTCGCGCATGGCCATGGCCAACTCCAGGATCTTTCCGGCAGTCAAGTTGGAATCGAGGATCACGTTCTGAATACCGGCGTCGATGAGTTGCTTGGCCACTCGCGGACTGCCGCTTCCCTTGTCGATGGCCTTCTGAATGGCACGACGGAGGAAATCTTGCTGACGCGAGATGCGCCCGCGGTCGGCGGCCGGATCTTCTCGCCAGACCTGGCGCTCGGCATCGAAGTAACGCAGTTTGCGGGATCGGACGTAGGCCAGCCCCTCCTCTCCTTGGAAGGTGTGGCAGCCGGCCGCTTCGATGAGCAGACCGGTGTTCTCGTCCTTGATGGGAGTGGCGAAGGGAACTTTCACCCCGCCGACGGCGTCGACGATCTTCTTGAAGGCGCAGAAGTCGATGTTGACGTAGTGATCGATGGTGATGCCGAAGTTGTCGTACAGGGTGAGAATCAGACGATTGGGATCATCGCGGTTGAAGGCACTGTTGATCCGGCTCTTGGTGGACTTGCCCCCGATGGGGACCCACAAGTCGCGGGGGAACGAGAGAACTGCGGCGGCGTTGGTGGTCGGATCGAGACGCAGGACCATGATCGTGTCGGCTCGCTCACCGAGTCCGCTGCGATCTCCGAAAGCGCCGGCATACGGAGAGTCGGGGTCCACGCACGCACCGTTGTCGCTGCCAGTGATGAGGAAATTCTTGGCGGTGAGGTCGACCTTGGGGGCGGTCTCACCGGGTGTCGAGGTGGAGGGGAGTGTGAGTGTCGGAATGTTCTGCGAACCGAAGATTTCCACCACTTTGCGATCGTTGGCCTTCTCGCTGCCGTAGTAGATGACCGTCGCCGCCACCAGACACGCCACCACCAGCACGGAATTCATGGTCAGGAGCAGCCGCTGCGGCCAGGTGCGGCGACGTCGTCGCCCGCTCTCGATCGATGTCCCGTCCCGGTCCGTCACAGGCGGATCAAACTATCCGAGCCCCACTCGTGTTCGACGTCGGCCCCTTCACGAGGACGATTCGGCCAATTCGACATGAACCTCGACCGATTCCCGGTCGGCTTCGGCGACGACGACCCATTCGAGCACGCTCCCTGCTTCGGAGAGATCGGCCCGACCCAGTTCGAATCCGGCGAGCGCCGCTGGTGATCCGGTCACCGTGGCTCGAGCGACCTGGGTCTTCTGCGACGTCTTGGCCTCGGTCTTGGCTCGACGGATCTGACTCAGGATCCCCCCGATGGGGTCGAGAATGACGTCGTCACCCACTGGACCGAGTTCGGCTACCTCTGGCCAGGCGGATCGGTGCACCGACGAGTCGTACCACCAACGCCAGACGGTCTCGGTGGTGAAGGGCATGAAGGGAGCGAGCAGCCGTTGCAGAACCGACAAGGCCCGGCGCATCGCCACCTGGGCCGACTCGGCTGCCGTCGCACCGAGAGCGCCATAGGCCCGTCCCTTGACCAACTCGACGTGATCGTCGCAAAACCACCAGAAGGTGGCCTCGGTACGTTCGAGGGCCCGGGCGTAGTCGTAGTTCTCGAAGGCGTCGGTGGCCTCCGCGACCGTGGCGGCCACTCGAGCCAGCATCGCCAGATCCACGGCGTCGGTCACCGAAGCTCCGGTTGGTGGCTCGCCGATTCCGAGGACGAATTTCGATGCGTTCAGCAATTTGGTAGCCAGTTTGCGGCCGACCTTCATCTGCTCTTCGCTGAAGGCCGTGTCGACACCCGGTCGCGCCGATGCCGCCCAGTAGCGCACGGCATCCGATCCGAACTTCTCGAACAGATCGATGGGAGTGACCACGTTGCCCTTGGACTTGGACATCTTCTTGCGATCGGGATCGAGAATCCACCCTGACAGAGCGGCGTTGTTCCAGGGCAGCGAATCGTGCTCGAAATGGGATCGGACCACCGTGCTGAAGAGCCACGTGCGGATGATGTCGTGGCCCTGGGGTCGTAGATCCATGGGGAAGACCCGACCGAACAGATCCTCGTCGTCACCCCAATGGGCGGCGATCTGGGGCGACAGCGACGACGTCGCCCAGGTGTCCATGACATCGGGATCACCGACGAAACCGTTGGGCTGATTCCGTTGCGCGGCGACGTAACCGGGCGGCACATCGGTGGAGGGGTCGATCGGCAGCGTGTCCTCGGACGGAACGATGGGAGTGTCGTAGACGATCTCGCCATCGGCACCGATCGGGTACCACACCGGAACGGGAACACCGAAGAAGCGCTGGCGGCTGATGAGCCAGTCGCCGTTGAGGCCGCCCACCCAGTTGTCGTAGCGGTGGCGCATGTAGTCGGGGTGCCACACCAGCTCGCCGCCGCGGGTGACCAGTGAGTCGCGCAGCGGCTGGTCCTTGCCACCGTTGCGGATGTACCACTGGCGCGTGCCGACGATCTCGAGCGGCTGCGAGCCGCGCTCGTAGAACTTGACCGGG